>NZ_CP047048.1:1510790-1812948 GCF_030408555.1 Corynebacterium aurimucosum | reverse complement strand
TCCTTTCGGCCACGGCGGAGGAAGTATGGAGGTGTGTCTACACCTCCAGTGGAAAGCCGTTAGCTAATACTAGTGGTTGCAAGCTCAGCGGTGGTCGATGGCGCGGGCGCAATTCGGCCGCGCGGTAGGCCAGTTCCGTGGCGCGCTGCGGGGAAATGTTGAGCAGCGCGTAGAGAGTGTGCGCATCAGGCACGAGGTAGGTAATACTCCGAGCCTGGCTAAGCCGCTGCAAATGATTGTCCAGGATAACGAAGGCCTGCGGGTGAGCCAACCACGACGAGACAGCGCAGCGATGCACCCGCACCTCTAGGCCCTTTTCCGTTCTACCCAGTCCGAGTTCGGCAGGCCGGGTAAAGAAGCGCAGCCCCTGCTGCGTCAGTGCGCGGCGTTGCAGATTCAGCGCGGCAGCATCCCAAGCTTGGCGCACGGTCAAACCCATATCGTCCACAGCGCGCTGGCTCACGCGCTTGGCTTCGGTGCCTGTGCCGTGGACCAAGGACATCGATAGCGTCCGCGATAGCTGGAGGCTAGCAGGTGAATCACCGAAGCCATCATCACAGAGCTTGATTCCGTTGAGCTCCTCGCTCGGGCAGAGCGAGGGGAGCAGGTGGTCGATGCGGAGGGAGGTGGGCAGCGCGATGGTCATGGTGGATTTACTCCGAAAGGTAGGCAAGTGCAGATTCCTTGCCCTTATTGGACTGGGCTTTATGCCCACAGGTTCCCACTAGTTCGTAGAAAACCCACCACGCGCTAGAGCCTTGATGTTCTAGCGCCTCCGTGCTCAAGAGCTACGCAGGTTAGAACGGCGGAGCCTCATCAAGCTGCAGCTCCTCTAACAGCTTGTCTGTCTGCCAGATCGCGATGTCCTGGCCTTTGCCTTGCAGCTCCTCAGCGCGTTTTTCTTTAGAGGTCTTGGTAGCCCACTGGCCCACAACCAGGATGGTGGTCTTCTTCGTGACATTCTTGCCCACCTGGCCGCCGCGTTCAGCAATCTTGGACCACAAAAGGCCCTTGTCGAAAGGCTCGAAGTCACCGGTGAGAGTGACATTCTGAGCAAATAGCGCGCCTTCCGGATCCGCATCAGGATTGGGATCCGGGATGGTGTCCGGAGTGGATACGGATTGCCACGGGGCTGCACCACGGCGCTCCTTAGCGGCGGAGCCCTTCTTCTTCGAGCCCGAGGCTGTACCCGCCATGCGCGTCTTGTCGCGGAAATCCGTACCAGCGCCCAAGTCGGCAGCGGAGAGGGGAGCGGTGTTGGCGCGCAGGACCGGGATGACGGAGTCCTCGCTCAACGTGCCCAGCGCAAAATCACGGGTGGTGAACAAGTCTTCAATGCTTCCGGAGTGACCAAAGCGCTGCGCTAGGGCACTGACAATCTCGCCCGCCGCGCGGGCGTCGGCTGTGGCCTCGTGATGGCGGAAATCCTCGGCACCGAGGTAGGAGGCAACGGTGGGAAGTTTATGGTTGGCCACGTCGATGACGCCTGCACGGGAGGCGTCGCGGGCCAGTGCCAGGGAACACGCTAAGCGAAGTTCTGGCACCGGCGCGTCGGCCTTCTTGAGGCCACTGCGCAGGGCCGTGGAATCGAATTGCGCGTTGTGGGCTACTAGCGTGTCTGTGCCGAGGAACTCGAAGAGCTCGGCGGCGGCATCAGCGAAAGGTAAAGTATCAGCGACGTCCTCCGCTGTGATGCCATGGATGCTGATGTTGACCTCGTCGAAGTGCTCGAGCCCCGGTGGGGGAGTGCACAGCCACGTGCGGGACTCGGTCTCTTCGCCATCGCGGAAGCGAACCGCACCGATCTGGCAGACCGAGCCCCAGTTATCGTTGGCGGTTTCCACATCGACGGCGGTGAAGTTGAGCCCCTGCACACCACTGCTGGCAGCCGGTGCTTCGCCGCGCAGCGCTGCCTCAACCGCGCGGGCAAATGCGGCCGCGTCTTGGCCGGGGGCGAAGCGGATGATCGTGTCCCCAACGGTCCCTGCAGAATCGCTCGTGCCGCGCACTATGACCTGCCCAAACCCTGTCTCCGTTGGTTCCGTGCACTCCACGCCCGTGGCATCAGCTAAGGAGAGAGCCTCGCGGGCTGGGGCGCCAAGGGAAGCGGCTAGCTGGGAGCGTTGGACGGTGAGTGCATCGGTGGTGACATCAATGACAGCACCGTGGGCGGTATAGGACACGGTTTCCTTTCAAGGACGGGGTTAATGGTGGACAGCAGACGGTGGAGTGCAGTCTAGCTATCGGCTTTCTTCTGCCGTGGCAGCGGATTGCGCAGAGTCATCGCTGTCGTCGAAAACTGGGGGCTCAGTCTGGCGCAGGATCAGCGTTGTGCGCGGCTGTACCACGATGGAACCTTCGGCTGCGATGAGCTTCTCCTCGTCCGGATAGCCACCGGAATCAGAGGTGTCGACGATGAGCCTCCAACTAGCACCCAGGTCCTTCTTGGGCAGCGTGAACTCGATGTCTTCGTGGTGAGCGTTGAAAATCATGATGAAGGAATCATCCGTAATGCGTTCACCGCGGGCAGTGGTTTCCGTAATCGCGTTACCGTTGAGATAGACCATGAGGGCCTTGCCGAACTCAAAATCCCAGTCCTGCGGGGTCATGAGTTTGCCGGAGGGCACGAGCCAGGCAATATCGCGATCTTTCACCTCAGAGCCAAAGGGGCCACCAGCCAAGAAACGCTGGCGGCGGAACACCGGGTGGTTCTTGCGGATGTTGATCAGGCGCTTGGTAAAGCCGTGCATGGCGACGTTCTTTTCCTGCTCCAACATCGACCAATCGATCCAGGAAATCTCGTTGTCCTGGCAATACACGTTGTTATTGCCGTCTTGGGTGCGGCCCAGCTCATCACCATGGCACAGCATCGGGGTGCCCTGGGATAGCAGGAGGGTAGTGAGGAAATTGCGGACCTGGCGGCGTCGGAGCTTTTTAATCTCTTCGTCGTCAGTCGGCCCTTCCACGCCATGGTTCCACGAGCGGTTGTGGGACTCACCGTCGCGATTGTCTTCACCGTTCTCGGAATTGTGCTTTTCGTTATAGGACACCAAATCACGAAGCGTAAAGCCATCGTGCGCGGTGATGAAGTTGATAGACGCGGTGGGGCGGCGGCCGTTGTTGGCATAGAGATCGGAGGAACCAGTCAGGCGTGAGGCAAACTCACCCATTGTCGCCGGCTCCCCGCGCCAGAAATCACGGACGGTATCGCGGTACTTGCCGTTCCATTCGCTCCAGATGGGCGGGAAGTTGCCAACTTGGTAGCCGTTATGGCCCACGTCCCAGGGCTCGGCGATGAGCTTGACCTTGGAGACCACCGGGTCCTGCTGGACCAAATCGAAGAAAGTGGCGAGCTTATCCACATCATCGAGTTCGCGCGCCAGAGTGGACGCGAGGTCGAACCGGAAGCCATCCACGCGCATCTCCGTCACCCAGTAACGCAGCGAATCCATAATCAGCTGGAGGGAGTGCGGGTGACGGACATTCAGGGAGTTACCGGTACCGGTGTAGTCCATGTAGTGCTCGGGGTTGTCATCAACCAAGCGGTAGTAGGCGTGGTTATCAATGCCGCGGAAGGCGATGGTGGGGCCCATGTGGTTGCCTTCGGCGGTGTGGTTGTAGACCACATCGAGGATGATCTCGATTCCGGCCTCATGGAAGGCACGAACCATGGCCTTGAACTCAGCGACCACCTCGCCAGGCTTCTTGGCGTAGGCATAGTCAGCATGCGGGGCGAAGAACCCGAAGGTGTTATAACCCCAGTAGTTGCGCAGGCCCAGCTGGCGCAGGCGATCATCCTGTAAGAACTGGTGAACCGGCAGCAGCTCGACGGCCGTCACTCCCAAGTCCTTGAAGTAGTTAATGATCGCTGGGTGTGCCATACCGGCGTAGGTACCGCGCAGCTCCTCCGGCACATCCGGGTGCGTCATAGTCATGCCCTTGACGTGGGCTTCGTAGATAATTGTTTCGTTATCCGGGGTGTGCGGGCGGTTGTCGCCGTGCCACTCGAAGAACGGGTTGATGACCACGGAGAGCATGGTGTGGCCCAAGGAGTCATCCTGGTTGCGGCCGCTGCCGGGTTCCTCTGCGAAGATATCGTAGGAGTACAGCGAGGGATCCCCGTCAAAGTCGCCGTCGAAGGCGCGAGCATAAGGATCGACAAGAAGTTTTGAGGGATCGCAGCGCAGACCATTTTCTGGTTCATAAGGGCCGTGGATGCGGTATCCATAGCGCTGCCCGGGGCTGACGTTCGGGAGGTAGGCGTGCCAGACGTGTGCGGTGATCTCAGTTAATTCGATGCGGTCTTCGTTACCGTCCTGGTCAATGAGGCAGAGCTCAACCTTCTCGGCGATTTCGGAAAAGATAGCAAAATTAGTACCGGCTCCATCATAGGTGGAGCCGAGCGGGGAGGGGGAACCAGGCCACACCTGGCGAGATGGCGTTAGGTCAGCACGGGTCTCAGTCATGAGGCTTAGCTTAGTCAATTCTGATGCATGTGATCGCTTCGCAGTGATCTTAAGCCGGCGACCATCAGCTCCGCTGCGCGCACCGAGGTGGCGTCCACCGGCGTGGTCTCGGAAGCTGTAGACGCTGTGCTTGGCGACGTCCCGCCTGGAGTCGCCCCACTGAGCTGTTCGCGGGATTGCTCCATGAAAGTAGCGCCCAGCGTGTAGTGGATCAGAGTGCGGGCGGCGACGGCTCTATCCTCCGGCGAGGCATCGGGTGCCTCCTTCTGCAGTGCCTTGGTGAATAGCTTTTCCACGTCAGCGCTCGCTGAGGACTCAGGGAAGGATGCTCCGGCGATGGCCACTTCAGCTCCATCGCGCCAGCGTTGCAGCTCATTGTGCAGCGAGCTGACCAGCTCCGCCGTGCTTTCCCCGGTGACGGGAGCGAGTATTTCTGCGGTCATGGCGGCGATCAGTGATTGTTTGTTGGCCACGTGCCAGTACAGCGCGCCGGGTGCGACTCCGAGGTTGGTGGCGACTCGGCGCATAGTGACATCAGCAAGGCCGTATTGGGTCAAAAGCTCAAGGGCGGTGGAAACGATAGCGTCGCGAGAAAGATGCACACGACCAACTCTACGCGGCAAGAGAAAACCCTCGTGAGGCTCACAGGAAGCTTCAAGGTGTAGAATATGAATTCTTCAAACAGCGCTTGTTAAGGTTATGTGAGTTGCCCAAGAGCAAACACTGCGTCCCGCGTGGTTTAACCTATCGCTCTCTATGTACATTTAGGAGTTTTCCCTTGTCTTTTCTGACACCTGCCAAGAAGTCCCTCGTTGCTGTTGCACTCGTTGCACCGCTTTCCTTGGCTGCTTGTGGTTCCGATGATGAGAATGCAGGTGACACTGCGTCCTCTGCGGCAAAGACCACCACGACTACGAAGTCTAAGGAAAAGACGTCTGAGAAGAAGACGGAAGAGAAGACTTCTGAGGAGAAGAAGGAGGGGGAGGACAAGAAGGACGGCGAAGAGAATAAGGACGAAGCTGCCAAGCCGGAGGGGGAGAACCCCGAGGCTGCTAACCAGACTCTGGCCAACCCCTTCGAAGAAGGCGCTGATCCTTTCCAGAACATGCCCAAGGTCGAACCGGTTCAGGGTGAAGCTGCCAGCCAGGAGGATATCGACGGTATTAACACCCTAGTACGCGGTATGTATGAGCAGCAGACCATGCGTTCCTTTGTGAAGTACCTCCCGGAGCACACCTGCGCGGCTATCCGCAACGATCCGAACTCCGGCCTCGATCAGGTTGATTACAACCAGGTTCCGGATGTTCCGATGAACCAGCTCAAGGACATGATGGCGGCAGCGGGCCAGGATACCTCCCAGATGGATGGCTTTGACTGGTCCAAGACCGGTGTTGAGTCCATCAACGATGTTGTGGTTAACGGTGACGATGCTTCCGCGACTGTGAACGTTAACACCAGCCAGGGCATGGATAGCTCCACCATGCGCTTCAAGCGTGAGAACGGTAACTGGACCTTCTGCGGCTAGAGAGTATCGTGCCTGGACTGCGTGCTCCTAGCCTTCGCATACCCCGCGCCATTGGATTCGGCGCGGGGTTGCTCGCGTTAGCACTCTTTGGATTCTCTGCAGCCGGCGCCGCGTGGGGACTGTGGCGTCCAGCTCTCAAGGGGCACCGGGTTGATGATGGCGGCTACGCCTTGAGCAACGTTGCCGACGTGCAATTTGATTCCTATATCACCTTCGTACTGATCACCGGAGTTCTCAGCGCGGCCCTGGGGGCTACTGCCTACATGCGAGGTGAGCGCTACCGTGGCGTCGGCGTACTGCTGTGGGTGGCTCTGGCTGCTCTGGCTGGCGCGGCATCCTTTTATGTCTTCGGTGGAGCCACCGCCACTAATATTCCCGAGAATCCCGGAGAGTATGTAGAGTTTGTGCCGAAATTCTCGCCGGGTAGTGCCTGGCTGGTAGGGCCGTTTATGGCCATGTTTGCCTACTGGTCCGCGCTATTCATCGATTCGCCTTGCGATGCTGTGAGCGAGAGGGATTCGGAAGGAAATGAGGTGCCGGTCGACGGCGCGCTAGGGCCACGCGACGGGGGAGGAGCCTACCGCCTCCCGTGAGATGTCATCGATGCCGTGGAGTACATGTTTGATGCCGCGGCCGAGGGCGGTGATCAATTGGGCGTCGGAAAGCCCGGCACCCGTCATAACCGCGTAATCGATGCGTACCTGCAACCCATCAATGTTTGAGTGGCAGAAGGCGGAGGCTGAGTGATTGGTCCGGTTCCAGTCATTGCAAATGAGGAAGATTTTGGAGAACTCGCTGCCCGCGAGGTTGGGATCCCAATGGCCTTTGATGATGAGGCTGGGGCCGGAATCGATGGCGAAAGCAAAGAGGACATCATTGATCCAGGCATAGACGGCCTCGTCAGCATCCGCCTGGAAGCGTGTAATTCCGAGGGCCGGCAAGAGTTCCCCGAGCCGAGCGGTGTCGACGTCGGCGACGGGGCCGTCGAGTTCTGTTTCTTCTTCCGGAGCCGTTGGGCGGGGAAGCGTGAGAACGGGGAAGTGATCGGCCAATTCTTCGAGGCAGGCCGCGGCGTTGTGGAGTGCTGGCAGAACCGAAGCGGAAAGCTGGGATGTTGTAGGTTTCTGGTGAACCACGAGGAAGGAATGCCCCCACACCTCTACCGCGGTAGGTGCCGAATAGTTGAGGATGAGGTGTGGCGAGAGGCAGTCATGGTTCCAGTCATTGACGAATTCACTGAGAGCAGGAATGTCGCCGAAACCTAGAACGCCGTGATGGGTGGTGTAGAAACGCAGGATTGGTTCGCCCTCGGTGTCCATGAAAGCGCGGGTTTCCCCAAGCGGTGGGTGAGGGAAGAGGAGCTCGTGTGCGGTGACCCGAATGCAATCGAGGCTTTCGCGGTGTGCGAGGTTTTCGACGCGGGCAAGCAGGTTGGAAGGAGGCTGGCTGTCCAGGCCATCGGCGCCGTTGCTCATCTCGCCGCCTCCCTTCACCGATTCGGGGTCCCGGAATGTGTTACTAGTGGCACATTCTATAACCCCTACCTGCCAGCTCGCTGGCTTTTCGGTCCAGGTATAGTAATGGGAAGGTATAGAAACCGCTGCATATTATAAAAGGGGTCTGAGCATGCTAAGAACCATCGACCTGCGTGGAGAGGAACTCACCACCTCCCGGCTGCGCCGAGTCCTGCCGCGAGGGGGAACGGACGTGTCCTCAGTGATGGGCACCGTCATCCCCATGGTGGAGAAAGTCCGCGAGGGTGGTGCGGCGGCGGCCCTCGATTTCGGCGAAAAATTCGACGGAGTCCGCCCCGCCGCAGTGCGAGTACCTAAGGAGGAGATGAAGAAGGCTGCCGAGGACCTGGACCCGAGTGTGCGAGCAGCCATCGAAGAATCTATCGCGCGCGTGCGCGCCGTTCACGCTGATCAGAAGCCGGCTTCGCACACGACGACACTGGCACCAGGCGCGACGGTCACCGAGGTCTTCCAGCCCATCGAGCGAGTAGGGCTCTACGTCCCGGGCGGCAAGGCGGTGTATCCGTCTTCCGTCATTATGAATGCCGTCCCCGCCCAAGAAGCGGGCGCTGCGGCGATGGTCGTGGCTTCTCCGCCGCAGAAGGAATTCGGTGGGCTGCCACACCCGACAGTGCTGGCCACGTGCCACATGCTGGGCGTGGATGATGTCTGGGCCGTCGGCGGCGGGCAAGCCATCGCGCTTCTGGCCTACGGCGATGATGAACCCGCCACGGGTGAAGAAGCTCTGGAGCCTGTCGATATCATCACCGGCCCCGGCAACGTCTTTGTTGCTGCCGCTAAGCGCGCGGTGCAGGGAGTGGTGGGAATTGATGCAGAAGCTGGTCCTACCGAGATCGCCATCCTGGCCGATGAGACCGCTAACCCCGTCTACGTGGCCTATGACCTCATTTCCCAGGCGGAGCACGATCCCATGGCTGCCTCCGTGCTCATCACCGATTCTGAGGACTTTGCCGCTGCGGTGAATGCGGAGGTAGCTCAGCGCTATACCGCCACCGCCAACGCCGAGCGCGCAGCTGAGGCATTGCGCGGAGAACAGTCCGGCATCGTCCTGGTCGACGACCTCGAGACAGGTATCGCTGTCGCGGACGCCTATGCCGCTGAGCACTTGGAGGTACACACAAAGAATGCCCGGGCAGTTGCGGAGCGTATCCGCCACGCCGGCGCGATCTTCGTTGGTGAATACTCGCCCGTACCGCTCGGAGATTATTCCGCCGGTTCCAACCACGTTTTGCCTACCTCAGGAACCGCGCGGTTTAGCGCCGGGCTGTCGACGCACACCTTCCTACGGCCGGTCAACCTCATCGAGTACGACCGCGCGGCACTCGGCGAGGTAGCTCAGAATGTCATTGCCTTCGCCACTGCAGAAGACTTGCCCGCCCATGGCGAAGCAATTGCGGCACGATTCGCTGATGACACCGATACCCAGAAAGAAGAGGCTTAAGCAATGGCTGAGTTGAAGGATCTTCCCCTTCGCGAAGAATTGCGCGGCTCCAGCGCCTATGGAGCCCCGCAGCTGACGGTGACCAACCAGCTCAACACCAACGAGAACCCCTATCCGCCCTCGGAGGCGCTGGTGAAGGACATGGTGGCGGCCGTCGAGAAGCACGCGCGTCAGCTCAACCGTTACCCAGAGCGCGATGCCGTGGAGCTGCGCACGGCACTGGCGGAGTACGTCAGTGAGCAGACCGGGGTGGCTGTCAGCGTGGAGAACGTCTGGGCAGCTAACGGCTCCAATGAGGTTCTGCAGCAGCTGCTGCAGGCCTTTGGCGGGCCGGGGCGTAGCGCGCTGGGATTTACACCGAGCTATTCGATGCACCCCATTCTATGCGCGGGCACCCAAACCGAATTCATCTCCTGCCCACGCGATGCGGATTTCCGTATTGATGAGGAGGAGGCGTTGGAGGCCGTCGCCAAGCACCGCCCCGACGTCGTTTTCATCACAACACCGAACAATCCCACCGGTGATGTCACCCCGATTGATGTGGTGGAGAAGATCGTGCAGGCCGCGCCGGGCATCGTCATCGTGGACGAGGCCTATATGGAATTCTCGCCTTCGCCTTCTGCGACCACGCTGCTGGAGAAATATCCGACCAAGCTCGTGGTCTCGCGCACGATGTCCAAGGCCTTCGACTTCGCCGGCGGACGTTTGGGCTACTTCGTGGCAGATCCGGCGTTCGTGGAAGCCGTCATGCTCGTTCGTTTGCCCTATCACCTGTCGGTTCTCTCCCAGATCGCGGCCACCGTTGCCCTTGCGCATAAGGAAGAGACCTTGGGAACTGTGGCCAAACTATCGGCGGAGCGGGACCGGGTTGTCGCACGGCTTAAGGAGCTCGGATACTACGTCGTACCCAGCGAATCCAACTTCGTCTCCTTCGGCCGCTTTGCCGATCAGCACGCGGTGTGGCAAGGATTCCTGGACCGCGATGTCCTGATTCGTGATAACGGTGTACCGGGTCTCTTGCGCGCCACGATCGGTCTGCCTGAAGAGAATGATGCCTTCCTTTCGGCCGCGGCGGACTTGGCAGATACAGTAGAGATGACTAACTAAAAACGATGATGAAATGAGCCCACATTGTGGGCTCATGACTTGAAGAAGGAGCGTGGGGCAATGAGTGCTGGCGACGCTGTACGTCACAACCATGGCGGCCGCATTGGCCGCGCAGAGCGCGTCACCGGGGAGACAAAGATCTCTGTAGAAATAAACCTCGATGGCACCGGCCAGGCGGATATTTCGACGGGGCTGCCGTTCTTTGACCACATGCTTAACGCTGTGTGCACCCACGGCTCCTTCGATCTTCGCGTTCACGCTGAGGGCGATATTGACATCGATGCTCACCACACGGTCGAAGACACCGCTATCGTGCTGGGCCGTGCCTTTCTGGAGGCGGTGGGGGATAAGTCCGGGATCCGCCGTTTCGGCTCCCAGCTCCTCCCCATGGATGAAACGCTGGTGGAGGCCGTCGTCGATATCTCAGGGCGTCCCTACTTTGTGATGAATGGCGAGCCGGAGAACATGGAGTGGCAGATTATCGGTGGGCATTACGCCACGGTTATCAACCGACACTTCTTCGAAACCTTTGCCACGCACTCGGCGACGACCTTGCACGTCAACGTGCGTTACGGCCGCGATCCGCATCACATCACGGAGGCCGAGTACAAGGCAGTGGCCCGTGCTCTGCGCCAGGCTACTGAGCGGGATCCGCGCGTGAACGGAGTTCCTTCGACGAAGGGAGCACTCTAAGACTTATGAATGTAATGGTTCTCGTTCTCTTTCTGGTCGCCGGGTTGCTCGTCGGTGGTGCGTGGGCGGCATACCAGAACGGGTCGGTGCTGATGACTGTGGTCGCGGGTGCGCTCGCGGCGATCTCCGTGACTGCCGCCTTGGTCTGGTTCCTTGACATCTTTTCAGCAGGATTGGCGGCGAAGTGATAGAAAAGACCCCTCAGAGCGTATGGAAGGTTGCTGGCTTTAAGGAAACCATGATCGCGGTGGTTTCCGCTTTTGGTGCTTGGTCGGTCTTGCTGCCTGTGGTGCCGCTGGCCGTGCTGGATGCCGGCGGTTCCGCGACATTGGCTGGTGCCACGACCGGCGTGTTCATGCTGGCCACAGTGCTTACCCAAATGGCAACACCGATGCTGCTGCGCATCTTTGGCTACCGCCCGATTATGGCGGCCGCGGCGCTGTTGCTGGGGCTGCCGGCGTTGGGGCACATGCTGGGCGATGCAGCCCCGATCGCCCTAGGCTTTTCCGCTCTGCGCGGTATAGGCTTCGGTGCGCTCACAGTGGCGGAGAACGCACTCATCGCGGAAATCACGCCACGGCGCCTGCTGGGTAAGGCCACGGGAATTTTCGGCCTATTCATCGGTGCAGCCCAAATGGCCTTCTTGCCTGTGGGCCTCGCGGTGGCTTCAGCCTTTAACTACAACACGGTGTATCTTCTGGCTGCTGGTCTTGGCTTACTAGGATTCTTCACGTGCATTCTGGTGCCGCAAATCAAAGCCGCTCCAGTGGGGTCGCCGGACCCCTCAGACACCACCCCGCGCGCCCCGATGTGGAAGCTCGTGCTCGTCCCAGCACTGGCGCTGATGAGTTTTTCCGTGAGCTATGGCGTGGCATCTAACTTCATTTCTCCGGCGGTGCGTGAGTTGGATCCTGAGCGCGGCGCTGTCTTGGGCGGCCTCATGCTATCGGTGATTGGTGGTTCGGCCATGATCGCGCGCTATGTGGCCGGTGTGGTGGCGGACCGAGTAGGCCAGCCAGGCACGCTGATGATTCCCGCTCAGGCTTTTTCAGTCTTAGGCGTGGGGCTTATCGCCGCCGTGCTGTGGCAAGAATGGTCAGTATGGCTGCTCGTGTTCGGCACGGTCATCTACGGTGCGGGTTTCGGCATCGTGCAAAATGAGGCGCTGTTGTCGATGTTCGACCGTCTCCCGCGCGAGCGCCTCTCGGAGGGCTCTGCGGTGTGGAATATTTTCTACGACGGCGGCACGGGCCTTGGCTCGACGGTGCTCGGCGCCGTCGTGGCTATGTCTGGTTATTATGGCGCGTTCGCCGCTGGCGCCGCCATCATCGCGGTGGGCCTGCTCATGTCTGCGGCTGACCTCGCCTTGGGCAAGACCCGCGTGAGCGAGCTGAATGACATCCAAACCCGCCTGCGCATGATTAGAAGGCCGAGGAGACCCGGAAAGGAAGCACGATGAGCTCACACGACGTAGTAGTCCTGGATTATGGCGCTGGCAATGTCCGGTCGGCAGTGCGCGCGCTGGAGAGGGTCGGTGCCACCGTCGCGGTGACCGCGGACCCGAAACAGGCGGTAGAGGCCGATGGCCTTTTGGTCCCCGGAGTGGGGGCGTTCGCTGCCTGCATGGAGGGCCTGCGCGCCGCACAGGGGCCGCGAATCATTGGTCAGCGATTGGCTGGTGGTCGCCCCGTTTTGGGGATTTGCGTAGGCATGCAGATTCTTTTTGAGTCAGGCACTGAACACGGCGTGCACACCGAAGGTTGCGGCGAGTGGCCCGGGGAGGTTACCCGTTTGCAGGCTCCCGTCCTCCCGCACATGGGATGGAACACCGTGGAGCTTCCTAGCGGAAGCCGCATGTTTGAAGGCGTGAGCCCGGAGGATCGCTTTTATTTCGTGCATTCCTATGCCGCGCGGAACTGGGAGCTGGAGACCGAGATTACGGAGCCGCCGAAGGTGGCGTGGTCGGAGTATGGCGGTGACCGTTTTGTCGCTGCGGTAGACAATGGCGCATTGTGGGCCACCCAATTTCACCCGGAGAAATCTGGTGACGTTGGTTCGCAGCTGCTGAAGAACTGGATAGGAACGCTTTAAAGAGTCCGCGTGAAAGGTAGACTACCCACCATGAGTTTTACACTGTTGCCCGCGGTTGATGTCGTTGATGGTCAGGCAGTTCGCCTTGATCAAGGAGAGGCCGGAACCGAGAAATCCTATGGCTCGCCGCGTGAGGCTGCCCTGAAGTGGCAGGCTCAGGGTGCGCAGTGGCTGCATGCAGTCGATTTGGACGCGGCTTTTGGCCGCGGATCCAACCATGAACTGCTCGCCGAAATCACCACAAGCGTGGACCTGAACGTGGAGCTGACCGGCGGGATTCGAGATGATGAATCTCTGGCCCGAGCTCTCGCCACCGGTGCGCGCCGCGTCAATATTGGTACCGCGGCTTTGGAGAACCCTGACTGGATTGCCAAGGCTCTGGCAGAACACGGTGACTGCATCGCAGTGGACTTGGCGGTCCGCCTGGTGGATGGCGAGTGGCGGACGCGAGGTAACGGCTGGGTATCTGATGGCGGCGACCTCTGGGAGGTCCTCGAACGCCTCGATGCGGCTGGTTGTACTCGCTTCGTAGTAACGGACGTGTCCAAGGACGGTACGCTGCAGGGCCCCAACATTGAGTTGTTGCGTGAGGTCGCGGCCGCTACAGAAGCCAAGGTCACTGCTTCCGGAGGAATTTCCACCCTGGATGATCTGCGTGAATTGGCCCTCTACGAAAATGAGGGAATTGATTCCGCCATCATCGGTAAGGCTCTCTATGAGGAGCGCTTCACGCTGGAGGAAGCTCTCGCTGCCGTTGCAGAGGTTACCCCGCTGCCGGGAGAGGAATACATCGACCCGATCGAGGAGAGGTAGGCCGATGGCCCCGATGACAGGAACTTCGGAGTCGGACCCACGCGAGCTTGTTGCCTTTGCGGAGGCAGCGGTGGATCACGTTGATGATCTCTTCCGCAGGGGCCTCGGCGCAGCACCCGCGCGTTTCAAGGGCGAGGGAGACTTTGCCACCGAGGTAGATCTGGTCATTGAGCAGCAGTTGCGTCAAACGCTGAGTCAGCTCACCGGAATCCCGGTGCTCGGCGAGGAATACGGGGGAGACCTCCAAGAGACGATCTGGGTCGTGGACCCAGTGGATGGAACCGCGAACTATTCCGCGGGAAATCCGTGCTGCGGAATTCTTGTCACGCTTTTGCACGAAGCGAAGCCCGTCGTCGCAGTCGCAGATTTTCCTTTGCTAAACCGTCGCGTCGTCGCGGCACAAGGCATGCCACTGCGCACCAGCGGCGGCCCCTCGACCGGTTTCGGGGGCGGCGAGGAGGCTCAGGGCTTCGACGAGGCCCGCGGTCATGTGGGCTGTTCCTCACACCTGCCAACCGATTTGTTCAAGGACCTCCGAGAGACCGGGTTGCGTCCCCGCATGACTGGGTCGGTGGGGCTGGACAATGCCTTCGTGGCCCAAGGCGTGTTTGATGGGGCGGTGAATTTCTCGCCGCACCCATGGGATAACGCGGCGGGTGCGCTCATGATCAAGGCCGCCGGTGGCCGCGTGAGTGATCCAGAAGGAAATGAGTGGACCGCCAACTCGAAGGGCTTTGTGGGAGGAACCCCGCAGGTTCATGCCACAATTCTGGATGCCATCGCCCGAAATCCTCGTGGGGAGCGCTAGGCTTCGGCACTAAACCCCAGCGTGGGAATTGGGCGCTGAAGCCGGACGTAGTTTTTAGTATTCGGCAGTTTCCATACGGACTGCCTCTCATCTGACCTTTAGTTTTAGGAGGATGGTCACCATGGCACTTGCCGTGCGCGTGATCCCGTGTCTTGACGTTGATAATGGCCGTGTGGTCAAAGGCGTGAACTTCGAAAACCTGCGTGATGCCGGTGACCCGGTGGAGTTGGCTGCCCGCTATGGCCACATGGGCGCTGATGAGCTGACCTTCCTCGACGTCTCCGCATCAAAGGATGGCCGTGGCACCATGCTCGATGTGGTGCGCCGTACGGCCGATCAAGTCTTCATCCCGTTGACCGTTGGCGGTGGAGTCAGGTCGGTGGACGATGTCCGCGAGCTTCTTCGTGCCGGCGCGGATAAGGTCTCTGTAAACTCCTCTGCCATCGCGCGCCCGGAGTTGCTGCGCGAACTGGCGGATGTCTTTGGTTCCCAGTGCATTGTGCTTTCGGTGGATGCTCGCCGCGCGAAAGATTTTCCTAGCGGCTTTGAGGTCACCACACATGGCGGAACGCGCTCGGCAGGCCTCGACGCCGTGGAGTGGGCCAAGCGCGGTGAGGAACTAGGGGTTGGTGAGATTCTGCTGAACTCCATGGATGGAGACGGCACCAAGGCGGGCTTCGACATCGAATTGATCGAGGCGGTGCGTGCGGCGGTGTCCGTGCCGATCATCGCCTCCGGCGGAGCGGGTAGGGCCGAGCATTTTCCACCGGCTGTTGATGCCGGGGCAGATGCCGTGCTCGCGGCCAGCATCTTCCACTTCCGCGAGGTAGAGATCTCTGAGGTTAAAGAGGCACTTGCGGCAGCAGGGAAGGAGGTCCGCCAGTGAAGGTACACAATGAAAGCAGCGGGCACAGAAGCACCGATTCGGAGGCCGTAGGGGACTATGAGCTGAGTGAAGAGATTGCTCAGCAGCTTAAGCGCAACGAGGCGGGTTTGGTTCCGGCCATTGTGCAATCGGAGCGCGGAGAAGTGCTCATGCTGGCATGGATGGATGATCATGCCTTGGCCTATACGTTGGCGACGCGTCGTGGAACCTACTATTCACGCTCGCGCCGCGAGTATTGGATTAAGGGTCTGACGTCCGGCAATACCCAAGAGGTGGTGGGTGCGCGCTTAGATTGCGATGGAGACACCGTCTTACTGACCGTGCGTCAGCACGGCGGCGCGTGCCATACCGGGGACCGGACGTGCTTCGATGCACGCGATCTCTTCGGAGAGGAGAACAATGGCTAGGCGCACTGAAGCAAAGCGCACTGAAGCAAAGCACAGTGGAGCTAAACGCATCGGACCCGTGCTGATGTTCGTCGGCGCCATCCTGTTGTGGCTGTCTTCCCGCATGACGTGGGTGACGGCGGCGGTCGAAGACGATAAGGCCGGTTCGAGTGTTGTGGAATTATCTGGTTCCTTGTGGTCCCTCGAGCTCATTGCACTCAGCGTCGTGGTTCTCGCTGGCGGTGTGGCAGCCTTTGCGCTGCGGCGCACGGGCCGTCGAATTGTCTCTGTCCTCACCGCACTCGCCGCGGCGGCTGCCGGATGGCGTCCGGTTGCGCTGTTGACTGCCGGCCCCGAGGCGGAGCGTGCTCAAGAGCTGCTGCAGGGAGGAACGAACGATACCTCCGTGGATTCCGCAACCATTTCGGATTGGGCCACTGTCCTCACCGCTGATGCGTCGACCGCTGGCCCCGTGCTTGCTATCGCCGGTGCGGCGCTTGCCCTCTTCGGTGCGGTTATGGTGGCGAGCAATCCGGGGGCGGATAAGCCCCGCTCCGCCAAATATGAAACCCCGGCGGTACGCCAGGAACGCCTCCAGGAAGACCTCGAAACCTCCCAGGACTCCGGCCGTGTGATGTGGGATGCCCTCGATGCCGATATTGACCCCACCGATCCCCGGTCGACCTAGGCATGGCAGCGGCGTGAGCCGTGGCTGCATTTCCCGCTTCATGTAGTGGTCCTAGCATGGAATCGGGTGCCCCGGATTTCTTGTTAGAGGCAAGGGCGCGCTAGCCTAAGTGTGATCTCAAACGCCCCTGTTTCTTTCTTTGAGTTTCCTTCGGGGAAGGGAGGTGCTCCATGCCTACCCCGATTGCCGTCGATCACCTTGTGGCCGGCGTACTAGCTGATGTAGCCGCACGGGAGGCGCGCGTCCCCTTCAAGGAAGTTAAAGCGCGGTCTCGAGACATGGACGCACCGCGCGATACCGCACAGGCCCTATTGCGTTCGGGGTGTTCTATCATCACCGAAATCAAGCGCGCCGTGCCTTATGGTGGAGAGATCGTCCACCTAGACGGACCGCACTCCGTCGCGGCCCTGGCACGAAAGCTGGAGGAAGCAGGCGTGCACGTCATGGCCTGCCAGACAGACAGGCGCCGCTTTCATGGCTCCCTGGAGGACATGCGTGTTGCCCGCGCTGCAATCGACATTCCTATGCTGTGCCGCGACACCATTGTTGATCCTTATCAGATTCATGAAGCGCGCTGTTATGGGGCGGATGCGATTCCTTTGCAGGTGGAGTTGCTTGATCAGGCTCGCCTCGAGTCGCTCCTCGACCGCGTGGAGTCCCTTGGAATGACAGCCATCCTGGAAGTGCGCACGTGCGCTGAGGTGGATCGCGTTATCAAAGCAGGGGGTACTGTCGTGGCCATCAATGCGTGGTCTTTGGCCTCCGATGCACTTAATCGGGAGGCCTTTTCTACTATTTCACCGGGTCTTCCTGAGAGCATCACACGTATTGCGGTGGGCGGCGTTAATAGTCCGCGTAACGTGTTGTCCTATGCCTCGCAGGGAGCCGATGCCGTCCTCGTCGGTGAGTCCATTATGGCGGCCCAGGACCCGATGGCTTTGGCCCGCTCCTTAGTGGCCGCCGGCCAGCATCCGGCGTGCCCTTCGCGCAGAAGCTAAGCGCGTTGTAGTGGCCGTCTTTTTCAGGCACACTATTTCCCGTGCAGATTTACTACTTCGCCAACATTCCCTCTCCACCACAAGGCGTGTGGCATCTCGGACCAGCCCCTATTCGTGCGTATGCCATGTGCATTATCGCCGGCATCCTCGTTGCGCTGTGGATGACTCTGCGCCGCTATACCGCCCGGGGTGGAAACCCGGATGTGGTCTGGGATGCTGCCTTGGTAGTGATCCCAGCCGGCATCATTGGCGGCCGTCTCTATCACGTGATTACGGATAATGATAAGTACTTCTGCTCCACGTGTGTTCCTCTCGACGCGCTGAAAATCACCAACGGTGGACTAGGTATTTGGGGAGCGGTGGCCTTGGGTGCGGTCGCGGTGTGGCTCATGTTCAAAGTCAAGGGCATCCCTGTGGGGCCGTTTGCGGATTCCGTCGCGCCTGGACTCATATTGGCGCAGGCTATTGGCCGCCTAGGCAATTGGTTCAACCAGGAACTCTATGGTCGTGAGACCACCGTCCCGTGGGCTCTCGACATTTATTATCGTGTGAATGAAAGCGGTGAATACGCGCCGATCAGTGGGCGCTCGACCGGGGAAGTAATCGCCTCGGTGCATCCGACATTCCTCTATGAGCTGCTGTGGAACGTGGCGGTGTGCGTGTTCCTGCTGTGGGCCCACAAGGCATTCAAGCTCGGCCATGGTCGTGTGTTTGCGCTGTACGTCGCCGGATACACAGCGGGGCGCTTCGTTGTAGAAAACATGCGTGCTGACGATGCCACGCTCATCTTTGGTCTGCGTGTCAACGTCATCGTGTCAGTGGTCTGCTTTGTCGTAGCGCTCATCGTGTACTTCCGGCTGCCGCGCGGCCAGGAAACACCAGAAGAGGTGGACCCGGCCCGTGCCGCCGACGTCGGTGACAGTGCAGGAGTCGCTGACTCACAAAGGTGACAGTCGCAGCGCTTAGCGACAGATTCACGCGCTGAGGCTTCGGGAAGTAGCCGGGATCACAGAATGTTTTAAGACGCCTTGACCGAGAGTCTCGAGTTTCGGGCGCATGGACACAAAATGCCCAGATGTGCCCGGTTATTCCCGGTTGTTGCTGAATCGGAAGGGGCTGCAACAGCCACCGGGGAAGCCTGATTCGAGGGTCAAAACATGGTGTGAGCTTCATTCGTGGTGGCCGAGACCAGCGAAGCGGGGTAGTTTGGGAACCGTTAGAAACTCCCGATGTGAATAAGGCACTCCATGTTGGATAGAAGAACCAAAATTGTTTGTACGTTGGGTCCTGCTGTAGCAAGCAAGGAAGGAATCCTTGGCCTCGTTGAAGCAGGCATGAACGTGGCGCGTCTAAACATGTCCCACGGCGAGCATGCGGACCACGAGGCGAACTACCGCTGGGTCCGTGAGGCTACCGATGAGACCGGCCAGGCAGTCGGCGTCCTGGCGGACCTCCAGGGACCGAAGATTCGTCTGGGTCGCTTCGTCAACGGTGAAGAGATGTGGAAGGACGGCGAAATCGTCCGCATCACCGTTGATGACGTAGAAGGTACGCACGACCGCGTGTCCACCACCTACAAGAACCTGGCGCAGGACGCGAAGCCGGGTGACCGCCTGCTGATCGACGACGGCAAGGTCGCCGTCGTCTGCAAGGAAGTCGACGGCAATGACGTTGTTTGTGAGGTCACCGAGGGCGGACCGGTCTCCAATAACAAGGGCGTGTCCCTCCCAGGCATGGACATTTCTGTGCCGGCGCTGTCGGAGAAGGACATTGCTGACCTTCGCTTCGCATTGAAGCTCGGCGTGGACATGATCGCTCTGTCCTTTGTTCGTTCCCCAGCCGATGTGGACAAGGTCCACGAAATCATGGATGAGGAAGGCCGCCGCGTTCCGGTTATTGCGAAGCTCGAGAAGCCGGAGGCGGTCGATGCCCTTGAATCCATCGTCTTGGCTTTCGATGCCATCATGATTGCGCGCGGTGACCTTGGCGTCGAGGTCCCGCTGGAGCAGGTTCCGCTGTTCCAGAAGCGCGCTATCCAGATCGCGCGTGAGAATGCCAAGCCGGTGATCGTGGCAACGCAGATGCTCGATTCCATGATCTCCAACCTGCGCCCGACTCGCGCGGAGGCCTCCGACGTGGCTAACGCAGTGCTCGATGGTGCTGATGCCGTCATGCTCTCCGGTGAGACCTCCGTCGGCATCGACCCGCACAATGTTGTGCGCACGATGTCCCGCATCGTGACGAATGCTGAGCAAGGCGGCCAGGTTCCTCCGCTGTCGCACGTTCCGCGCACCAAGCGCGGTGTTGTGTCCTACTCCGCACGCGATATTGCTGAGCGCCTGAATGCGAAGGCCATCGTCGCCTTCACCACCTCCGGTGATACCGCGAAGCGCGTGGCTCGTTTGCACTCCGCGCTGCCGCTCCTTGCCTTCACCCCGTACCCGGCGGTGCGCTCGCAGCTGGCGTTGACCTGGGGTGCAGAGACCTTCTTGAGTGATTCGGTCGAGTCCACCGATGACATGATGGCCGCCATTGATGAGGCTCTGCTGGGAATGGATAAGTACAAGGAAGGCGACATGATCGTCGTCATCGCCGGTACCCCTCCTGGAATCTCTGGTAACACCAATATGATTCAGGTGCACGAGCTGGGCCAGACTCTGCGCGATAAGTAAAACCGTCGCAGACAAACAACGCCGCCTCACCCCGCTTGCTTCCTTACCCACTAAGTGGGAAGGAGGAACGGTGGTGGGGCGGCGCTTTGTCTTTCCGGAAAGCCCCGTCTAGGGGTTAATAGGCACTAGTGCGTCTTTTAACCCCTGTCTGTCTAGACGTGGGAAATGGGGGTCGGGGTCAGCTTCCACACTTCGTTGGCATAGTCAGCGATAGTGCGGTCAGAGGAGAAGCGCCCGGAGTAGCAGATGTTGAGCCAGGCCTTCTTGGCCCATGCCAGCTCGTCCGCTTCATAGTCAGCAGCCATGCGGTCACGGGTCTCGCGGTAGTCGGCGAAGTCCCCGAGGACGTAGTAGGTATCCTGAGCGTGTTCGCCGAAGCCATCGAGCAGCGAGGAGCGCAGATCACTAAACATGCCTGCATTCTCCGAACCCAGCGTGCCATCGGTGAAGGCATCGAGGACACGCGCCAGGCCCGGAACCGTGTTATAGAGCTCGCCCGGGTTGTATTCGGCGCGCAGCTGCGGGATTTCTTCGTTGCGGGCGCCGAAGATGTAGGCGTTGTCTTCGCCCACTGCCTCGACGATCTCTACGTTGGCGCCGTCCATTGTGCCCAAGGTCAGGGCACCGTTCATCATGAACTTCATGTTGGAGGTACCGGAGGCTTCCTTGCCGGCGACGGAAATCTGCTCGGAGACATCAGCGGCTGGGATGATGTGCTCGGCGGGGGAGACGTTGTAATTCTCAACAAAGACTACGTTGAGCACGTCCTTGGTAGCCGGGTCGTTGTTGACCAGGTCACCGATGGTGTTGATGAGCTTGATGATGGCTTTCGCGCGGACATAGCCCGGCGCTGCCTTCGCGCCAAAGATGAAGGTGCGCTTCGGAACGGTTTCGCCGTCGACCTTGATGCGGAAGTACAGGTCCAAGATGTAAAGCGCATTCATCAGCTGGCGCTTGTACTCGTGCAGGCGCTTGATCTGGACATCGAAAACGGAATCCGGGTCCACGGTAGCGCCCTGGTGTGCGTCAATCCATGCGGCGAAATCCTGCTTGTTGGCACGCTTGATGTTGATGAGTTGGCGCAGCACCTTCTCATCCTCAGCCACAGGAGCCAGCTTGGCCAGCTCGGTCAGATCGGTAACCCAGGCATCAGAACCAGCCTGCTCAGTGAGCAGGTCGGACAGGCGCGGGTTGCACATGCGCAGCCAACGGCGTGGGGTCACGCCGTTGGTCTTGTTGTTGAACTTCTCCGGCCACAGCTCGTGCCACTCGGAGAGCGTGTCTGCCTTGATGATTTCGGTGTGCAGGGCGGCGACGCCATTGATGGAGTACGCGGCATAGCAAGCGATCCACGCCATGTGGACATGCCCGTCGGACACCGGAGCCATGTAGTCGATGCGCCCTTGATCCAGGCCGCGCTGGGCCATGTCTTCACGGAAGCGGCGGTCGATCTCCTCTACCAGCTCCCAAATGCGCCAGAACAGCTTCTGGAAGATGGATACTTCCCAGCTCTCCAAAGCCTCAGCCAGCACGGTGTGGTTGGTGTAGGCAAAAGTCTCGGTGACGACCTTCCAGGCCTCGTCCCAGCCCATCCCGTGTTCGTCGAGAAGCAGGCGGAGCAATTCGGGGATGGCCAGCACCGGGTGGGTGTCGTTGAGCTGGATGCAGTTGTACTCGGCGAAGCCGGTGAGGTCCTCGCCGTGGTGCTCGATGTAGTTATCGATCATCTGCTGCAGCGAGGCCGAGACGAAGAAGTACTGCTGGCGAACGCGCAGTACCTTGCCCTCGTAGGTCGTGTCGTTGGGGTAGAGCACGCGGCAGATGTCCATGACGCGCTCGCGCTCCACGATGGCTTCGGTGAAGCGCTGCGAGTTGAAGGCATCGTAATCGAATTCATCGATAGGCTCGGACTTCCACAGGCGCAGCGTACCTACGTTGTTGGTGCCGTATCCGGTAATCGGCATGTCATAGGGGATAGCGCGTACGTCCATGTCATCGAAGTGGACCAAGCGCTGTTCGGAGGCACGGCGAATGATGAAGTCGTAGCTATTTTCCATCCAGGCATCTGGTTCCTCGCGCTGGAAACCGTTGTCGAAGGACTGACGGAAGAGACCGTAGCGGTAGAGCAGGCCGTAGCCCGTGACCGGGTAGTTCTGGGTGACAGCAGAATCGAGGAAGCAGGCGGCGAGGCGGCCCAGGCCGCCGTTGCCTAGTGCAGCATCGTGCTCGGCTTCGAGAACATCGGAGAGTTCGTGACCGGCGGCCTTGGAGGCGGCGCGGGCTTCGTCGACGAGTCCGACGTTGGTGAGGTTGTTGATCAGGGCGCGCCCCTGGAGGAACTCAGCAGAGAAATAGTGCTGCTGGCGGGCGGCGGAGTAGGCGGTGCGGGTGGCCTCCCAGTTGTCAGCAATCTGCTCCATTACTGAAGAAGACAAGCCGGACCAGAACTTGCGGTTAGTCGCGGCAGAGGGGGAGACACCAGCAGCGGCGCGGACGTGTCCGGGAACTGCGGTCTGAAAATCGGAGTGCTGGGGTTGACTCATGAGAATCCCTTCACCTTAGGCATAAAAATGCGGAAAAATACCAACACCCAAGCTTAACCAGTTCCGCATTCAGCTGCAGGAGAGAGCACTGCCAGCCAGCGTGCATTAATCATCACACACGGCGAAAGCGTTGTGCTGGGAAGGTTAGCGCCCCAGAAAAGACAGGACGGCTGTAGCCCCGGCGTGGGTGGCCGAGCGCATGGTGGGTTCATAATCCGGCAGGAAAGTGGATTGGTGGTTAACCGGCGGGTTGTCCAGGAGGTGCTCCGGCGTGGAGCCGATGAACCAGAAGTTATAAGGCACGCCCCAGGCTTGTGGGAGATAGCAGAAATCCTCGGAGACGGTGGATGGGGTGGCGCTCACGGAGAGATCAGCAAAGACTGCGTCGAAGGCCGAGCGAACGGTCTCATGAGTGGAAGCGTCATTATCGGTGACTTCGCCATGGGCAAAGTACTCGAAGGTGGGCTCTGCTGGGCATCCCGAGGCTTCGCACTCGGCTCGCACCATACGCTCGAGGGAGGCATAGACGCGCTGCGCCAACTCTGGCTTGTAATAGCGGGTGTTAAGTACGAGTTCGGCGCTGCCCGGAATGATGTTGTTTTTATCGCCCGAATGCAGCTCGCCCACCGAGATGACAAAGAAATCATGGGGAGGGACTTCGCGGCCGACAATGGCTTGTAAGCGGGTGACCACCATGGCGGCCGCGTAGGAAGGATCGATGGCCTCGTGCGGCATGGAGGCGTGCGCGGAGCGCCCCGTGATGCGGATGCGGAGGGAATCACAGCCGGCCAGGATGGGGCCGGCGGTGGACTGCACCTGGCCGGCGGGGCCCGGCATGACGTGTTGACCAAAGCACACATCCGGTGCAGGAACGCGGTCGGTGAGCCCGTCCGCAATCAAGTATTTGGCGCCCATGGATGATTCCTCCGCCGGTTGGAACAGTGCTAGGAAGGTGCCGTGCCAGGCGTCGCGGTGGGCGTCGAGAATCGCGCACGCGCCGAGCAATGCCGTGGTGTGTACATCGTGCCCGCAGGCATGCATTGCGCCATTGGTGGCGGCGAAGGGGACGCCGGTTTCCTCGGCCACCGGGAGGGCATCAAAATCAGCCCGCATCAGCGCGGTTGGGCCGTCCCCGTTGCGGAAGATAGCGACGATGCCATGGCCGCCAATTCCGGTGACGAGCTCGCACTCGTACTTATCTAGTTGTTCCAGAATCCGCCCGGCGGTGCGTTCCTCTTGGTGGGACAGCTCTGGGTGGGCATGCATGTCTTCATAGAAGGCGCGTTGCCAGCTGAGATCGACTGAATCTTCTCGGAGGAGCGAGCTCAGCCGAGAAAGTGTGGGATCTGCCATAGTTACTGTCCTTCAAGTTTGGGTAGGGTTACCTACATGCCATTGATTCACTTTGATGTTCTGGTGCCGGATGCTCAAGCCGAGCGCGTGGCCGAAATCTTTAGCACTGCTACCCACAAGCTGGTGGATAACGGCTCCTTAGCTTCTGCTGAGGTTACCCGTGTTCCCGATCCTGCACTCCCGGAGGGGCTGGAAGAACAGCTGCGCCAGACCTACCGCGATGAGCATGAAGAGCGTGATTTAGAGGACGCCAATGTCTACCGCTATGCCATCGATGTCGATGGCGTGAAGGGCTCCGTCAATCAGCTGACCATGGTCCTCGCACGCTTGTTGACACCCCATTCGGTTCTACCGAAGGACCACGTGTTGCTGGAGGACGAGCTCGCCCACGAGCGACCGGCAATTTTCCCGTGGGCGGTGCAGGTGACCCCGTAGTTCTGCTGAAAGCTATAGCCTCAGAGAGCTTTAGCCTCAGAGAGTTTTAGCTCTGCAGAACGCTGCGGACGAGGCGTTCGGCCGCGTTGCTTAAGCGCTGGGCGACGTCCCCCTCTTCCTCCCCGTCGAGTTCTTCCAGCAGTGTGCCCTGTGGCGCCGATGCGGTTGCGGAGCCAGCGATGATGCCCAGGGTTGGCGGGCTAGTCATGTCCGCCAGCGTGCCCACCACCTTTCCGGTAAGCGATTGTTCGTCGAAGCGCCCCTCGCCGGTAAGGACGAGATCCGCCTCGGCGATACGCGTGGGTAGATTGAGTGCTTGGGCTACATACTGGCCGCCCGGCACGATACGGCAGTGCTCCGAGGTGCCCCAGAGCGTGCGCGAAAGCCAGCTCAGGGCGATGGGAATGCCGCCTGCGGCGCCAAAGAATTCGGCCTGTGGGTCGGTCTCCGTGACTTCGCAGAGCCGTAGCATCGCGCCCGCCAGTAGTGCTACTTGTTCGCCCTCAGCGCCTTTTTGTGGGCCGTACATCGTTGCGGCTTGGACGGGCACGGCGCGAGTATCGGTGACCAAGGTGTAGTCCAGCATGGCCGCCTTCATGTTGAGCTGCGCGGTGTCGATGTGGTCGAGGTTGACCAAAGGTGCGCCGCCCTTGGGCAGGGCGTATCCGCGGGCATCGTGGGCGGCGGCGCCGAGCGCGGCGAGGATGCCGAGACCGCCGTCGATGCTGGCGCTGCCGCCGAGACCAAGAACGATGTGCTTGGCGCCGCGCGATTCGGCGTCGGCCACCAGCACGCCCGTTCCATAGGAATCCGCATGGAGTGGATCGAGGGCGTCGGAAACGGCAGGAAGGCCGGTGGCGGCGGCGACGTCGATAAAGGCTGTGTCACCAACGAGCTGGTAGCTGGCCTCGGTCAGACGGCCAATGGCATCGGTGGTAGGCAGCGTAATCGTTTGCCCCGCCGTGCCGTGGCGATGAACAGCGGCGCTGGCGAGCACCTCCGCGGTGCCTTCGCCGCCATCGGCCATGGGCAGGGTCGTTACCTTCGCTGTGTCTGCGTGGGGCGAGGAGCTGAGAGCGCGCCGCGCGCCCAATGCAATGGCGGCGGCAGCTTCGGCTGCAGTAGCGGTGCCTTTAAAGGAATCGGGGGCAACAAGAATGCGCATGCCCATGAGTATATGGCAGAGATACGAGAAACAATTTTCGCGCTCTGACCAGCCCTTAAGGCACACCACAGTACGGCCATCTTGCAATTTAGGTCGATTGATAGAAAACTATTGCTTGTTCAATGGATGACGCACCGACCGTGAGGAACGGTGCCCAATGAAAGGATTGCCATGTCCATCGACCAGCAAATCTCCGATTACTACAGCAAGCTTCTCAAGCGTAATGCTGGCGAACCGGAATTCCATCAGGCACTCGCTGAGGTACTCGACTCACTGAAGATCGTCCTCAATAAAGACCCTCACTACGCTGATTACGGTCTGGTCGAGCGACTGTGCGAGCCCGAGCGTCAGCTCATCTTCCGCGTGCCGTGGGTGGATGACAGCGGCCAGATTCAGGTCAACCGCGGTTTCCGCGTGCAATTTAACTCCGCGCTCGGCCCCTACAAGGGTGGCCTGCGTTTCCATCCGAGCGTCAATCTGGGCATCATCAAGTTCCTCGGCTTCGAGCAGATTTTCAAGAACTCCCTGACCGGCCTGCCTATCGGCGGCGGCAAGGGCGGTTCTGACTTCGACCCGAAGGGTAAGTCAGAAGCCGAGGTCATGCGTTTCTGCCAATCCTTCATGACGGAGCTGCACAATCACATTGGTGAATACCGCGACGTCCCGGCCGGTGATATTGGTGTGGGCGGACGCGAAATCGGTTTTCTGTTCGGCCAGTACCGCCGACTGGAGGGCAAGCACGAGTCTGGCGTTCTTACCGGCAAGGGTCTGAGCTGGGGTGGCTCCCTCGTGCGTACCGAGGCTACCGGTTACGGCCTGGTGTATCTGACCTCGGAAATGATGAAGGCCCATGGTGAGTCTTTCGACGGCGCCAAGGTGATTGTCTCCGGTTCCGGAAATGTTGCCATCTACGCCGCCGAAAAGGTGCAACAGCTCGGCGGTACCGTCGTCGCGATGTCTGACTCCTCCGGCTACATCACCACCCCGAACGGTGTGGACCTAGAGCTACTCAAGGAGATTAAGGAAGTTCGCCGCGAGCGCATTTCCACCTACGCCGGCGAAGCGGGTGCGGGCGTGGAGTATCACGAGGGTGGCAACGTATGGGAGGTCAGCGCCGACGTTGCCTTGCCGTGCGCTACCCAAAACGAGCTCGACGGCGAGGACGCCAAGCTCCTGGTCAAGAATCAGGTGCGCTATGTTGCCGAAGGCGCGAACATGCCCTGTACCCCGGATGCCGCCCACTACTTTGTGGAAAATGGCATTGCCTTCGCGCCGGGTAAGGCCGCAAATGCAGGTGGTGTGGCGACCTCTGCGCTGGAGATGCAGCAGAACGCCTCCCGTGACTCCTGGACCTTCGAGTACACCGACCAGCGCCTCCACGAGATCATGTCCAATATCTTCCGCAATATCGATAAGACTTCTAAGGAATATGGCTTGGAGGGTGACTATGTCGCGGGTGCTAACATCGCTGGCTTCAAGAAGGTGGCTGATGCCATGCTGGCGCAGGGCGTGATCTAGCCCCCAGCCTTTCTCTATTCCTCTCTATGCCTTGGTTTAACCTCCCCACTGAGTGGGGAGGTTTTCGCCGTTTCTTCCCGCGTGGGATACGTCGCGGTGCGTATGTGCTTGGTTAGGCTGGTGCCATGTACCGCGTATTTGAGTCCCTCGATGAACTTGTTCGCAACCTGGAACAGGCCTATGCCGTTCCCATGACCTCTAATTGCATGGTCCCGCGCCACGAGATGCTGGCGCTTCTCGACGATCTCCGCAACGCTCTCCCGGTCGAAATGGATGATGCCCAGGACGTCTTGGACAAGCAGGATGAGATCCTGCAGGGTGCGGAAGAACGCGCGGAGCAGATTATTTCTGAAGCCAATGCCGAGGCTGATGACACCGTGACCCGTGCGCGTGAGGATTCGGACGCCATGCTGGCCGACGCCCAACATCGCGCCACCACCCTTGTCGCCCAGGCAGAGGACGAGGCCAGCAACCTGGTGGACAACGCACGCTCCGACGCCGAGCGCACCCGCGCCCAAGCAGATGAGGAATACCAGCGTGCCGTCGCTGCAGGCCAAGCTGAACAAGACCGCTTGGTCTCCGAATCCGAGGTCGTGCGCCGTGCCGATGATGAGGCGCACCGTATCGTGGAGACCGCGCACTCTGAGTCCAACCGTCTGCGCACCGAGTGCGATGAATTCGTTGACGCCAAGCTCGGGGAATTCGAGACCACCCTGTCTGACCTCCTGCGCACCGTGAATAACGATCGCTCCGCTCTGCGCCGAGGTGCCGGTGTGCGCTCTCGTGGGGAATCGCGCGGCGAGGGACGCGGCGCTGTGCGCGAGACTCGGGAACCGGCGCGCCGAGCGCCGCGTGCGCCCCGCGACTACTAGAGGGGACTAATGTGCGGGCGCTCCGCGCGCCAGGAGATGAGTGCAGCAAAAGCGAGAACAGCGCCGAGGACAGAATCGAGCTTTGAGGCCAAGTGCTTAAGCGCCTATGCCCCAGCATTCAGGTCTTTGCCAGTCTAGGGCGCGCGGGCCAGCACAGGGTAAGCTGGTGGGCGCTATGAAATCACCATTGAAGTTCGACGTGACGGAATTGCTCCGCAGCCAAGGAACCGACGCGCTGCCTGAGCACCGCGTGCAGACCGGACCCGCGCCAGAGCGCATCGGCGTGGAAATGATCGGCATCCCGGAAGGTACTGAGGTTAAGGTGGATGCCACCTTGACCCCGTTGGGCTCTGGTGTGTTGGTGGACGCTGATATCACCGGCACCCTCAGCGGCGAATGCGCCCGCTGCCTGGCAGAGCTGCACCCGGAACTGGATCTCCACGTATCCCAGGTGTTTTCCGCAGATGAGTCCTTCGTCAGCGGGGATGAGACCGAGGAGGAGGATCGCGGTTCCGGTGATGAGGTTCCCGAGATCAAGGATGGAATCCTCGACCTCCTCCAGACCGTGATCGATGAGGCAGGTCTATCCCTTCCCTTTGCACCAACGTGCGAGGAGGGCTGCGAGGTGGACGCTCCCGATGGAGTAACCACGGGGGTCTCTGGGGAAGAAGAGCGCGTAGACCCGCGCTGGTCAGGACTGGAGAAGTTCCTATGAGCAAGAAGAAGAAACTCACTGGTGAACAGGCACTAGCCGCGGCCTTCGCGGAGGTAGATCACGCCCCGCTGCTAAAAGCACTCGGCGTGGAGATCAGCGATGAGCTACTGTGCTTGGCACTGACCCACCGCTCCTTCGCCAACGAGAACGGGCACCTGCCCAACAACGAGCGCCTCGAGTTCCTGGGGGATGCCGTCTTGGGCTTGTCTATCGCGGCCAAGCTCTACGACAAGTACCCCTCGCGCCCTGAGTCGGATATTTCTAAGATGCGTGCCTCCATCGTGTCGCGCTATGGCCTGTCCGATGTCGCCCGCGAAATCGGCGTGGGCGAGCACGTCCTGTTGGGCAAGGGCGAGCAATCCACCGGCGGCCGTGACAAGGACTCCATCTTGGCCGATACCACCGAGGCCATCCTGGGGGCTATCTACCGCCAGCATGGTTTTGAGGTTGCCCGCGGGGTGGTGCTGAAGCTGTTCGCCGCCAAGATTGACAACGCCGTGGTGTCCGGCCGTCATATGGACTGGAAGACCACCTTGCAGGAGCTGTGCGCGGAGCTGAAGGCCGCGATGCCGGTCTACTCAGCCACCTCGACGGGTCCTGAGCACGATCAAACCTTCAACGCCGTGGCCACCGTGGCCGGTTTGACCGTGGGTAGGGGAACAGGGCATAACAAGAAGCTCGCCGAGCAGCAGGCAGCGGAAGAAGCGTGCCAAGCATTGCGCGAGACACCCTTGCTGGTGCAGGGCACCGCCGGCAAAGAGAGCTAAGCTACGAGGATTCGATGCCAGAACTCCCCGAAGTCGAGTCTGTTCGCAGCGGACTCGAGCCCTATCTTGTGGGCCGCTCCTTTGCTGCAGTAGACGTTCTCCACCCGCGCGCCAACCGGGGCCAGGAAGCCCCGCTGTCCGCGCTGCTGGTGGGCAGGAAGATTGCCGCGGTGGCGCGCCGCGGCAAGTTCATGTGGCTGGAGTTCGCCGACGAGGATCACACCGACCCAGCTCGCGATGTGCTCTTCATCCACCTCGGCATGTCGGGGCAGGTGCGGATCGGCGAGGTGGATTCGCCGCACGTGCGCATCGCCGCCGTGCTTGATGACGCCACCCGTCTCAGCTTCGTGGACCAACGCACCTTCGGTTATTGGCGTTTTGGGTCGTGGCTGAGCATGGCGCATATCGCTCCCGATCCTCTCGAAGCAGACTTCGACCTGACCGCGGCAGGGCGGCGCTTGCGCGCGAAACGCACGGCGGTCAAGGTGGCTCTGCTCGACCAAACGGTGCTCAGCGGGGTGGGCAATATCTATGCCGATGAGGCGCTGTGGGCGGCCCAGATTTCTCCGCTGAAGAAGGCTAGCGCTCTGCGGCAGCGTGATGCTGTCGCTGTGATTTCTGCGGCCGCCGACGTCATGCGCTCCGCCCTCGCCGTTGGCGGAACCAGCTTTGATGCATTGTACGTCAACGTTAATGGCGAATCCGGATATTTTGATCGTTCCTTGCACGTATATGGGAGGGGCGGTCAGCCCTGTGATCGCTGTGGCGAAGAAATCCTGAAAACCGTGCTAGGTAGGCGTGGTACTCACTATTGCCCGTATTGCCAGAGCCGCGCCGCGGGGAGGAAGTTGGCGGCCAACTAGGACGATTCTGGTGTGAGTTATTAATGTGTAACCCATGCAAGAAATCTTCAGCACCGTGATTGGTGTCATTAACGACAGCCTGTGGTCCTATGTCCTGCCATGGCTGCTTATCGCCGCGGGCCTCTTCTTCGGCATCCGCACCGCCGTGGTGCAGGTCCGCATGGTGCCGGACATGTTCAAGGCGGTCGTCGAGAAGCCCAAGGGCGTCGGCGTCGATGAGGATGCCGACTATGGCGGAATCTCTGCCTTCAAGGCATTTACCATTTCAGCGGCCTCTCGTGTGGGCACCGGCAACGTTGCAGGCGTGGCCGTGGCTATCTCCGTGGGTGGCCCCGGCGCGGTGTTTTGGATGTGGCTCATCGCCATCCTGGGTGGTGCGACAGCATTCGTGGAGTCGACCCTGGCGCAGCTGTGGAAGGTGCGTGAGGGGGACGCCTACCGCGGTGGCCCGGCCTATTACATGTCCCGTGGCCTGGGGTGGAAGCCTTTAGCAACCATCTTCTCCGTGGCCATCGCCATTACCTTTGGCTGGTTCTACAATGCGTTCCAGACCAACGCCATTTCCGATTCTTTGGCGGCCTCTTTTGGCCAGGATTCCGCGGCCTTCAAGGCAGGCGTGGGCATCGCAGTCGTCGCCGTGTCCGGGCTCATCATCATCGGTGGCGTGCAGCGCATCGCCTCGATGACCCAGTTTATCGTGCCGTTTATGGCGGGCGCCTATCTCATCTTGGGTCTCATCGTCGTTATTGTGAACTTTGACAAGGTGCCGGACATGGTCGTCTCGATCGTGGGCTCTGCCTTTGGCTTCCGGGAAGCTGCCGGTGCCACCGTGGGCATGGCGATGCTGAAAGGTATCCAGCGTGGTTTGTTCTCCAACGAAGCGGGCGAAGGTTCGGCGCCGAACGCTGCAGCGACGGCGACGGTGTCCCACCCCGTGAAGCAGGGCCTGGTGCAGACCCTCGGCGTGTACTTCGACACCCTGGTGGTGTGTACAATTACCGCCTTCATCATTCTCTTGGGCACCGATTTCGAGCGTTTCGGCTCTGATGCGATTGAGGGCGTGACGCTGACCCAGAATGCGCTCTCCGGCGTGGTGGGTGAGTGGGGCATCCACTTCGTCACCTTCATCCTGTTCTTCCTGGCTTTCTCCTCGATTCTGGGCAACTACTACCTTGCCGAGTCCAACGTGGAGTATCTCGCCGGGAAGAAGTGGGTGCTGTGGACTTTCCGTCTCATCGTTCTGGCCTTTGTTTTCTACGGTGCGGTGGCCCCGCTAGGTACCGTGTTCGACCTGGCCGATACCGGCGCTGCCATCATGGTTCTGCTCAACGTGTGCGCCATCGTGCCGCTGTCTGGCGTGGCTATCAAGCTGCTGAAGAACTACAACGAGCAGCGCCGCAAGGGCCTGGATCCCGTCTTCCACCGTGATATGCTGCCGGAACTGCACAACGTCGAGTGCTGGGATGGTACGGATCCGGTCACGCGCCGCAGCGCGGAGGACCGTCGCCGTCTCGATCACGAATTTGACTTGAGCGACCGCACAAACTTGAGGGAGTACTAGATGGCAGACACGGCAGCAGCCTCTGCAGGCCATGAACGCCTCACAGCTTTCGTTCTTGGACACGTCCAAGGCGTGGGCTTTCGCTGGTGGACGCGTTCCCGCGCCCTCGAACTAGGGCTGGCTGGGCACGCGACGAACCTCCAGGACGGACGCGTCCAGGTGGTTGCTGAAGGCCCGCGTGCTGACTGCGAGAAGTTGCTGGCCTTGCTGCGTGAAGAACCGTCGACCACCCACCGTCCAGGCGTGGTGAACGCCGTGGTGGAGCAGTGGGCCGCCCCGCGCGGTGAGTCGGGCTTCATCGAGCGCTAAACTTATTCGAATGCACCTCAAATCGCTCACGCTCAAAGGATTCAAGTCCTTCGCGTCCGCGACGAACCTGAAATTCGAGCCCGGTATCTGCGCCGTGGTAGGCCCGAATGGCTCGGGTAAATCAAACGTCGTCGATGCGCTCGCGTGGGTCATGGGTGAAGGCAGCGCCAAGACACTGCGCGGCGGCAAGATGCAGGACGTCATTTTTGCCGGTGCCGGGGACCGCAAGGCCCTCGGCCGCGCAGAGGTCACACTGACGATTGACAATTCCGATGGTGCCTTGCCCATCGAGTATTCAGAGGTTTCCGTCACCCGCCGCATGTTCCGGGATGGCGCGAGCGAATATGAGATCAATGGGGCGAAAGCGCGCCTCATGGATATCCAAGAGCTGCTGTCTGATTCCGGCATTGGCCGGGAGATGCACATTATCGTGGGCCAGGGAAAACTGGCGGAGATTCTGGAATCCCGCCCGGAAGATCGCCGCGCCTATATCGAAGAAGCCGCGGGCGTGCTCAAACACCGCCGCCGCAAAGAAAAAGCGCAGCGCAAGCTGACGGGCATGCAGGCCAATCTGGATCGCCTGCAGGACTTGACCGATGAGCTGGGCAAACAGCTCAAGCCGCTGGCGCGCCAAGCGGAGGCCGCCCAACGTGCAGCCACTGTGCAAGCGGATTTGCGCGATGCCCGCCTGCGCCTTGCTGGTGACCGTGTGGTACGGTTGCGCGCGACATTCGATGACGCTGAGAAACGCGCGGCGGTGCTCGCCGAGCAGGTCGAGGAAGTGACAGCCCAGCTGGAAGAGGCGACCGAGATCCAGCTTGAGGTAGAGGCCGAGTTGGGGGATGTCACGCCGCGCGCGGAGGCCGCGCAGAAGCTGTGGTTCGAGTTATCGACCCTCAGCGAGCGAATCTCTGCCACGCAGCGCATCGCGGCCGAGCGCGCCAGCAACGTTGGCTCACAGGTGGCCTACGCGGGCCAGGATCCGGAGGAGCTCGAGGCACGTGCCCAGCGAGCCGATGAGGAGCACGAAGAGTTGCTGGCCGCGGCCGAAGAGGCTGCAGAGCGCTTGGAATCTATCCGGGAGGAAGTGGCCGAGCGCCGGGAAGCCTTCGAGGCTGCTGATAAAGAACACATGGCGCAACTGCGCGCCATTGCGGATCGCCGTGAAGGCGTGGTTCGCCTCATCGCCGCCGAGGAGAACTTGGCGGGTCAGGTCAGCTCCGCGGAGTCTGAGTTAGCGCGTCAGGAAGAGACTTTAGCGAATACGAAGTCGCGCACTAGGGGAGCGCAGACGGAAGCCGATGAGGTGGCGGACAAGCTGGAGCACTTGGCTGCCGAGCGTGAGCCGCTGGAGGAAGCGCATGTGCGCGCGGCCAGCGAATCTGCCGCGGCCGATAAACGCTTGGAGCAGCTGCGTGATGCCCAGCGGGAGCACGAGCGTACCGTCTATAGTTTGCGCGCTCGGATCGATACCCTTGGCCAGACCGTTCCGGAAGCACTCGAGCTGGGGGAGGGATTCAAACCTCTCGCAGAGTTCATTTCTACTCGCTATGAGACAGCCGTTGCGGCAGCACTCGGTTCCTTTGCGGAGGCCCAAGCCGGCGCGGTGAGCGGGGACATCGTGCGCGACTTGGCGCAGGCGAGCCGCACGCCGCTGATCGACGTCGCTGCGGAACCCACCGGTTCAGCCTGGCGCCTTGACGCGGACTTGCCCTCCGGGGCGAGCTGGCTGCTGGATCACATGGTCTTGGTCCCGGAAGTATCGGCGGCGGTGACGCGGTTGCTCTCCGACGTGGTCCTGGTTGATGACTATGGCGCGGCCCGTGAACTTATTGCGGAGGATCCGCGCTTGCGTGCTGTGACCTCTGAGGGCCTGCTCGTCGGCGAAGGCTGGGTGGAGGCAGGAACAGGCGCCGTCTCCACCGTTGAGGTAAGCGGCCAGATTGCGGAGGCCGAGCAACAACTGGAATCAGCCACTCATGAGCTGGAGGAGCTATCCGGCACGCTCGAAGGCGCGAAGCTGGCGGCGGACGATGCACGCGTGGGTGCGGCGAGTGCCAAGGCCGCACTGCGGGAGCACGATCACGAACTCGAAGCGTGGAAGCGCGATCACCAGCGCTTGCTCAAGCAGTACGAGGCAAACAAGGCTGAGCATGAAAAAGCCGCCGCCCGAGCCACGGATATCGAGGTGCAGTTAGCCCGCCTGCGCGAAGAATTGGCGGAGGCGCGTGACCGCTTGTCGCGCGTGGACGCTGAAGAGCAGGCTGATGAACCCTCCTCGGTGGAACGCGATGCTGCCTCGATGGCCCTGGAACAGGTCAAGGCCATGGAGGTAGAGGCCCAGATGGCGGCCCGCAGTGCGGAGGAAAAGGTCGGCCAAGCAGCGGGCAGGGGAGAGGCCCTGCGGCGCCAAGCCCAGCACGAACGCCAGGCCAAAGCCCGCCACGACCAGGCGATGGCCCGCCGGCAAGCACAGGCGCGGTTGGCGGGGACTGTCGACAAGCATGCCCAAGATTTGGCTGCCCGGACCGCGCAGGCACTCGAGCGGGCCGCCGAGGAACGCGATGAGCTGGTCACCCAGCGCGGCGTGCTGCAGGGGCGTGCACAATCGGCGAAGCAGGCGGTCTCCTCGACCCGCCAGCAGCTTGATCGCCTGACCGACTCCGCGCATAACTCTGAGATTGCCCGCAGCCAGGCCCAAGTGCGGGTGGATGAGGCCGAGGGCAAGATCGTGGAGCAGCTCGGCATTGCTATCCCCGACCTGCTCAAGGAATACACACCGGGTGAGGACTTCGATCGCTCCGCCGAAACCAAGCGGTTGAAGCAAGCCGAGAAGGACCTCAACTCCTTGGGCAAGGTCAACCCGTTGGCCTTGGAGGAGTACAAGGCTCTGGAGGAGCGCTATAGTTTCCTGTCCACGCAATTAGATGACGTGATTCAGGCCCGCAAGGATCTGACTGGCGTTATCGAAGATGTGGATGCGCAAATCTTGCAGCTGTTCACGGATGCCTGGCATGACGTGGAAGCGGAGTTTCCCAAGGTCTTCCAGACGCTGTTCCCGGGCGGCGAAGGTCGTCTCATCCTCACGGAGCCGGATGACATGCTGGCCACCGGCATCGAGGTGGAGGCCCGCCCGCCGGGTAAGAAGGTGAAGCGCTTGTCACTGCTCTCGGGCGGCGAGAAGTCCTTGACGGCCCTGGCTATGCTCGTGGCGATTTTCCGTGCGCGTCCCTCACCGTTCTACGTCATGGATGAGGTGGAAGCCGCGCTTGACGACGTCAACCTGCGCCGCCTCATCGCACTTTTCGAGGAGCTGCGTAAGGATTCTCAGCTCATCGTCATTACCCACCAGAAGCCGACGATGGACGTGGCCAACGTGCTCTATGGAGTGACGATGCGCGGCGATGGCGTGACGCGCGTGATTTCGCAGCGCATGTCCCGTGCTGGTGAGGCGCCGGGCACAGCACAGGCGGCGGAGGACGCCACACGTCTCGGCGTGGATGCCCCGCGCTAGGGTGGGGCTTGCGCCCAGCACTTTTCACCCTCCTTATCGTGCCGGATGTGGACAACCCTGGCACTATGGAGGGCATGAATACTACTTTTATGTGGATTGCGATAGCAGTCATCGTCCTGATTCTGCTCGTGGTCTTGTTCGTTGTCTTGGGCAAGAAGCGCGGCGAGTCAAAGAAGGTTTCCTTCGAAAAGCCTGCGGAGGAGCCTAAGGAGCTGACCCAGCAACAGAAGTCCGGCAACTACCAGGCCAAGTCTGGTTTTAATTTTGCCCCGGCTGGCGGCGGCGCTACCAAGGAGCCTGTGCCGGCAGCTAAGGGCGAGGAGCCCATGCCGGCCGAGCCCAAAGCTCAGCCGCAAGCGGAGAGGAAGTCTGAGCAGCGTGATGCCACCGAGCTAGCGAACGCTCAGCTCAAGGGTGAGGAGGAGACACCGAAGGCAGCGAAGCCTGCGGCGGAACCGACGCCTGAGGCAGAGCCGAAGTCTCAGGCAGAGCCGAAGCCGGAACCCGTCGCAGACGCGAAGCCGGTGAGCGCGCCGGAACCGGCTGCACAGAAGGAGTCGGCAAAGGTAGAAGAAGAGAAAGATTCTTCCGCTGGCGTTGTCGCGGCAGGTGCCGCGGGCGCTGCAGCCGCTGGTGCTGCCGCTTCCGGCGCCGCTGCTGTTGATAAGGATGAAGCGGACACGGAGGAAACTGTCCCGGCCAGCGAACCGGAGACTGTTGAACCGGAGCCGGTAGCCGAAGCCCCAAAGGTAGAGGAGGAGACTCCGGAGGCACCTGAGGTTCCGGCTGAGGAGGAGCCTTCCGTCCAGTCTGAGGCCGACGAAGAAACAGCGGCAGAGGCAGAAGAAGTAGAAGCCGATGCCGATGCAGAGGCAGAGGAGGCCGCCGCGGCGGCGGGGGCCCAGGCGGCGTCGGCAAGCGCGGCACTTGAAGCTGAGCCGGAGGAGCTAGAGGTATCCGACGACGCTGAGGTGGTTGAGGCTCCGGCAGCCCAGCCGCAGGAGGATATTGCGCCGGCTGCCGGCCGCTTGGGCAAGCTGCGCGGGCGCCTGTCGCGCTCGCAAAACGCCATCGGCCAGGGCCTCATGGGTATTCTCTCCGCTGGTGACCTGGATGATGATGCCTGGGAGGACATCGAAGACACCCTCATCATGGCGGATTTGGGTACGAAGTCCACGATGCAGGTCACTGATTCTCTGCGTGAGAAGATTGCGGAGCGCGGAGTCAGTTCCGAGGCCGAAGCCCGCGCCATGCTGCGTGAAGCCCTCATCGAGGTAGGCCACCCGGAGATGGACCGCTCCATCAAGGCCATGCCGAACGATGGCAAGCCAGCCGTCATCATGGTCGTCGGCGTCAATGGCACCGGCAAGACCACCACGACCGGCAAGCTGGCCCGCGTGCTCGTGTCGATGGGCCACAACGTCTTGCTCGGCGCGGCGGATACCTTCCGTGCAGCGGCTGCGGACCAGCTGGAGACCTGGGGCCGCCGCGTGGGCGCTACCACCGTGCGCGGCAAGGAAGGCGCGGACCCGGCTTCCGTGGCCTTCGACGCAGTGGCCGCTGGCGTTGACCAAGGCGTGGACGTCGTTCTCGTTGACACCGCTGGCCGTTTGCACACCTCCGTGGACCTCATGGACCAGTTGGGCAAGGTCAAGCGCGTAGTAGAGAAGAAGACGGACGTCGATGAGGTCCTGCTCGTCTTGGACGCGACAGTGGGGCAGAACGGTCTGACCCAGGCCCGCATCTTCCGCGATGTCGTCGACATCACCGGCGTTGTCCTGACCAAGCTCGATGGCACAGCTAAGGGAGGCATCGTCTTCCAGGTACAGGAGGAACTCGGCGTGCCGGTCAAGCTCGTGGGCCTCGGCGAGGGCGCAGATGACCTCGCACCGTTTGAGGTTGAAGGCTTCGTTGATGCCTTGCTGGGGGAGAAGTAGGACCTTATAGATCCCTGGGCTAGACCTAAGTTCTTTCGAGACGCAGCGCCTCCTTTGCGGGGCGCTTTCGTCATCTTCGTCCCATTAAAAATGTGCTTTGGGGGAGGTCACAATGGTAGTCTAGGACAGTCCTGTCTATGTGAGGCTGATTAAACAGCCCTAACAACGGTTCGTGAGGCTACTCTTTCGTGACACTCTTGTATGTCGTCCTCCTCGCAGCTGTCGCAGTGGCGCTAGCACCAGTAGCCGTCAAGGCTGCTGATCGCGCAGCCGGCTACCCGCTAGCCGGCATTTTTATTATCGCCGCGGCACTGTTGGCTAAAGAATTTCCGGCACTGGCCCGTGGCGAAGAACTGTCCTATTCCGTGACGTGGGTGCGTGATGTCATCACGCCAGGCGTCGACGTCAATCTCGCCTTCCGGGGCGATGCGCTGGGCATCTTCTTTGCCATGTTGGCTCTCGTCATCGGCGCAGTGGTGTTCACCTACTCTGCGACCTACCTGCCCAAAGGCAAAGGCAACGTCAGTTTTTATGTGCTGATGACAGCGTTTACGCTGTCGATCCTCCTGCTCGTGCTGGCTAACGACGTCGTGGTGCTCTTCCTGGCTTGGGAGCTGGTATCGCTGGCGTCCTTCATGCTCATCGCGCGCAGCGGTAAGTCCGGCGAGGCCGGTTCGCAGCGCACGCTGATCCTCACCTTCATCGGCGGCCTTACCTTGCTCACGGGCGTGGCGATTGCCGCAACCGCAGCGGGGACGACGAACCTTGAGGGGATCTTGGCCTCTGATGTGTGGGCCGAGCGCCCGGGCTTAACCACCGGGGTTGCCATTCTCATAGCGGTCTCGGCGTTTACCAAGTCCGCGCAGTTCCCCTTCCACTTCTGGCTGCCGGAGGCCATGGCGGCTGCCACGCCGGTCTCGGCCTTCCTGCATGCGGCAGCAGTGGTTAAGGCCGGCGTTTACTTGTTGATTCGTTTCTCCACCATCTTCCATGATGTTGCGGCGTGGAACTGGCTGCTTATCGTCGCCGGTATGGGTACCGCCGTGATGTCGGCGGTCTTTGCCGTGCAGAAGACGGACCTGAAGAAGCTGACCGCTTATTCCACCGTGTCCCACCTGGGATGGATTGTGGCCACGATTGGCGTTGGCACCCCCTTCGCCATCGCGGCGGCGCTCGTGCACACGCTGGCGCACGCGCTGTTTAAGTCCTCCATCTTCATGCTCATTGGCGTCATCGACCACGAGGCCGGTTCCCGCGATATCCGCCGCCTCGGTGTGTTGTGGAACAAGATGCCGTGGACCTTTGGCTCCATGCTCATTGGTGCCGCCTCCATGGCGGCGGTCCCGCCGCTGTTCGGCTTCGTGTCGAAGGAAGGAATGCTCACCGCCTTCGAGGAAGCTCCAATCGGTTCAACTGGCCAGGTGCTGCTGCTCATCATCGCCGGTGTGGGTGCGTTCTTCACGTTTACCTACTCCGCCAAGATCGTCTTCGGTGCCTTCTTCGATGGCCCGCGCAACATGTCGCATGTTCATGAGGCGCCGGTGAGGCTGTGGCTGCCCGCGGCGCTGCCCGGTGTGATGTCGGTGCCAATTATCTTCGTCATGGGAGTGCTCAATAAGCCACTCGATAACATCGTGGCGGCCATCGGCATGGAGGGCCATTCCCACCTCGCGCTGTGGCACGGCCTGAACGTCCCGCTGCTTATTTCTGTGGTGGTGCTTATCGCTGGCATCATCGCGTTGTTCTTCCGCGGGCCGCTGTGGACCACGATGGAGGAGCGCCAGCTCCTACCGCGCACCGGTAACCAAATCCTGAAGTGGATTCAGGACATGTGCGCAGCCTTCGGCCGTTTCGTTGGCCGCATGTCCGATACCCACAACCCGTCGAAGCTGATCCTGCCGATCATCCTCCTAGTCATCATCCTTGCGGGCTCCGCTCTGGTGTCCACGGGTGTCGATGGTGTGGCTCTCAACCCGCGTGTGGACGGCCTTGATAATCCGTGGGACCTGCTGCCGCTGGGAATCGTGGCGCTGTCCATGTTTGGTTTGGTGCGTACACGCAACCGCCTCACAGGTGCAGTAATGATTGGTACCGCGGGAACCGGCGTGACTTTACAGATGTTCCTTCTCGGCGCACCCGACGTGGCCCTGACCCAGTTCACGGTGGAGGCGCTGTCCGTCATCGTCATGATGATGGTCCTGCGCTACCTGCCGGAGAAGTTCCACCCCGTGCAGGACACCAACCGCAAGGTGGGCTCCATCGTCGTAGCCGTGCTCGCCGGGCTCACCGCATTCCTGGGCGTGTGGGCACTGATGGGGCGCCACGAACGCTCGGACCTGGCCATGTGGTACCTCAACAACGCTCCGGATATTACTGGTGGCGACAACGTAGTGGCCACCATCATCGTGGAGTTCCGTGCACTCGATACCCTGGGCGAGCTGTCAGTGCTGGGCATGGCCGCTGTGGTTATCGCTGCGGTCACCTCGACGCTGCCGCGCTTCCCGTTCACCTCCGGCACACGCCCGGCTCCGTTCGGCCAGTCGCAGCTCAACTCGGTGCCGCTGCGCAAGGGTATTGCTGTGGCCATCCCGATCTTGGTGGTCATGTCCTTCATCGTCTTCTACCGCGGCCACCAGGCTTCCGGCGGCGGCTTCCCGGCGGCACTCATCATGGGTGCGGCCATCGGCTTGACCTACCTCTCGCGCGGTACCGATGAGATTGTCTTTGGTCGCATGACCCCGATTCACCTCACCGGCGTGGGCATCATTGTGGCGCTGGTGGCTGGCTTCATCGGCTACATCCCGACGTCGCATAGCTCCGGTGGTTTCCTCACTGCCATCCATGGCCACGCCCTGGGGCAGCACTGGACGACGTCGCTCATCTTCGACCTGGGCATCTACCTCGCGGTGCTGGGCATGCTCACTATGGCCATCAATGCTTTGGGTGGCTACCTGCGTCCAGGCACTGAGCGGGACTTCTTGCCGTGGGTCCACGATGATGATTCCGCGCTGCCGAACACCCCGCGCGTGGTCATGGAGGATGTCGACGACCCGTACCCCGAGTCCATCAACCCGTCTTCAGACCCAACGGCGTTGCTCAATGACTCCGAGGCGCGCCACCGTGCGTCCTCGCCTCACTACACTTCGGCTAAAGAGGAGAAGAACTCATGATCCTCGCACTGACCATTGCTTTGCTCATCGGTAGCGCCGTCTACCTCATCCAGCAGCGCGGCCTCGTGCACATCGTGCTGGGCATGATGGCCTTCGGCCACGGAGCTAACCTCATGCTCTTGGCCACCGGCGTGTACTCATATCGCGGAGAGTCCTTTCCATCGCAGGTGGGCATGGACCAGATGGCGGACCCGCTGCCGCAGGCCTTTGTGCTTACCGCCGTGGTGATTTCCATGGCTACCTCGACCATCCTGCTGACCATGGCGGCGATGGGCGCGAACGACGACACGGACGTCGTTGAGCCGGTGGATGACAACACCATTGACCACGCTTTCTCCACGCTTGGACGAGACACCCAGAACCGGGAGATTCTGGAGCGCTCGGCCAACAAGATGGATCGTTTGAAAGAACTCGAACAAGAGGAGGACAACTAGATGTATGACACCGTAAGCGCCCTCCTCCCGCTCTTCCCGGCGGTTCCCCTCGTATCGGCGGCGCTGGCGCTTCTTGCGCCATGGCACCGCGTGCGCGATGCCATCATGCTCATCGTTCCGGGCGTGGGTATCTTCGCTTCCTTTGCACTGTTGCTTTACACCATGAACAACGGTGTGGTGGCGCACAGCGTGGGCAACTACGTGGGCAACGCAGGTATTGCCTTCGCGGCCGATAGCTTCTCAGCACTGATGCTCATCACGACGATGATCGTGGCCTTCGGCGCCAACTGGTTCGCCATCGTGGGCGGTGAGACCAAGTCGCGCTACTACCCATCGCTGACGCTTATCTTGATCACCGGCGTGTGCGGCGCCCTGCTCACCGCTGATCTCTTTAACTTCTTCGTGTTCATCGAGGTCATGCTGCTGCCCTCCTATGGCCTCATCACCATGTCCGGTACCTGGTCACGCTTGGCTGCCGGCCGCGCCTTCGTGTTGGTGAACTTGTTCGCCTCCACGCTTTTGGTGGTTGGCGTGGGCTATATCTACTCAGTGGCTGGCGTAGTTAACTTGGCGGCGCTGACAGGTGCTGCCGCCGGTAGCGGTCCGGTGACGGTGGCTTCCGGCATCATCGTTATCGCCATCGCCGCGAAGGCTGGCGTGTTCCCCGTGCAATCCTGGCTGCCGCGTACCTACCCGGGCACGTCGGCTGCGGTCATGGGACTCTTCTCGGGCCTGCACACCAAGGTCGCGGTGTACATGCTCTACCGCCTGTGGGTGCAGCTGTTCGATATGGACCAGCGCTGGGGAACGCTCATCATCGTCATCATGATCATCTCCATGGTGGTGGGCTCCTTCGGTGGTTTGGCTGAGAACTCCATCCGCCGCGTGCTGGGCTACCAGATGCTCAACGGTATGCCCTTCATCCTGGTGATGATGGCCTTCACCACCCACGATGCCCAGCGCGCGCTGGCCGCCGGAATCCTGTACACGATTCACCACATGCTCACGGTAGGCTCCCTCATCTTGGCTTCTGGTGCTATCGAGGAGACGTACGGTACGGGCAGGCTCAACAAGCTTTCTGGCTTGGCGCGCCGTGATCCCATCATCGCGTGGATCTTCGCCGCAGGTGCCTTCTCCGTCGTGGGCTTCCCACCCTTCTCCGGCATGTGGGGCAAAGTCCTCATCGTCGCGGAAGTCGCGCGCACCGGCGGGGCATGGGCATGGACCGTCATCGCGGTGATTATCATCGCCTCCTTCGCCGCGTTCCTAGCCATGCTGCGCGTGTGGCGCCGCGTCTTCTGGGGCAAGGATTTGCCCAAGGAGAAGGTGCCCGATGAGCTGGTGATCCGTAAGAAGCTGATGGCGCCCTCGGCAGCGTTGATCCTGGGTTCGCTGACCATGTTCATTCTCTCCGGTCCGGTCATCAGCGTCACGATGGAAGCCTCAGCGGACTTGTTGGATACGGAGGCTTATGCAGACGCAGTGCTTGGCGACGACCCCGTAGCCTTACCCGACATCGATTCCCTTCAGGAGGGCCGTTAAATGAAGACTGCAGTGCATGCCGTTGTCTACGCGCTATGGCTGATCAAGGAAATCTTTGTCGCGGGTTTCTCGCTCGCCGCGGAATCCTTCAAGCCGCAGAATAGCTACCGCCCGGTAGTGGTGCGGTACCCCTTGCGCGTGACCGGCGCGTGGGAGATCTTCTGGTTCACCTCGTCCATTACCGCGACCCCAGGTACCTTGTCCTTGGGCTTGCGCGAGCCGATTGCAGAAGGCCTGCCGCGTATCGTGCTGGTTCAAGCGGTCATGGGGGATGACCCAGCCAGCATTATGGAAGATCTGGCGGATATGGAGGAGCGCCTCGCCCCGCAGGTGAAAGGGATTGACTATGGCGTTCCTGGGCAGGGTCCCACCAAGGAGCTCGCCTCTACGTTCTACGAGTATCCGCTGGATACACTGGGCCGCCATATGCGCGCACCCGATATCGCGAAGGCGGACGATACCCCGCTTGCCGCGCACGATGTGGAGAAGTATTCCGTGTGGCCCCTGCGCCAGGTTGCGCAGAACAAGGATGCCCGAAAGGATGATAAGAAGTGATTGATTTTTCCTCGATGAGCGCCTTTCAATGGGTAGTCTTTGTCTGTATTTTCCTCATCGGCGCATCGGTGTGCGCGGCGTTGGTTTTGGCCTTGCGCTCCCGTGATGAGCTCACCCGCACCGTGATGAGTGACATGGTCTTCTACGGCATGTTGTGCATGTATATTTCGTGGTCCATGACTAATCACGCGTCCATCGTCTATGACATCGCCATGCTCGCGGCTATTGCGGCCGGCGTGCTGCCGACGTTGTCGATGGCCCGCATCATCTCGAAGGGCAGGAGGTAAGACCATGACTATCCCGGAGATTATCGCCTCGATTCTGTTGGTCGTGGCCACGGTCTTGGTCATTGCGACCGCTATTGCCTTGTGGCGTGCGCCTGATGCATTGACCCGCGTTAACCTGTTGGGGCCGACGGTCGGCTTGGCCGTCCCGCTGCTGCTTGTGGCGAAGGTAGTCGTGGATTTTGCCGAGAACGGGTTTTCCCTGTGGTCGCTGATCAAGGTCATGATCGCGTGTTTCGGCGTGTGGATCATCGCCTCGGTGGGCTCCTTCTACATGGGACGCTCCATCTACGGTGTGACCGTCACTGATGTGAAGTACGCCAAGCGTATGCGCAAGAGTGCACAGACCGTTGAGGCCTCTGAGGAGGAGGTTTAGCGCGAACTTTGGAAGTTCGTCTATGGCGCATGGGGCTTCGCACCGCCGCCACACCCACGACGCTAGGATGAATCCTGCACCAACCGTCCAGCCGCGGGTCGACACCGCCGGAGCTAAGGAGTAACAGATGAAGCTCATCACTGCCATCGTCAAACCGTTCACGCTGCCGGACATCCGTGAGGCCTTGGAGCAGCACGACGTGCACGGCCTGACCGTGACCGAGACCCAGGGTTTCGGCCAGCAGCGCGGCCACAGCGAGGTCTACCGTGGCGCCGAGTATGCCACCGACTTCGTGCCCAAGGTCAAGCTGGAGGTAGTCACTTCCGACGAGCAGGTGGAGGATATCCTTTCTGCCATCGTTGACGCTGCCTATACCGGAAAGATCGGTGACGGCAAGATTTGGATTACTCCTGTTGAGGATGTCATCCGCGTGCGCACCGGTGAGCGCGGCGAGGCAGCCCTGTAGAAGTGTCTACGGCCGCTCAACTGCGTGAGGATGCCTATGCCTCGGCGATAGAGCTGACGCAGTCTCTGCAGCTTCCGTCCGGCTGTGCGCTTGCCGCTACGGGTTCTTTCGCCCGCCGGGCGATGACCCCTTTTTCGGATCTTGATCTCATCCTCCTTCACCCGGATGATACGGAGCTGCCCGAAGATGTGGTCGCTGAAATCTGGTACCCCATCTGGGATGCCAAATACCGGCTCGATTATGCGGTGCGGACCCCCAGCGAATTTGGCGCTATCGCTGGTTCCGATCCCGCCGCCGGCTTCGCGCAGCTGGATCTGGCCTTCGTTGCCGGCGACAAGCAGCTCGTGGACTCCACCCGCGCCCAGGTCTATGCCTCGTGGCGCCGCCTACTGCAGAGCAACTTCGACGCTTTCGTCGACCTCGCCATTACTCGCTGGCGCCGTTCTGGCACCCTGGCCACGATGACCCATCCGGATATTAAAAATGGGCGCGGCGGCCTGCGCGATATCCAATTCCTGCGGGCGCTCGCCCTTGGCAACCTCGCGGATGCCCCAGCACTTGAGGAGGAGCAGGCCTTGCTTCTCGACGTCCGCACGCTCCTTCACGTCACCGCCCGGCGGCACCGCGATGTTCTCGACCCTGAGTTCGCCGCGGAGATCGCCCACGAGCTTGGTTTCGTCGACCGCTATGACTTGTCCGCGGCCGTGGTCACCGCGGCTACCGCGGTAGATAGAGCCGTGGAGAGGGCATTGGCGACTGCCCGGGGAGTCGTATCCAAGCGCAGCCACAACCGCACACGTAAGCCCCTCGATATTGGGGTGGTTGATGCCGGAGGCGAGATCCGTCTCGCTCGTACCGCGGACTTGGATGAGCCGTGGCTGCTCTTGCGCGTGGCCGCCGCCGCAGCACGCTCGGGCAGAAGCGTTCCGCCCCATGTCTGGGAGCAGCTGCGCGAGTTACCGGAGCTGCCCGAACGCTGGCCCGCCGCTGCGACGGATGCATTCTTTAGTTTATTGTCCTCGCCGCTCAATACCCCGCGCCTCATTCAGGAGATGGATGCTCACGGCTTGTGGGAGCGGCTCGTCCCAGAGTGGGAACACATCCGAGGGCTGCTGCCGCGCGAGCGCACGCACGCTCATACCGTGGACTACCATTCCATCCTTACCGTCGCGCGCTGTGCAGAAGCACGCACCTCCGTAGCGAGGCCCGATCTGCTGCTCTTGGTGGGGCTCTACCACGATATCGGGAAAGGATATGGTCGCCCGCACGAGCTGGTGGGGGCGGAGATGGTGGCGCGTGCCGCGGCCAAGCTTGGCCTCGACCTGGCGGATCGCTCCCGCGTGCAAACCGTGGTCGCTGAGCACACCACTCTGGCGCGCATCGTCTCCCGTACCGATCCTGTATCCGATGAAGCCCGTGACGAGCTCCTCGAAGCCGTGCGCTATGACTACCTGACTCTAGCGCTCCTCGTCGTACTCGCCCGCACCGATGCTGAATCCACCGGTCCCGGCGTGTGGAACCGCAGGCTGGAGAAAGGAATCGATGCGGTCAGCGGCCGCGCTTTTGCACAGCTAGAAGCTCTGCATCCAGTTCGTCCTCTGGTTGCCGCCGACCGCGACATTGGACTGCGCCACAACCCCGAGGATGACAGCTTTACCGTCCTGTGGCGCGGCAGCTATCAGAGGGAGGCCGTGCGTGCGTTGGCACTTATCGCCGCGTTGGGCTGGAACATCCTCTCCTCGCGCCTCGTGCGCACTGAGGAGGGCTATGCCGGTGAGTTTGATATTCGCGCTCTTCACGGTGCCATTGACCTCGCGACGGTAGAGGAGCGCCTCGTGCAGTCCTATAAATCAGGGACCTATACCGTGCTGCCTGATTTCGTACCGGGACCGGCGACGGCGATGTGGACTGGGGGAGTCTTCGAGGTTCGCATCGATGACTACCCAGGTACCCTCGGCCACGTGCTCGCGCTGCTTCCGGAGTGCGAGTGGCTATCCACCACCACGCCGGGTGCCACGATGGTGCTTCACGCCGTGCCGCTTGGCGACATCCCCCGCGCTACGCTAGTCCGGAATGTGACCCAAGCACTGGTCAACGGCTAAGCTGGGGAAGTTATAAATTTATCCACGATAGTTGAGGGAGCACTTTTAACGTGTTTGAGTCTTTGTCTGACCGCTTGCAATCAGCCCTGTCCGGCCTGCGCGGCAAGGGCAAGCTGACCGAGGCGGACATCAATGCCACAGCACGCGAAATCCGTCTGGCGTTGCTGGAGGCGGACGTCTCGCTCAACGTCGTGCGCGGCTTTATTAAGCGCATTAAGGAACGCGCGGCAGGCGCCGAGGTTTCCGAGGCACTGAACCCGGCGCAGCAGGTAGTCAAGATCGTCAACGAGGAGCTCATCGAGATTCTAGGCGGCGAGACCCGCCGCCTAAACCTGGCGAAGAACCCGCCGACGGTCATCATGCTCGCCGGCCTTCAGGGTGCTGGTAAGACCACCTTGGCGGGCAAGCTTTCCAAGCATCTGGCTTCCAAGGGGCACACCCCGATGCTGGTGGCTTGTGACCTCCAGCGCCCGGGCGCGGTGCAGCAGCTGCAGATCGTCGGCGAGCGCGCCGGGGTAGACGTCTACGCTCCGGATCCTGGCACCTCCCTGGATTCCCACGAGCATGAGATGGGTACCTCTCATGGGGATCCGGTGGACGTCGCCAAGCGCGGTATCGAAGAGGCCAAGCGCACCCAGCACGATATCGTCATCATCGATACCGCCGGCCGCCTCGGCATTGATGAAACCCTGATGACGCAGGCCCGCAATATCCGCGACGCCGTCAACCCGGACGAAGTCCTCTTCGTCATCGACTCGATGATCGGTCAAGACGCAGTGCAGACCGCCGAGGCCTTCCGCGATGGCGTGGACTTCACCGGTGTCGTCCTGACCAAGCTGGACGGTGACGCTCGCGGTGGTGCGGCGCTGTCCATTCGTGAGGTCACGGGCAAGCCCATCATGTTCGCCTCCACCGGTGAGAAGCTCGAGGATTTCGATGTCTTCCACCCGGAGCGCATGTCCTCGCGAATTCTGGGCATGGGTGACCTGCTGACACTGATTGAGCAGGCGGAATCCAAGCTGGATCAGTCCAAGGCGGAGGAAGCCGCCAAGAAGATGGGCTCCGGCGAGATGACGCTCAATGACTTCTTGGACATGATGCTCATGGTGCGCAATCTGGGCCCGATGGGCAACCTGCTCAAGATGATGCCCGGCGGCAACAAGATGAACCAGATCGCCGACATGGTCGACGAAAAGCAGCTCGACCGCATCCAGGCCATCATCCGCGGTATGACGCCGGAGGAGCGCGAGAACCCGAAGATTCTCAACGCTTCGCGCCGCAAGCGTATTGCCCTCGGTTCTGGTGTGAGCGTTTCTGACGTCAATCAGCTCATCGAGCGCTTCACCGAAGCCAAGAAGATGATGTCGCAGATGGCCGGTCGTTTTGGCATGCCGGGCATGGGCGGTGGGCGTTCCGCTACCAAGAAGAAGCCGAAGGGCCGCAAGGGCAAGAATGGTAAGCGCAAGCCGCCGAAGCGTCGTGGTGGGGGAATGCCTGGCATGGGTGGCGGGATGCCGTCGATGCAGGAACTGCAGAAGATGCAGGAACAGCTCGGCGGCGGCATGCCCGGGCTAGGCGATATCAAGATGCCCAAGGGCATGGAGAATATCGACCTCAACAACCTGGACTTTGGGCAGGGCAAAAAGAAATAACGAAGAATGCAGCAGCATTCTTCGTTAAGAAAGGGCCGGCGCTTTTTAGCGCCGGCCCTTTTGGATTAAATGGCTTTATCTGCTGGATATGCAGGATAGGGGATAGGCACCGCGGGTGTGGCCGGTGACGTCTCAGCGGTCTGGGGCACCATGGGACTGTCCGTCGGAATCTGCGGGGGCTGCTGCTGCACCGTCTCGCCATTGAGGAAGGGGGTGATGGCTTCACGGATGAGCGGGATGGCCGAATCCGCAAAGGCCTTGGTGAAGTGGTGCATATCGCGGTAGACCATGATGTTGCCGATGATGACCGGGCAATCGCCGTTGGCATCGCAGAACCACTTCGAGGTGTCCACGGCCAGCATGTTCTTGTACTGGGAGAGGACTTCGGCGCCGGGGTCATAGGGAGCGTAGACCTCTTCGAAACGCATGCCGCAGCCGAGGGAATCCTGGGTGGCTACGTAGCATTCATCAAACTGGAGGCCATTGCCGTGCTCATCGAATCCCCACGGGTTATCACGGAAGCCCAAGAAGGGAATATCGTGCTTGGCCAACTCGTCCCAGAAGGCCTTATAGCCGGGCGGGACAGCGTCTGGGCCGTGACCCAAGGGCTGACCGGGGCGCGTTGAATTAGAAACTACGAGGGCCGGGTCCGCGTCGATAATGCGCTTGACCGCTTCCTTGCTCCACTCGGCGCAAGAAGGCTTGACACTCAGTTCATCGCCGAGCTCAATGGGGCAACCCACGCGGGTGAGCGGAACCAGCTTGAAACCCATCTCGCGGCCCAAGTGATCCAAGGCCGAAGAGTACTGCTCCGCGTGCGAACCGCCTACTAAGTAGACCTCGACGTCGGAATCAACGTCACCAAAGATGCACGGCGTCACGCCGTCCTTCTGGGTCTCGATGAAGTAGTCCGTTGGCTCTTGTTCCGGGATGAAGCACCAGTTATCGGCGACTGGCGGCTGGATGCCACGCGCGAGAATCGGATCAGGCTTGATCTCTACGTTCTCAGGCGGCGTGATGTTCTCGACGAAGGTCGTTGCCCCTGGGTAGAGCTTCGGGTCGAGGATTTCGTGGTTCGCCTCCTGTAGGCTGCGCAGCCACAGCGGTTGAACGGCCACGAGTGCAACGGTGCAGGCGGCGACGACGACTCCGCCAACGCCGCGCAGAGCGCCGGTGCGCGTGCGAAGGTCGGCGAAACCGCGGTGGACGGGGAGGTCGTCGGCAAGCGGGCGTTTGCGGTGCTGGCGCAGGGGCTTTTCGACGAAACGGTGCGTCACGTCCGCCAAGCCCAGCGACACCACGATGATGATGGATCCGAGCCACCACGGAGGAGTCTCAAGACCGAGCGCAGCGATGGAAATGATGAGTAGCGGCCAATGCCACAGGTAGAGCGGGTAGGCGATATCACCGAGCCAGCGAGATACCCGGGTGGTGAGCACTCGCGAGAACGACCCGCCAGAACCAATGATGATGAGTACTGCACCGCCGATGGGCAGAAGAGACAGCGGCCCAGGGAAGGCCAAGCTGTCGGAGATAAGTAGGCCGGTACCAGCCAGAGCCGCCAAGCCGAGAGCCGTGGCGAGGTTGGACAGGCGCTGCGGCATGCGCAGGTGCGAACCATAAATGACGAGCACTGCGCCCAAAGTCAGCTCCCAAGCGCGAGACCATGTGGAGTAGTAGTTTTCGGGGGTGCCGAAGAGTCCGTCGCGGGATGCATAGGCAAAAGAGACGACGGTAACTACGAGGAGAATCGGGCCAGCGATGGAATTAATGGAAGAGAAGCGCTGTTCTCGTAACCCCGTGTTCTTTGGGCGCAGGCGCATGAACGCGGCCAGGCCGAGCGCGAAGAAGATACCCAACAGGTAGAACTGGCCCTGCACTGCCATGGACCACATGTGCTGCAGAGGCGATGTTGTTGCTGAAGCGGCGGCGTAGTCAGCGTTCTGCCGTGCCAATTCCCAGTTCTGGTAGTAGAAGACCGTCGCAGTGATCTGCTTGGTGAGCTCCGTGTTCATGAGCTTCGGCGCGAAGAGCCGGACAAGCACATAGCTCACGCCGATGACGAGCACGAGGGAAGGAACAAGCCGGCGGAGCGTGCGCCAGATGGGCCACCACGGGTTCAGGGAGGCATTCGGCCGTGCGGCATAGCGCAGCTGCGAGCCTAAGAAGAAGTAACCGGAAAGCAGGAGGAAGACATCGACGCCACCTGAGACACGACCAACGAAGACGTGGTACAGAACAACCAAGGCGATCGCGATGCCGCGGAGGCCGTCAAGGTCGTAACGGTAGCGGAATGTAGAGGGGGCTTGTTTATTCATAAAAAGAGGAGTGTGTGGCGTCGAAATAACCGCATTACAGACTACCCCCTTCGCGGGGTAAGGCCTAACTCTGCAAGAGCTAAGGGGGATTTCCTATCTTGTGTGGGTTCCGCTAAAGTTGGTGGGGTTGTTCACGCACAGCGTGGAGGACACATAAAACTTCATCTCTGCGTAACGCCGGTACCGCCTACGGACGGCCGGCACGTCACGCGCAGGATAAATCCAAGGGTTGAACCGGCGCGCCACCAAGCGGCGCGTGTCTGAACTGCCCGGTGACTAGAAAAGGAGCCAATCATGGCCGTTAAGATCAAGCTGCAGCGTATGGGCAAGATCCGCAACGCTGAGTACCGCGTTATCGTCGCTGATGCACGCACCCGCCGCTCCGGCAAGGCTATCGAGAACATCGGTATCTACCAGCCGAAGCAGGAGCCGTCCCTGATCCAGATCGATTCCGAGCGCGCTCAGTACTGGCTGGGTGTCGGTGCACAGCCGACCGAGCCGGTTCTCGCACTGCTCAAGGTGACCGGTGACTGGCAGAAGTTTAAGGGTCTGCCGGGTGCAGAGGGCACCCTGAAGGTTGCTGAGGAGAAGCCGTCCAAGCTGGACCTCTTCAACGCTGCTCTGGCTGAGGCCAACAACGGCCCGACCATCGAGGCCATCACCGAGAAGAAGCGCAAGGCCAAGGAAGAGGCTGAGGCTAAGGCTGCCGCCGAGAAGGCTGCTGAGGAAGCCGCTGCCGCTGAGGCTGCTAAGGCCGAGGAAGAGGCCGCTAAGGCTGAAGAGGCCGACTCCGCTGAGGCTGAGGAGTCCGCAGAGTAATTTCTACTCGGCTAAAAGATTATCCCCGCTGACCTGTCGGTCGCGGGGATTTTTAGTGCTTAGGATCGCCCGGGGTGGTGCGCTTCCAGAGGATTGTCGAAGTCCAAGCCGCGGACAGCGGAGGCTATGACCGATTGCGCCAAGGCTTCCACCTTTTCCTCCGGTAGCGACCTCAAATGACCGCTGAGGCACAAGACTGTGAAACCGTGCACAGTGGACCAGCCGGCCAGGCAATTCTGCATCATGTGTTGCTTACTGGGTTCCTGTCCGATGGAGCGCGCATACTGCTCCATGTAGCCGTAGAAATTGAATGTGGCCTGCACGCGTAGGTCCTCGCTGGGGCCCTCGGCCGCGGCCGCGAGTCCAGCTGGAATATCAAAACCGCTCGTGGCCATCATGCACTCGAAGAAGTTCTGCTCCTCCAAGGCGTAGTGGTAGTAGGCAAAACCAGCCGCCATCATCTTGTCGACGATGGTGCCTTCCGTCTCTTCGAAGGCCTCGCTGAGCTTGGTAATGAGTTCGTAGGTGGCGACGTCCGCGACGGCATCGAGAAGCGCGGCTTGATCCTTGAAGTGGCGGTAGGCGGCAGTAGGGGAGACACCGACCGCGCGCGTTGCGGCGCGAATCGTCACCGCCTCCGGTCCTCCCTCCCGGCCAAGCTTGATGGCCTCCTGGAGGATCTCTTCATGCAAATTTCCATGGTGATACGGCTTCGAACTACTCACACTATAAGAATAGTACTAAAAGTCTATACATTCGCGCTAGTGTGTGGTGTCAACATGGTGAGCAGCATGAGTGCAGGTTCCTCGCTACATGTCACCGCATGCGGCACGTACGCCGGAAGGTGCACTATGCGTCCGGGAGCGAGCACCTCATCTTGTTCCTCGCAACTAAAAATCACCGATCCCCGGAGCACCTGCACGGTGATGGGGTGTGCGGCCTTGTGATCAGGTAGGTCTTGTCCCGGCAGGAATGAAAAGAGGATGAGGTTTGCGCCGTCGGCACTGAGGACCCTCTTAACGGCTGGTCTGGGGCGTGTGGGGTGCGGCTCGGGGGCCTCATCGAGCAGATTCAGCGTTGTGAGGGCGGCACTGTTGTGGGAGGCGTCGCCAAAGGCGGTTGCATCATTGATGGGAAGCTCAGTCACGCCGCCCCAGCGTAGCCCGTTAAGCTAGCAGGCATGGAACTACTCATTGGTCGCGTGGTGAAATCCCACGGCATTAAAGGCGAGGTCTCCGTCGAGGTGACCACCGATTCCCCTGAGACCCGATTCGCCGTCGGCGAGGTCCTTCACGGTAAGCAAGGTAAGAAGGAACATGAGCTCACCATTGCAGCGGTGCGCGCCCACAAAGGACGCCTGCTCATCACGTTTAAGGAAATCCCAGACCGCACGGCCGCGGATTCCCTGCGTGGCACCCAGTTCTTCGCCGAACCCCTGGATGACCCAGAAGACGACGGCTTCTATGACCACGAGTTGGAAGGCCTGCGCGTCCTCCTTGATGGCAAAGAGGTGGGTGAGGTGACCGGCGTGACGCACGGACCGACGCAGTCCCTCCTAGAAGTCACGCTCACCGAAGGCAAAGAAGCGCTCGTGCCCTTCGTGGAGGAGATCGTGCCGGAGATCGATCTGGAGGCAGGGACCTGCACCATCACCCCGCCGGAAGGGCTGCTCGACCTATGAGGATTGACGTTCTCACCATTTTTCCGGAGTATCTCGACCCGCTGCGCCACGCGCTGTTGGGTAAGGCCATCGAGCAGGGGAAGCTCGCGGTGGGCGTGCATGACCTGCGCCAGTGGGCCACCGACGTGCACAAATCCGTCGATGATTCTCCCTATGGCGGTGGCCCCGGGATGGTCATGAAGCCTGAGGTGTGGGGGCCGGCGCTTGACGACGTCTCCTCCGGCACCGCCTCCACCCAGGACCTCCAGAGCGCTCTGCCGCACCTGAGCAAGCCGCGCCACGATGACATCCATGGCGTCGAGGCGCGCTCTTATGGTGAAAGCGAGGATTCGGACAAACCGCTGCTCATCGTGCCGACCCCTGCGGGCACGCCCTTTACTCAGGCCGATGCGCAAGCTTGGTCCGCGGAGGAGCATATTGTGTTTGCGTGCGGGCGCTACGAGGGCATCGACCAGCGCGTCGTCGACGATGCGCAACACCGCTACCGCGTGCGTGAGGTCTCCATTGGCGACTACGTGCTCATCGGCGGCGAGGTAGCTGTTCTCGTCATCGCTGAAGCCGTCGTGCGCCTCATTCCTGGTGTGTTGGGGAACCGGCGCTCGCACGAAGAAGATTCCTTCTCCGATGGCCTGCTGGAGGGTCCCAGCTACACCAAGCCGCGCGAGTGGCGCGGTCTCAAGGTTCCGGACGTGCTGACCTCCGGTGACCACGCCCGTGTGGACCGGTGGCGCCGCGAGCAGTCGCTGGCGCGGACGTGGCAGCGCCGCCCAGAGTTGCTGGATGCAGCGGAGCTAAGTGACGCCGATCGCGCCTACCTGGAAACCTTAAAGGAGGATTGAGATGGACGTGAGCACTGACTTGTCAATACTTATGACCGAAGCTGAATGGAACAAGGTCCTCGAAAATATGCCGCAGCGTTTGCGTGAAGGCGGAGTCGAGCCACAGGACATCAACGCCGAGGTCGTGTCATTTACCTGCGAACCCGACAACATTCTGGTCAACGAGTACATGGATAAGCACGGTCAGCCACCGGTGGGTGAGCACGTGTGGAGGGTCATCGTCAACGGCTCTTCAGATTTACCGCTGACGAAGGTCACCGCGGCCGTCGCGGACTGTTTGCCGCCGCACACATTGTGGTACGGGACCTCAGAGATTGGTCACACCGAGTTTGGGCTGGGCACTTCCTGCGCGTGGCAGGGCGGGGTATAGGGTGAGAAGGTCTTAAGTCCCCGACCCATAAAGAGGTTTTGTGAATATCGCAGCCACCATCGCTGGAGAGCTAGGCGTCAAAGAGCAGTTTGTCGAAGCCGCCCTCAAGCTCATGGCGGAGGGTAACACCGTTCCGTTCATCGCCCGTTACCGCAAGGAAGCCACCGGCGGGCTGGATGACTCGCAGCTGCGTATCATCGAGGAACGCTCGACCTACCTGCGGGAACTGGAGGAGCGCAAGGAAACGGTGCTCGCCGCGATTGAGGAGCAAGGCAAGCTGACCGATGAGCTGCGCGCACTGATCCAGGGCTGCGAGACCAAGGCGCGCCTGGAGGATCTGTACCTGCCGTATAAGAAGCGCCGCAAGACCAAGGCGGATATCGCGCGCGAGGCAGGACTTGAGCCGCTGACGGACAAACTCATTGAGAATCCTTCGGCGGATCCGGCCGAGCTGGCAGGGGAGTACCTCACTGAAGGCTTCGAGGAAGCGAAGAAAGCCCTCGAGGGTGCTCGCGCTATCTTGGTGGACCGTTTTGCACTGGACGCGGACCTCGTCGGCGAAGTGCGCGAGCGCATGTACACCAGCGGTTCCATGAATGCCGGTGTGATGGAAGGCAAGGAAACCGAGGGCGCGAAGTTCAAGGACTACTTCGAGTTCTCTGAGCCTTTCGACAAGCTTCCCTCGCACCGCATCCTGGCGCTGTTGCGTGGTGAGAACGAAGGCGTGCTGCAGCTCAACCTCGATGCCGGCGATGACGCCATGTATGAGGGCATGATTGCGGAGCGCTTCGACTTGGACGTTGCCACCTCACGCTGGCTTGCCGACGCCGTCCACTGGGGCTGGCGCACCAAACTCTCCATCTCCTCGGGCCTCGACGTGCGCATGCGTCTCAAGGAGAAGGCCGAGGAAGGAGCGCTCAAGGTCTTCGCTACCAACTTGCGCGATGTTCTGCTGGCCGCCCCGGCGGGCCAGCGCGCGACGCTGGGCTTGGACCCGGGTTACCGCAATGGCGTCAAGTGCGCGGTCGTCGACCCGACGGGCAAGGTCCTTGCCACCACCATCGTCTACCCGCACCAGCCGCAGCAGAAGTGGGCTGAGGCGGTGAGGGAGTTGGCGTCGTTAAGCGCGGCTCATTCGGTGGACCTCATGGCGATTGGTAATGGCACCGCTTCGCGTGAGACGGAGAAGCTCGCCGGTGAAGTCGCGGACCTCATCGCGCAGGCGGGTGGGAAGCGGCCGAACCCGGTCGTGGTCTCGGAAGCCGGTGCATCGGTGTATTCGGCTTCGCAGCTGGCGGCCGATGAGTTCCCCGACATGGACGTCTCCCTGCGCGGCGCGGTGTCCATCGCGCGCCGCCTGCAGGACCCGCTGGCGGAGTTGGTGAAAATCGACCCGAAGGCCATCGGCGTGGGGCAGTATCAGCACGATGTCAATCAGGTCGCGCTCGCCCGCACCCTCGATGGTGTGGTGGAGGATGCCGTGAATGGCGTCGGCGTGGACCTTAATACCGCCTCGGCTCCGTTGCTGGAGCGCGTGGCCGGAGTGAACTCCACGATTGCGGCCAACATCGTGGCCTATCGCGATGAGAATGGCACGTTTGCTTCACGCAAGGAGCTGAAGAAGGTCCCGCGCTTGGGGCCGAAGGCCTTCGAACAGGCGGCTGGCTTCCTGCGCATCAATGGAGGTAAGGACCCGCTCGATGCCTCGGCCGTGCACCCGGAGGCCTACCCGGTGGTGGCGCGCATCGCGGATAAGACCGGGCTGGGGGTTTCGGAGCTCATCGGCAATTCGCGCGTGTTGACGAAGCTGTCGCCGGCGGACTTTGCTGACGATACCTTCGGTGTGCCGACGGTGACGGATATCATTGCGGAGCTGGACAAACCTGGCCGCGACCCGCGCCCAGAATTCAAGACGGCTACCTTCAAGGAAGGCGTAGACAAGGTCTCGGACTTGAAACCGGGCATGATTCTGGAGGGCACCGTGACCAACGTTGCGGCCTTTGGTGCCTTCATCGACGTTGGCGTGCACCAGGACGGGCTTGTGCATGTGTCCGCGATGAGCCACAAGTTCGTCTCTGACCCGCATGATGTGGTCCGTTCGGGCCAAGTGGTGAAGGTCAAGGTCATGGAGGTCGACGTGGAGCGCCAGCGCATTGGTTTGTCGCTGCGGCTTGACGACGAACCCGGCCAGCCCGCCCCCAAGCGCCGCAACGGCGGCGGGCGTTCCGAGGGGCGAGGCGGCCGTTCCGGCCGGCGCAACGGAGGGCGTGGCCGCGCGGACCGCGGCGGCGGTGGCTCGATGGCCGATGCCCTCAAGAAAGCCGGCTTTTAAAGCTCATCTAGTCACGCGCCACAAACCCCTGACCGTTCAAACGGTTGGGAGTTTGTGAGTTTTTCGGCGGGCTGTTCTGCACGGACGGTGCATTGGACACGCCCATGGGATGGAGCGATCGCCAAAGAGTCGGAAGGCCTCAAGAAAGCTGAGGTTTCCGCGTGGCGCAGGGCTGAGTCCGCCGTGTTAAGAGGACATTCCGTGCTGGTGGGGAGCCGGTTCGGGGTGTGGACGTGTGCGGCTAAGCTGCCGCGAAGACTATCCGGGCGGCGACACAGTGCTGGGTGGTGATGGGTGTGGGTCCGGCGGATCGGGTGGTTGGCCTGGAGGAGTGCGCGTCGGGCTCGTGGCCTGCCGGTTTATGGCTTCTTGGTAGGCCGGCTGCCCGGTAATCGGTGTTCCCCAGGGCGGGATATAGTCAACGGGTCCTCTCAGCCGAAAGACATAGCCTCGGCCGGTTGGGCTGGTGGGGTCATCGTCGTTAATACCGTTGTGATAAGCGCACAACATGGTCAGGTTGGGTGGGTTGGTTTCTCCGCCCGCCTGCCAAGGGATGATGTGGTGGACCTGGCAGTAGTCCGCCGGTTTATTGCAGTCTTCGATAGCACAGGTGGGGTGCTCCGCGCTGGCCATGATACGTTGCTCGAGGCTGGCAAAGCGCGAAAGTCGGTGCAACCACACCGGGCCGATAGTGGGGTGGACCAGTGTGGCGTAGCCAGTTTCGGCGAACTTGTAGGTGAGAAACTCCGCGCCGCTCATGCGCCCGCCGTTGGTGAGCTCGAGTTCGATGTCATCGCCGTCATGACGGACGATTTTGTCGAGCTCATCGAGTGTTATCACGACGTTCGTTCCCACCGCCGGCCGAGACCCCACACCTTCTTTAAAGAAGACCTGACGGGTGGCGTCCAAGAGGTCGGTGGGGTTAATGGACTCCAGGGTGCTACGCATGGTGGAGATGTTCAGCGCGGAGTCGGTAACCGTGAGCGAGTACGGGCCGTTCTTGCGGTAGGTAAGGCGCACCCCAGGCGACGGCACGCGTTTCGGTTTGAGTTCCTTCAAACGTTCCGCCGCCACTGAAGGAATCCGTTCTGAAGGTGTGGATGCAAGTGTGACGCGCACATTCCAGACGTCGAGTTGCTTCTTCAGTTTGGCGGCGTAGGACTCAATGAGGCTTAGTGTGGCCAGGTCGTGGCCTTGGCGTCGGGCTGCTTGGCGGGCGGTGCGCTGCTTGCCGGTGAAGCGGGTATCGCCGAAATAGATGGCATGAAGTGACGCCAGCTCTGCCGCATCGCCGCGTGAGGCGCCCAGCGCGCGCAAGCTTTCGGGTGTGCTGGTTGCTGCTTCCACCAGCGCAATCCCCGAGTTACGAAGGCGGATGTAGGTCTCAATATCCCCCATGGGCACAGAGCCTAAAACAGGCCTTAACGCCTCGCAACCGGAGGGGGGAAACGCCCTGTTCATGTGCCTTGTAACTCGGAGCTCACACGGGAGTAACTAGCACCCACACGGCCAAACGCAGTCACCAGGTCGTGATTCGGAGCTCGCACGGGAGTAACGGCATGGGGTGCAATGACACGAATAGCCATAAGTTTACAGAGCCAACATATTAGGTGGTATGTTTGGTGAAACAAATGAACTAGTGGTCCCGCTTATCGTTGTACTTCCTCTGAAAGTCCTGGGCAGAAGGCTATAAGCGGGCCAGAGTTAAAACCATGAGGAGGCGGGAATGCGCCGTGAGACGGAAGAAAGCCGGAAGAATACTTCTTCGCCTGGCAAGGCAGCTAAGGGGAGCGCAGCAGGCCACGACAGTGAGGCGATGGGGTGGCACCGCGTCCTCGATTGGCGCCCCACGAGTACCTTGTCGCGCGTGCTCATCGTTTTCCTTCTCGTAGCACCCATCGTCATCGCGGGCACCATGATGTGGGCCATGTGGGACCCCTCTAAGTACATGCGCAACATTGATTTGGCGGTGGTGAATGAGGACGCGGGCGTCGAGAAGCAGGGCACCTACACTAACTACGGCGATCAGGTTGTGGAAGGCCTAATGGAGACGCAGTACCTGAACTTTGCCGAAGTCAGCAAGGGCGACGGGGATGAGGGGCTGCTCAAGGGCACATACCTCATGGTGGTGACCATCCCGAAGAACTTCTCCGAGCAGGCCGTCACCATCATCAGCGATAAACCGGTCAAGCCGGAGATTCACTTCGCCACCAATGATTACTACGGCACGAATGGCTCGGTGATTTCTTCCAGCCTCATCCCGCAGGTGCAGACCAGCGTGGAGAATGCGATTTCCAAGAAATACGCCGACCAGGTTATTGAGGGGCTGAATAAACTCAGCGATGGTCTGGGAACCGCGGCCGAGGGCGCCGGCCGTCTCGATGAGGGTGCGGGCAAATTGCAGGAAGGCGGCGGGCGCGCGGTCGAGGGAATCGCCAAGTTGGACGCCGGCGCGGGCGATCTCAACAACGGTACGGGCCAGCTGCTGGACGGCACGAACCGCCTGAATGATGGAGTAGGGCGCCTCAGCGATGGTGCCGCGCAGCTCGATGATGGCGCCGCGCAGCTTGCCGACGGCTCCGCCAAACTGCTCGCCGGAACCGGCCGCCTAGCGGATGGCGCGGGCCAGATCGATGGCGGCGTCAACCAACTGACGGGCATGCTCATCCCGGTGCTCAAGCAGGCGCAGGCCGTAGCTCCAGCGCTGCTGCAACTTGTCGACGTCCTCCGTGGCCTCGGCATGCACCAGCAAGCCGACCAACTCTATTCCCTGGTCTCGAAGCTGGACCCGGCCGCCAGTGGAAACATGGTGGCGCAACTGGAAAAGCTCTCTGACGGCACCGGTCAGCTCTACTACAACCTATCCGATCCCAACTCGGAGTACCTCGGCGGCATGATGGCCCTCAATGACGGTGCGCACCGTTTGTCCGATGGCTCGCAGCAGTTGCGCGCGGGTGTTGGCGAGCTGGGCGACGGTGCCGCCCAGCTGCAGGACGGTGCTTCCCGCTTGCATGAGGGCACCGGCACGTTGAAGGACGGCACGAGCCAGCTGGCAGCCGGTGGCACGGAGCTGAAGGATGGCATGGACCAGCTCAAGGCGGGCTCGAACGAATTGGCCACCAAACTTGCCGACGGTGCCGCCAAAGCCCCCTCCATTAGCCAGCCGGATACGTCCGCACAGAACATGGCCGTGCCCATCAACTTCACCTCCTCCAACCTTCACCCCGTACAGACGGTGGTCAGCCCGGTTGACCCGACCGAGAAGAACATCACGGGTGGCGCCTCGCTACTCTTCGTGCTGGTCTTCGGCTTCCTTGTGATGCTGCTCCTGGCGATGACGCTGCCGTATTACCTGGGCCGTCGCGGCGAGGCAGTTACGAGCCCGGTACGTGGCATCCTCGCGGCCTTCGGCGTGGTGGCGGGGCTGAACTTCTTGGTCTTGGCCTTCATGGGCTTGATGTCCTCCACGATGGGCTGGAGTCCTGCCAGCTGGCCGATGATGTTGTTAGTCATCGCCGCCATCGCGGCCGTGGGTGCGGCGGCCTACCAGTTCTTCCTCGTAACCTTCGGCCGCAAGATTGGTGCCGTCTTCGCAGTCGGTGCCTTTGCCCTAGGCGTCATGGTCTTCGGCGGCGTGTGGCCCGTGGCCGCCATTCCACGCCCGCTGAGTTTGCTGCATCCTTTCCACCCGATGTCTTATGCGAAAAACGCCTTTACCCGCGCTACCGACGGCATCCACGATGGCACCTTCTGGGCGGGTATTGCGGTGCTGTTCATCGTGACCGCTCTGGCACTGGTGGCTTCCTGCGTGATTTTCCGGGCTCGTCACCACGGCACGGCGCGCATCCTCGACGAGCATCTCTTCCGCACGCCGGCGGTGGCTGGCGCCTAGAAATCTTGTGCTGCGAGCCCACCGGGCAGGTTGCGCAACTCGATGCCCATGTCCGCGGCGAGATCGGCGTAGCGCAGGACAAAGCCAGCGCTGCGCCCACCGGAGGCGCAGGCCACGTAGACCAGTTCGGATGCGCAGGCGGATAGTGCTCGGCGCACGGAATCATCATCGGTGACGGTATGCCAGGGCAGTGTCACCGCGGCATAAGGAAAGTTGGGCTCCTCGGAGATATCGAGGAGGGCAGCGCGGCCGGTGACAAGCTCCGGCGGCGGGGTGTGCCGGCCAGGTAGGGCAGTAACGAGGGGGCGGTCGGGATCGGCGCCCACCCGCAGTGTGCGGAAGCTACCGGGGAGCGCGTCGTAGGAGGTTACGCGCCCGACCATGTCCCGATGATCTGGGAGTGCGCCGAGTATGGCGACCGCCGCGGTGGCCATGAGCCCCGCGATGACCGATGTCGTAGCCCCCAGGACCCCCGCTGTGGAGCACTCGAGCGCCTCGCCACTAGGCGGGGCGGGGAAGAGATCGCGCAAGCCCACTCCGCGCCCGTCAGCACATGCATTCCCGGAGTGCCACAGCGCGGCTTGCCCGCCGTAGCGCAGCACGGTACCCCAGACCAGCGGGGTAGAGGTGAGCTCGCAGGCATCAGCGACGAGGTACTTCGTATCGAAGGTATCGGAGCCGTCGAGGACGAGGTCGGCTTCGGAACACAGGTCGAGGACGTTGGAGGAGCCGAGGCGTTCTTTAAGCGCGGTGATGGTGAGCTCGGGGGCAAGCTCGCGGGCACGGGTGGCGGCTACCTCGGCCTTGGGCTTGCCGACGTCCCCTACACCAAACAGCACCTGCCTGTGCAGGTTGCTGATATCGACGGTATCGGAATCAATAATCGTGATTCGCCCGATGCCAGCCGCCGCCAGCTGCTGGAGGGCCGGGCAGCCGAGTCCGCCGGCGCCCACGACGAGCACGTGCGCGGCGTTGAGGCGCTCCTGGGCCGCGTCACCGAATCCGGGGAGAAGGCGTTGGCGCGCGGTGCGGGCGAGTTCATCTTTGCTGAGCATAGGTCCCTTTTGCGGCGGCGATCAATGTCACAGGTCTAGAGAACGTGGTCGGCCCAGGAGGCCAGGCCCTCAAAGGTGGAGGAAGCCTGGGCGTGCTCGCGCTGCGGGATGCGCCCTGCACTCCGGGCTAGGCGGCCGGCTTCGACGGCGTGGCGCATGGCGGTGGCCATGGCCTCGGGATCCTGGCAGCGGTTGACCGCGCTGGCGAGAAGCACGCCGGAGCAGCCCAGCTCCATGGCGAGGGTGGCGTCGGAGGCGGTGCCGATGCCGGCGTCGACAAGCACGGGCACCGAGGCACGTGAGCAGATGAGCTCGAGGTTGTGGGGATTGAGGATTCCCAGACCAGTGCCGATGGGGGCTCCGAGAGGCATGACGGCTGCCGCTCCGGCGTCTTCGAGGCGCTGGGCGGCTACGGGATCGTCGCTGGTGTAGGCCAGGACGGTGAACCCTTCGGCGCTCAGCAGCTCGGTGGCGTCGAGGGTTTCCACGACATCGGGCAGCAGCGTATGTTCGTCGGCGATGACCTCGACCTTGACCCAGGAGGTCCCCAGCGCCTCGCGGGCCATGCGGGCGGTGAGCACGGCCTCGCGCGCGGTGCGACACCCGGCGGTGTTGGGGAGTGGGGCGATGTCCAACCGGCGCAGCAGATCGAAGACACTCTCACCATCACGGGTACCAGCGTGGCGGCGCATGGCCACGGTAGTCAGCTCGGTTCCGGAGGCGACGAGCGCGCGCTCAAGGGCGTCGTGGCTCGTGGCCCCACCGGTGCCCATGATGAGGTGGGAAGAAAAGGTGGTCTCGGCGATGGTGAGCATTTAACCTCCTTGGACTGCGGTGAGGATTTCCACGGCCGCGCCTTCGGTGAGTGGGGTGGTCTCCCACTGCGAGCGAGGTACGACTTGTTCGGACACGGCCACGGCGGTGCCGTCGGCGGCGATGTTCTGCTCGTCCAACAATTCGGTGATGGTCGTCGCTGAGGTGTCAGTGGGCTGGCCGTTGAGGATGAGGATCATGGCTGCTCCTTGAGGTGACGTAGAGGATCACAAGCGGTGAGATCGATGCTGGATTCGGTGCCTTCGATGAGCTCGCGTGTACAGCGCGCGGCCAGGGCCGTGAGCAGAATGCCGTGGCGGAAATAGCCGGTGGAGATGACGAGCTTGTCGCTGACGCGGCCGAGGTACGGCAGGTCATCCGGGGTTCCGGGGCGGGCACCCGCGCTGGCCTCGAGGAATTCGCACTCTTCGACGGCGGGCAGCACACGGATGGCGTCGCGAAGCAGCGCGTAGACACCGCCGGCCTGGGCCGTAGCAAGAGTGTCCTCGCGGGTTGTAGCGCCAACCGCCAAGGTGCCGTCGCCGCGGGGGATGAGGTAGATGGGGCGGTCCTCCACGAAGCCGCGCACCACGCGGGTGAGCAGAGGCTGGAGCTCGTCCGGTACGCGCAGGCGCAGGATATCGCCGTATACCGGGCGCAGGTGTAGCGGAGATTCTTCGAGCCCGGCTGATGCAGCCCACTCGATATCGCGTGCTCCCAGGCCTGCAGCGAGTACCACCTGTTCAGCTTCGAACTCGCCGACGGCCGTGGTGACCATGCCCGTGTCAGCATTGATCGACTGTGCTGCCGTGCGGAAGAAACGCACACCGAGTGCTTGGGCTGCGCTGAGCAGTGCAGCTGTCCACTGGCGGGGAAAAACCTGCGTGTCACCCGGAATACTCACCGCAGCAGCCAGACGTGGCGAGAGCAAAGGTTCGGCGCGCCGGGCTTCGCGCACGGTGATGCGCTCGACCTCCATGCCGTGGAGGGATTGATAGTCAGCCAGCTCGGTGAGGTGCTGAGCATCCGCACGATCAGCGGCGACGACGAGGGTGCCTTCGGCGCGGTAGCCAGTTGGGACCTCGGTGTGCTGAGCCACGAGATCGATAAGCTCCGGGTACCACGCGCCGGAGGCACGCATCAGCGGGAAGAGTGGATCCTGCTGGTAGACCACCTCCGCGGCGGGGGCGAGCATGCCCCCGGCATAGTGCGAAGCCCCAGAGGCCGGTGCCGGGTCCAAGACAGTGACCTTAAAGCCCCGCGCGGCCAACTCCACGGCGGTGGCCAGACCGATGACGCCCGCGCCGACGACGATGACTGAAGAATCAGAGCTAGTACTCATCGCGCACCTTCGTCAAAACCGGACAGCAGCGCGCGGCAATAAGCTTCTGGGTCCTCGGCATTCATGATGCCGCGCACGACGGCTAGTCCGGCCACACCAGTTGCCGCAAGATCGGCTGCATCCTCAGCGGTGACATCCCCGATGGCTACGAGTGGCACGCGGGAGAGCTTCACCAATTCCGGGTAGGCGTGAAGTCCTAAAGGCGTGCGGCCGGAGTCCTTCGTCGGAGTCGCGCGGAACGGACCGCAACCGATGTAGTCAATGACATCTGCGGCGTCATTGGCGGCCTCGACCAATTCGCGGGTGCCGGTGGTCAGACCGATAATCGCGTCCGGACCCAACAACGCGCGGGCAGCGGCGACGGGTAGATCATCTTGGCCGACATGCACGCCATGCACCGGCTCGCCGGCGTGGCGTAGGGCGGCGGCGACGTCTACGCGGTCGTCGATAAGCACGCGTGTTTCTGGGTTAGCCTTCGCCACCGCGCGGGCCACGTCGCGGCCTAAATAGAAAAGGTCGCGGGCAGAAATTGGCTTGGAGCGCACCTGCACGACCCCGGCACCGCCTCGCGCCGCTGCCGCAGCGATGCGCACGATCTCCGCAGGCGTGCCCGCGCCCGTGACGAAGTAGCAGCGAAGATCAGGCATGCGCGGTTTCTTCTTCCTGATAGAGCTGCGAACCTTGGGCCTTGAACTCTTCCGACATCTGTTTCTCACCGGCACGGGCAGCTGCCACGACCTCCGGATCAACGGCGTCCTTACCCGGAAAACTTGGCATACCAAGGGAGTCGGAGAAGGTATCCCGGATGTCCTGGCTGATGCGCATAGAGCAGAACTTCGGGCCGCACATGGAACAGAAGTGGGCGGTCTTCGCCGGCTCCGCAGGCAGGGTCTCATCGTGGTAGGCCTGCGCGGTGTCTGGGTCGAGGGAGAGCGCGAACTGGTCGTGCCAGCGGAATTCGAAGCGGGCCTTACTCATCGCATCATCCCAAGCGCGCGCACCTGGGTGGCCCTTGGCCACGTCGGCTGCATGGGCCGCAAGCTTGTAGGTAATCACGCCGGTCTTCACATCATCGCGGTTGGGAAGCCCCAAGTGTTCCTTCGGTGTGACGTAGCACAGCATGGCCGTACCACCCATGGCGATGTGTGCCGCACCAATGGCGGAGGTGATGTGGTCATAGCCCGGTGCGATATCCGTAACCAGCGGGCCCAGCGTGTAGAAGGGAGCATCCGAGGCCCAGTCCTGCTCGAGCTCGTTATTTTCCTGAATCATGTTGAGCGGGACGTGGCCTGGGCCTTCCACCATGACCTGGACGTCATACTCCCAGGCACGCCGGGTGAGCTCACCGATGGTTTTGAGTTCAGCGAATTGGGCGGTGTCGTTAGCATCCGCCAAGGAGCCGGGGCGCAGACCATCGCCGAGGGAGAAAGCGACGTCGTAGCGCGCGAAAATCTCACAGAGTTCGTCGAAGTTCTCGTAGAGGAAGGACTCCTTGTGGTGCGCCAGGCACCAGCCTGCCATGATGGAGCCGCCGCGGGAAACAATGCCGGTGACGCGGTTCGTGGTCAGCGGCACGTAGGGCAAAAGCACGCCGGCGTGCACGGTCATGTAGTCCACGCCCTGCTCGCACTGTTCGATGACGGTATCGCGGAAAATCTCCCATGTCAGGTCTTCCGCGACACCATTGACCTTCTCCAGCGCCTGGTAGATGGGCACGGTGCCGATAGGAACCGGAGAGTTGCGCAGGATCCACTCGCGGGTGGTGTGGATGTCGTCACCGGTGGAGAGGTCCATGACGGTATCCGCGCCCCAGCGGGTGGCCCAGCGTAGCTTGGATACCTCCTCGGCGATGGAGGAGGTCACCGCGGAGTTGCCAATATTGGCGTTGATTTTGGTGAGGAACTTCCGACCGATGATCATCGGCTCCGACTCGGGGTGGTTGACGTTATTAGGCAGGATGGCGCGGCCACGGGCGATTTCGGAGCGCACGAACTCTGGGTCGCAGTGCTCGCGTAGGGCCACGAACTCCATCTCCTTGGTGATGATGCCCTGGCGCGCATAGTGCATCTGGGTAACGCGTTTGCCTTCCTTAGAACGCAGCGGTTGGCGACGCTCCCCCTTCCACTCCTGGGAAGCCGCACCGCGGCGCTCGGCCGAGCGGCCATCGTCAGCGAGGTTGCGTGCGCGGCCCTCATATTCCTCAACGTCCCCGCGCTCCGCAATCCATTCGGCGCGCAGTGCCGGCAGACCGACTTCGGGCTCACACTCCGGGCCACGTGTGCGGTAGATACGGAAGGGCTCATTGGGGCCGGTAGGGGAATCATCCAGCTGGATCTCGGTCTCCGGTACCTCCAGGCCATTCTCCCGGATGGGGGAGTAGGAGTGCTTGGGGTGGATCTCGCCGGAGTTGGTGGACTGGATGGGGTTATGGGTAGCCGTCATGGCTGCTCCTCTCTTCCTTCGCTGGTGCTAACCAGACAGGTTCGAACGGTGCAGGCGCGGTATCAGCGCCACTCTCAGCCCACTTCCCGTGGGCACCCGTGGGGTATCAGTGCGCCACCCACCTTAGAGCCCGCAATGAGGAGATGTCAGGCGTTTGACGGAATTTGTTCTTCCGGGGTGGGGTGTGGAAAGATGACGATGTTCTGTGTAATAGGCACGAACCGGTCAGCTGCCGCGAGGTGGCGCTAGGGTCCTCTGTCTTAAACTGAAAAGGAAAACACCAATGGCAAACCTCATTGACAAGGTTGATGCAGCTTCGCTGCGCGACGATATCCCGTCCTTCCGCCCGGGCGATACCCTCGACGTCAACGTCAAGGTCATCGAGGGCACCACCGAGCGTACCCAGCTCTTCAAGGGGGTCTGCATCCGCCGTCAGGGCGACGGCATCCGCGAGACCTTCACCGTGCGTAAGGTCTCCTTCGGCATCGGCGTTGAGCGTACCTTCCCGGTTCACTCCCCGAACATTGCCTCCATCGAGGTAGTCCGCCGCGGCCGTGTCCGCCGCGCCAAGCTGTACTACCTGCGCGACCTGCGCGGCAAGAAGGCCCGCATCAAGGAGCGCCGCTAATTTACAGCGCATCACAGCCCTTCGCCTTTATCCTCACCGCGAGGAAAGGCGAAGGGCTTTCCTTTTGCCTTCTCCTTTTAGCGTGCGCCGCGCGGGGCCACAAGGCCCGTGAGGGCAAGACACATTGCTAGGATTTAGCCCGTGGAAAAAGAAAACGACATTACTGAAAGTTCCCAGGGGGTTGGGAGAGAGGCGTCGGAAAGCGCGGCGCCCCCAGCTGAAGAAAAGAAGCAGATGCCCTGGTTGCTGGAGACTGCCCTCGTAGTGGTCTCCGTGCTCGCAGTCGTCGGCATTTTCCAGAACTTTGTAGGCCGGCAGTACGTGATCCCCTCCGGCTCCATGGAGCCGACATTGCATGGTTGCGAAGGCTGCAATAACGACCGGATCTTTACCGAAAAGGTTTCCTACTACGGCGATAAGAGCCCGGAACCCGGTGATGTCGTGGTATTCAAGGGCACGCCGGACTGGGATAGCAACTGGGTGTCCCCGCGTTCCGATAACCCAGTGATCCACCGCATTCAGGATGCCCTGAGCTATGTGTCGCTCACCCCGCCCGATGAGAACACTCTGGTCAAGCGCGTTGTTGCCACCGGTGGCCAGACGGTGTCCTGCCAAGAAGGGGATCCGGCAGTCATGGTGGACGGCAAGCCCATTGAACAGGATTATGTGCAGGATCCACCGACCTATCGCGTTGATGAAACCACCGGTTCCTATGCCTGCGGCGGCGCGTACTTTGGCCCCGTGACCGTGCCGGAGGGCAATATCTGGGTGATGGGAGATAATCGCACGGCCTCCGCGGACTCGCGCTATCACATGCAGGATGAGTACCAAGGAACAATCCCCCTGGAGAATGTTCGCGGCAAGGTCATGTTCATCTTCTTCCCCTTCAACCGTATTGGTGGAGTCGATGACCCGGACATCCAGTCCTAGAGTTCGCGATGTTCTTTCGGCGCTGGCTGTCACCTTCGTGGCGCTGGCGTTGATTCAGGCCTTCGTGGGAAGGCTGTATCTCATCCCGTCTTCTTCCATGGAGCCCACCCTGCATGGCTGCCCGGGGTGTACGAATGACCGCATTGCGGTGCAGAAGGTGAGCTATTACTTCAGCGATCCGCGCCCGGGAGAGGTTGTGGTCTTTGCCGGTCCGGAATCGTGGAACACGTCTTTTGAGGTCAAGCGTTCCCACAATGTGTTTCTCCGCGGCATCCAAAATATGGCGGCTGTTGTGGGGCTGGCTCCCAACGGCGATAACATTCTGGTCAAACGGGTCATTGCCACCGGGGGTCAGACCGTGTCGTGCCAGGAGGGCGATCCGGCCGTCATGGTGGACGGCCAACCCACCAACCAGGACTTTGTCCTCGATCCGCCGGAGATATCTGTCGATGAGCGGGTGGGATCGCAGGCCTGTGGCGGCGCGTACTTTGGGCCCGTCACCGTTCCCGAAGGGCACCTGTGGGTGATGGGGGACAACCGCACAAACTCTTTGGATTCGCGCGCGCACCTAGGCGATAAGCTCCAGGGCACCGTTCCAGTGGAGAACGTGCGCGGGAAGGTCGCTGCCGTGGTGGTTCCGATTAGCCGTGCGCACACTATCGAGGACATGCCCCTCTAACCGCTATGCGCCGTCTAAAACAGAAGAGAACCTATGAGGTCGCGCTCTCCAAAGCAGGGTTGGGGCCTGTTGCCGGGGTGGATGAAGCTGGGCGCGGAGCTTGCTGCGGGCCAATAACTATCGCCGCGTGTATTTTGCCGGATCGTATCCTGCCCGGCTTGGAGCGGCTTGATGATTCGAAGAAGCTCACGCCGGCGGCCCGGGAAAAGTTGGAGCCGGTGATCAAACGCCGTGCGCTGGCCTGGTCAGTGGTGCACATAGGCGCGAAGGATATCGATGCCTTTGGCATTCAGCATGCCAACCTGTCAGGAATGCGCCGTGCGGTGGCGCAGCTGGGGATCCGCCCGGGCTATGTGCTGAGCGACGCCCTCTTCGTCCCCGGCCTGCCCACCCCGCAGCTGCCGATCATCGCCGGCGATACCGCCGCACGTTGCATCGCTGCGGCTAGTGTTTTGGCCAAAGTTTCCCGGGACCGTCTCATGGTGGATGTGGCGAAGCACTACCCAGGCTATGCTCTGGAAACCCATAAGGGCTATGGCACAGCTGTGCATCAGGATGCCATCGCCCAGCTGGGGGCGACGCCTGAGCACCGTATGAGCTATCGCAATGTTGCTGAAGCTCATGCACGATTCCTCGCGCGCGCCTGAAGGCTTAGGCAGCAAGTGCGAACTAAGCTTGTGCTCAATCTGTGACACCGTGATCCCGGGTAATTGTGAGCGAAGGAGAAGCACACCGTGAGCGCTGAGGAACTCGATAACTACGAGGCTGAAGTCGAGCTGTCGCTGTACCGCGAATATCGCGATGTGGTCAGCCAATTCTCCTATGTGGTAGAAACCGAACGCAGGTTTTACCTGGCCAATGCGGTGGAGCTCATCCCGCATACCTCCGGCCCGGATGTCTACTACGAGGTCCGCATGTCGGATGCCTGGGTGTGGGACATGTACCGCTCGGCGCGCTTTGTGCGCTATGTCCGTGTGATCACTTACAAGGACGTCAATATTGAGGAGCTGGACAAGCCGGACTTTGTTCTCCCTGAATAGAGTTCTAGGTAAAGGAGTGCGGGGAAACACCATCGAGGTGACCCCGGACTAGTTATCCACAGATTTGCGGTGGCGAGGGAAGAAGCCCTCGCCACCGGACTGTTGTGTGGGGTGTTCTGGAAGTGCCGTAAGGGGTGTGCGGCACGGGGATTTTCTTGTGTCGTGCTTACGGCGTGTTGTGTACACGTTCAATTCCAAGGAGCACCATAGTGACAAGAAATCTAGCAGCCTCTCTGCATTCGCCGACCGTGGGGCAGACCATTCGCCCCGCGGATGCACTAGGAAAAGCAGGGGAGAAATTCGCTGCTGACTTTTACCGCGCACGCGGGGCGCAGGTTATCGCCGCAAACGTTCACTACCGCGTGGGCGAGCTCGATCTCGTTGTGCGCGAGAGCGATGGGACCATTGTCTTTTGCGAAGTTAAGACTCGGGCTACCCGCAACTTTGGAGTCGCGGAGGCGGTAACCCCACGCAAGCTAAAGCGCCTGCGCAAAGCAGCCGCGCAGTGGCTGAGTACTGCGCGGAGTGAAAACCAGACATTAAGCAAGGTTCGTTTTGACGTGCTTGGACTCGTGGCCACCGGGGCACACTCTGGGGAAGCCTTCGAAGTGGAATATTTCCAGGGAGTTGATCATGGCTCTCGGTAGATGCGACACGATAGCGCTAGATGGAGTCCTGGCCCGGGTGGTCACAGTGGAGGCCAACGTTGGCCCCGGACTTCCCGGAGTTCACGTTGTGGGCCTGGGGGATGCAGCGATCTCCGAGTCGCGAGACCGCATCCGCACCGCGGTGAGCAATTCGCATTTGTCATGGCCTAAGACGAAGGTCGTGGTGTCCATGTCACCGGCGTCGCTGCCTAAAGCCGGGGCTCACTTTGACCTCCCGATGGCCTTGGCAATCTTAGCGGCCGGGCAGAGTGAGAAGAGTCGGCTCAGCGGGGCGCTCGTCCTCGGCGAGCTGGGATTGGACGGGCACGTGCGCCCAGTTTCTGGCATCATCCCGGCGATCCTGGCCGCGCGCTCGCAAGGCTATGACACCCTCATCATTCCTGTGGGAAATGCGGCCGAGGCGGCATTGGTGCCCGGAATGACAGTCCTCGTGGCCGAAACCCTGTGGGATGCTTTTGCCTGGGCGTGCGGGAGGGATTGTCTGCCGGATGCACATCTCATCGCACACGCGGCAGCGCCTGCCCGCGAACAGGTCGCAGACTTCAGCGAAGTCGCTGGCCAGAAAGAAGCCAAGTGGGCGGCGGAAGTCGCTGCCGCCGGCGGTCACCACGTGATGATGGTGGGACCGCCCGGCTCTGGAAAGTCGATGATTGCCTCGCGCTTGCCGGGCATTCTGCCGCGCTTGAGCATGGAGCAGGCGGTAGAAGCCACAGCCATCCACTCGGTGGCCGGGGACGTTGGTACCGCCGTTTCTCGCGCTCCCTTCATCGCACCGCATGCTTCGGTAACAAGGGCCGCGCTGATCGGTGGCGGCTCGGGGCGCCCGCGGCCAGGCGCGGTGAGCCTAGCCCACCATGGTGTGCTCTTCCTCGATGAAGTCAGTGAGGTTCCAGCGCAGGTTCTCGATAGCCTGCGCGCCCCTTTAGAAGAAGGACAGGTGCGCCTGACGCGAGCGAGCAGAGAAGTCATCTTCCCCGCACAATTCCAACTGGTACTAGCCGCGAACCCCTGCCGGTGTGGTGCCGAAGAACCAGCGCGCTGCGAGTGCCGTGCGGCAGACAGAATGAATTATCTGTCGAACCTTTCAGGGCCGCTGCGGGACCGCCTCGACATCATCGTGTCGCTATCGGGGCAATCCGCAGTGCTTCATGCCGAAGGGGAGGAAAGCTCAGCGGATATAGCGCAGCGCGTGGCTGCCGCCCGGGAACGGATGAAAGCGCGCTGGGAGGCTGACGGGTTGGGGAGCGTGGTCAATGGTGCCGTGTCCGCTTCCTATTTGAGGCGCCACCGCCCGGCGGCGGAGTCTGCGATGATTATGCTTGCTGCCTATCTAGCGGAAGGTGAGCTGAGCCAACGCGGAGTAGATCGGGTACTGCGTCTGGCATGGACCTTGGCAGACCTCGACGGCTCCGCACGCCCCGAGCTGGACCATGTCAGTCGGGCGTTGGATCTCCGCGGCGCCGGAACCATCGAAAGGCTGGCAGCATGAGCGAGCTCAATCTATCGAGTACCCGGCACACGTGGGCCTACCTTAACCGCGTTGTGGAGGGCCCCTCACCAACCCTCCACGGGCTGCTGAGTCAGTACCCGGCTGAGGAGATCGCCCGGGGAATCTACAAGGGCGAGGAATGGATCGGCCCCTTGCGGCAGGCGACGGCTTCGCGGCGCGATTGGCTGCGGCAAGAAGAAGACCTCGCCGCCGCGGAAGCGGTGGGGGCTCGACTGATCACACCCGCGGATGCGGAGTGGCCGGGAGAAGAGTTATCGCGAGCCTTTGGCTTCTACCACCAAGGAATGGTGGAAGCCCCAGCAACATTTGATGACCAAGCGTTTCCTCCTCACAGCCTGTGGGTCCGTGGAGGCAACCTGCGCGAAACGGTATCCCAATCGGTGGCGCTGGTGGGGACGCGTGCGGTGAGCCGATATGGCTGGGAAGCCGGCTCACTTCTGGCTAGCGGCCTTGCCTCCCACCAATGGACTGTGGTTTCCGGCGGGGCGGTGGGTGTCGATACAGCAGTCCACGAAGCCGCGCTGGATGCAGGAGGCCTAACGGTAGCAGTAGCGGCCTGCGGCATCGACATTTCTTACCCAGCGCGCAATGCAAGGCTCTTTGACAGAATCGCTGAGAAGGGATGCATCGTGTCAGAGTTCGCGCCGGGCACGCGGCCACAGCGTTTTCGCTTTCTATCCCGCAACCGCCTTGTGGCGGCGATGACGAGCGGTACCGTGGTGGTCGAAGCCGGATTCCGCTCTGGTGCGCTCAACACGTTGAACTGGGCGGAAGCACTGGGCAGGGTTGCCATGGCAGTGCCAGGACCCATCACCACATCTGGGTCCTTGGGTTGCCATCAACGCATCCAGGATGGGCGGGCTCAGTTGGTGGCCTCTGCGGATGAAGTGCGGGGTTTGGTTGGCAAGGCGGGCGAGGTGGACGTGGCCGGCCAATACGAACTGGAGTTTCAGCCGACTGCGGTGCAGCGTCTGTCCCGCAATGAGCTTCGGGTATATGACTCCACTCCGCCGGAAAGCGCGGAGGAAGGCGCGAGCGCAGAAGATATCGCGGCGGCCGCAGGAATGCGAGTGGCGTTGACTATTCACCTGCTCGTAGCTATGCAAAAGATGGGGGTGATCACCCGCTCGGGCGCGATGTGGCAGCGCACCTGAGTACACTCATGAGACATGAGTGGTGAAAGTGGCAGTAGCGAGCGGCACGTGGGGGGACAGCTGGAGGAAGCGATCGAGGATTTCGCAGAATACCAGCGCATCGTTCGCGGCCGCTCCGAAGCGACCGTCCGCGGCTATTGCTCTGACTTGCGCCTGTTGGCAACGGACGTCCCGGAATTCGCAGCATTTACTCTGAACTCACTGCGCGAATGGTTGGCCCACGCCGTTGCTGAAGGTAAGTCCCGCTCCACCCTGGCGCGCCGCACCGCCGCGGTGCGCGCTTTTTCCACGTGGGCCGCGCGCGAAGGCTATTTACAATCGGATGTGGCGCAGCGCCTCGCCACGCCCAAGGTAGGCAAGCACCTGCCCACCGTGATGTCACCCACCGCAGCGGGGGAGTTGATGGGCAATGCCGTCTCCACCGATGAGGTCCACTTCTTACGCGATAGCGCCATGCTTGAATTTCTCTACGCCACCGGTGTGCGTGTGGCTGAGCTCGTCGGCCTCGACGTCGGCGATATCGACCTGTCCCGCCGCACTGCCCGCGTGACCGGTAAGGGCAATAAACAGCGCGTTGTCCCTTTCGGGGATGCAGCTCATGATGCGCTCTGCGCTTGGCTGAAGACAGGGCGCCCCGAGCTTGCTGGCGATACGGAAGCGGTGTTTGTGGGCACGCGCGGCGGGCGCATCGACGCGCGTCAGGTCCGCCGCGTCGTCGAACGCGCCGCCCAAGTGACGGGGACACCGGGGTTAACCCCGCACGGTTTGCGCCACTCGGCGGCTACGCATTTGCTCGAGGGTGGAGCGGATCTGCGCATCGTGCAAGAGCTGCTTGGTCACTCGTCGCTGCAGACCACGCAGGTCTACACTCACGTCTCCGCCCAGCGCCTTAAGGACGTCTACGCTCGCTCCCACCCGCGGGCTTGAGGCGAATGACAGGTTCGCCGAGGAGATCCAGTGGGTTGATGTAGTCCTCGCGGCCCTCAATCGCTCCCCAGTGCAGCCCCGGATAGCCATCCACGGACGGCGCGAGCGTTCCGATGATGTCTCCTTCCTGCACCTGGTCACCTTTCTTAACCCGCGCAAACACCGGTTGATAGGTGGTGCGCAGACCGTTGCCATGAGCAATCGAAAGGGCCGGTTTGCCCGCTATGGCGCCGGCGAAATACACAACGCCGTCGCCAGCGGCACGCACCTTACCGCCGACGGGTAGGTCCAGATCCACACCGCGATGCCCGGCCATCCACCGCTTCTCAGGAGGTTCGAAGCCGCGCAAGACACGCGAAGCAACCGGTTCCCCAGTGGTGGGGTCGACGAAGGCGGCGGCAAGGGGGACGTCGCCAAGCGCAGCCCAGAGGCATAGCAGGGCAGATAAACAAAGTAGACGGTGACGCATGACCTCAAGCCTGCGCGTGAGCGCGGCCCGAGGGAAGAGCGTGCGGTCGACCTGTGGATAATGCGTTAAAGAAGTAACCCATGGTGCGCCAGGGGAAAGTTTCGTGTGGCTGTCAACAAATCGGCGGCGATTAAACAGTCGCGCCGTTTGGAATCAGCGCGTGTGCAGTACTAAGCTAGCCCACAGCAGTCTGTGTTTAATGCCCGGAAGGGTTCCGCATGGATTGACTACGCGCGGCGAAGTAGTCGCTTCCTGGGTTAAGGAAGGGACAGTCCGTGGTTGACGTGGTCCCCAGGATAATGGGGTGTTAGCCAGGGCCTTCGTTGCTAGGGTGCGGAATAAAACACCGCACAATCTTGCAAAACCGAAACAATATATAGAAAGCGAGCGAAACATGGCAGTCGTAACCATGCGCGAGCTCCTCGACGCTGGCGTCCACTTCGGTCACCAGACCCGTCGCTGGAACCCGAAGATGAAGCGCTTCATCTTCACCGACCGTAACGGCATCTACATCATCGACCTGCAGCAGACGCTGACCTACATCGATGAGGCCTTCGAGTTCGTCAAGGAAACCGTCGCACACGGCGGCACCATCCTCTTCGTTGGTACTAAGAAGCAGGCTCAGGAAGCCGTTGCTGAAGAGGCTTCCCGCGTTGGTATGCCGTACGTGAACCACCGCTGGCTCGGCGGTATGCTCACCAACTTCCAGACTGTCTCCAAGCGCCTGAAGCGCATGAAGGAGCTGCAGGCTATGGATGCAGCTGAGGACGGCTACAAGGGCCGCACCAAGAAGGAAGTTCTGATGCTGACCCGTGAGCGCACCAAGCTGGAGCGCGTCCTGGGCGGTATCTCCGATATGACCAAGGCTCCGTCCGCACTGTGGATTGTTGACACCAACAAGGAGCACATCGCGGTCAAGGAGGCTCAGAAGCTTAACATCCCGGTCGTTGCCATCCTGGACACCAACTGTGATCCGGATGAGGTTGACTTCCCGATTCCGGGCAACGACGACGCTATCCGCGCCACCAAGCTGCTCTCCGGCATCATCGCCACCGCTGTGGACGAGGGCAAGAAGGCCCGCGAGGAGCGCCAGCTTGCTCAGGCCAAGGAAGCTGCCGGCGACACCGCTGAGAAGGACGCCCGCGACGCTGCTGAGGCTGCCGCTGCGTCTGACCCGGCTTCCGCAGAGAAGTCTGAGGACGCCGAGAAGTCCGCAGAGTAATCTGCATACCTTAAGCCCCCGTACCGCACGGCCCACAGTGTCCGCGGCGATGGGGGCTTTTTCTCACGTGTTTTTCTTAGCTCGTTAAGGCACGTGACACACTAGAGGGTTGAAACACCACGCAGAGGTTTCCCTCCGCTGGGGGAGTGGGCGAAAAACTACCACCCCCTCAACGCGACGTGGTGGTAGTGATTCGGCTACGCTGTTTCAACGAATACCGTTTAATTCCAAGGAGGATCGCTCCAACTATGGCGAACTACACTGCTGCAGACGTAAAGGCATTGCGTGAGGCCACCGGCGCCGGCATGCTCGATTGCAAGAAGGCTCTCGACGAGTCCCAGGGTGACTACGACAAGGCCGTTGAGTACCTGCGCATCAAGGGCGCAAAGAACGTGTCCAAGCGCGCTGAGCGTGAGGCTACCGAGGGCCTGATCGCCGTGTCCGGCAACACGATGGTGGAAATCAACTGCGAGACCGACTTCGTGGCCAAGAACGAGGCTTTCAAGTCCTTCGCTACCAAGATCGCTGAGGCTGCCGGTGAGGCCAAGGTCAACTCCGGTGAGGAGCTCAACAACCTGGAGATCGACGGCAAGAAGGTTTCCGAGGTCGTTGACGAAGAGTCCGCAAAGACCGGCGAGAAGCTGCAGGCTCGTCGCGCTGTCACCATCGAGGGTGACAACGTAGCTGTGTACCTGCACCAGCGTTCCGCTGACCTGCCGCCGGCAGTGGGTGTCCTGGTGTCCTACGAGGGCAACGCAGAAGGCGCTCACGCAGTCGCACTGCAGATTGCAGCCATGAACGCTGAGTACCTCACCCGCGAGGACGTTCCGGCTGAGATCGTGGAGAAGGAGCGCGAGATCGCTGAGGCCACCACCCGCGAGGAGGGCAAGCCAGAGGCAGCCCTGCCGAAGATCGTGGAAGGCCGCCTCAACGGCTTCTACAAGTCCGTGGTTCTGCTTGAGCAGGCTTCTCTGTCTGACTCCAAGAAGACCGTTAAGCAGGTCGCAGACGAGGCCGGCACCACCATCACCGGTTTCGTCCGCTACGAGGTTGGCGCCTAAGTCTTCCTGAGACTCGTGCAGTCCGGGTTTAGAGCCCCGTGACTGCGAGTGCTCCCTCCTCCTCTTTCTGCCCCAGGGCTGCGTGCTCGGTGGAAGAAACTTGGGGGAGGGAGTTCGCCGTTTTGTCCCCGCCCCTGAGGGTGGGGGCCGCACGCAGCTGAATATATGACAGCGCCTTCCTATGGTTAAGATGGAACAGAATTATTCAAGCGCTTAACTGAAGCGTCGCCATGCGTGAAGGAGACGATGAAGACCGTGACTACCCCTGAACCGAAGCGAACCGGATACAAGCGAGTCATGCTCAAACTGGGCGGTGAGATGTTCGGCGGTGGAAAGGTCGGCATCGATCCTGATGTTGTAGAAAATGTTGCCCGCCAAATCGCCGAGGTGGCGAAGCAGGGGACTGAAATCGCCGTCGTTATCGGTGGCGGTAACTTCTTCCGCGGTGCCGAGCTTTCGCAGCGTGGCATGGACCGCGCCCGCTCTGACTACATGGGCATGCTGGGCACCGTCATGAACTCCCTGGCGCTGCAGGACTTCCTCAAGCAGCAAGGCATTGACTGCCGCGTGCAGACTTCCATCAACATGGCGCAGATTGCGGAGCCTTACCTGCCGCTGCGCGCCGACCGCCACCTGGAGAAGGGCCGCGTAGTTATCTTCGGTGCCGGTATGGGCATGCCGTATTTCTCCACCGACACCACCGCCGCGCAGCGCGCCCTGGAGATCGGTGCGGAGGTCCTCTTCCTGGCCAAGGCTGTCGACGGCGTCTACTCCGCCGACCCGCGCACCAACCCGGACGCGGAGCTGTACTCCGAAATCACCCCGCGCGAGGTCATTGAGAAGAACCTCAAGGTGGCTGATGCCACGGCATTTAGCCTGTGCATGGACAACAATATGCCGATTTTGGTCTTCAACCTGCTTACGGAAGGCAATATCAAGCGCGCTGTCAACGGCGAGCAGATCGGCACGCTGGTCCAGTCCTAGTACAAATAGGCCGCGACCTGCTAAATTCTTTCCCAGTACTTTTGACTATTTCAAGGGAGTTGTAACCCTCATGATCGACGAGATCCAGCTCGAAGCTGAAGAGCACATGACCGCTTCGGTTGAGCACACCCGCGAGCAGCTGCTTACCATCCGCACTGGCCGTGCCAACCCGGCTATGTTTAACGGCCTGGTTGCTGAGTACTACGGTGTGCCGACCCCGATTACCCAGATGGCCACCATCTCGGTCCCAGAGCCGCGCATGCTGCTTATCAAGCCTTATGAGCAGTCAGTGATGAACGAGATTGAGAACGCAATCCGTAACTCAGATCTGGGCGTGAACCCGACCAATGACGGACAGGTGCTGCGCGTGACCATCCCGCAGCTCACTGAGGAACGCCGCCGCGACATGGTCAAGATGGCCAAGAGCAAGGGCGAGGACGGCAAGATTGCTATCCGTAATATCCGTCGCCGTGCGATGGAGCAGCTCAAGAAGCTGCAGAAGGATGGTGACGCCGGCGAGGACGAGGTTATCGCTGCCGAGAAGGAGATGGAAAAGATTACCTCCGGCTATATCGAGCAGGTGGACAAGCTCGTCGCCAATAAGGAAGAGGAGCTCATGGAGGTCTAACCTCCGCACTTTTCAGAGCTTTGATTTGCCGCCGCGCCAGGCACCGGCCAGCACGGCGGTCTTTTCTGTGTAGAGCCAGACCACCCACGATGAGATGAGGAGCATGCGTGAGCACTGAGCACTCGAGTCGGATGCCCAAACCCAAGAATTCTGCCGGGCGAGATATGCCCGCGGCAATTGCCGTCGGCGTCGGCCTAGGCGCGCTCGTCGTCTTCGCGGTGTGGGCTGGGCCTCTTGTGTGGTACCTCGTCGTCGCTGCCGCGGTGGGCTTGGGCATGTGGGAAGTGCTGACTCGGCTGCGGGAGCACTCCTACTATGTCCCACGCACCCTGCTGATCGTTCTCGGCCAGGCAATGCTCTGGGTCTCGTGGTTTCTTAATGCCCCGGGCCTTGTTGCGGTGTATGTGGTCGCGGTCCTAGCCCTCATGTTTGGGCGCCTCTTCCATAACGGCAGGCACCGCCCGCCGATTAACTATCTTCGCGATATGTCGATGGGTATCTTCGTGCTGACGTGGATCCCCTTGTTCGGCACGTTTGCCGCGATGCTCTCACGGGTGGAAACGCCGTTCGCCTCGGGGGCGGCGTCGATTGTCGTGTTTATGCTTTGCGTGGTCGCCTCAGACACCGGTGGTTTCATCGCCGGCGTGATGTTTGGCTCGCACCCCATGGCACCGGCGGTGAGCCCTAAAAAATCGTGGGAAGGCTTTGCCGGCTCCGTAGTCTTCGGCACCCTGACCGGTGCGCTTTCTTTCGCATTCCTTCTTCACCACAAGCCGTGGGTAGGCGCGCTGATGGGCTTGGGGCTGGTTTTCTGCGCCACTCTCGGTGACTTAGTGGAATCCCAGTTCAAGCGCGAACTGGGAATCAAAGATATGTCCGCCTTGTTGCCGGGGCACGGCGGCATCATGGACCGTTTGGACGGCATGCTGCCCTCCGCGATGGTGACCTGGGTGGCGATGAGTTTCCTCACCACCCTTGCACCTTAGGTTTAGCGGCGAGCCTGCTTGCGTACCTGGCGGCGCAGCTCGAACATGCGCCAGCCGCCGACGAGGGCCATGATAAGGGCACCGGCGATGGCGCAGATGAGGTAGGTGACGCCCGCCGGGAACTGGACGGACCAGTTAAGGAAGTTCAGCGGTACCTGGTGTTGGTTCTGCAGGATGAAGATGATGAGGACGATGAGCAGCAGGAAGCCCACGATCAGGGCAATCCACGTGCTGGCAGCGAAGGAGCCCTTCACCTTGCCTTCATTCTTGTTCTCATAATCCGGCGTGGTTGGAACTGGCTCTACTGAGCCTTCGGTGGCGGGGGCTTCCGCGGTGTAATCAGTCAGCGGCTCCTCAGCCGGGGTGGTGGTACGGAATTCCTCAGGGGAGTTTTCTGGATTCGTCATGTATCTATTAAATAGGGTGAGATGTCACTTTCGCCACTCCAGCAGAGCTTAGATTGGATAATGTGGCCGAAAACGTGGAAAATGGGCTCTACCATGGCTGAACCACTGAAACTGAATTTCTCCGCTCCGCGCCGCGGGCTACCCCCGAAGCACTTCGCGGACCTGACCGAGGCCGAGCGCATTGAGGCGCTCGCGGAACTTGGCCTGCCCAAGTTCCGGGCAAAGCAGCTGGCCAAGCACTACTACGTCCACCACACCGCCGATGTTTCCGAGATGACGGATATCCCGGCCGCCGCCCGCGAGGCGGTCCAGGAGCGTTTGTTCCCCACGCTCATGGAGCCCATTCGCCAAACCTCCACCGACGATGGGGAAACCACCAAGTCCCTGTGGCGTTTGCACGATGGCACCCTGTTGGAGTCCGTGCTCATGCGCTACCCAGGTCGCGCCACCCTGTGTATCTCCTCCCAGGCTGGCTGCGGCATGGCCTGCCCATTCTGCGCCACCGGCCAGGGAGGTTTGAATCGCAACCTGTCCACCGCGGAAATCGTGGAGCAGTTTAGGCACGCTGCTCGCCTCATGGAAGAAGAAGGCGGGCGCCTAAGCAACGTTGTCTTCATGGGTATGGGCGAGCCGCTGGCCAACTACAAGCGCGTGGTCCATGCGGTGCGCCAGATCACCGGCTCCGATCTCACGGGTTTCGGTCTTTCCCAGCGCAATGTCACGGTGTCCACGGTCGGCTTGGCACCGGCCATCCGTAAGCTCGCGGATGAGGATTTATCCTGCACCCTCGCAGTCTCCCTGCACACCCCGGACGACGAACTGCGCGATACCCTCGTGCCGGTTAACAACCGCTGGCCGGTTGAAGAAGTGCTCGATGCCGCTAAATACTACGCCGATAAGTCGGGCCGCCGCGTGTCCATTGAGTATGCGTTGATCCGCGATAAGAACGATCAGGATTTCCGCGCCGATATGCTGGGGCGGAAGCTGCATGCGGCACTGGGCTCTAAGGTCCACGTCAACGTCATTCCGCTCAACCCCACACCAGGCTCGGAGTGGGACGCTGCCCCGAAGGCGCGTCAGGACGAGTTCGTTCGCCGCGTCATCGCGCAAGGCGTGCCGTGCACCGTGCGCGATACCAAGGGGGATGAAATCGCTGCGGCTTGTGGCCAGCTTGCCGCTGATGAGCGCGAGACCGCTTAAGGGCTTTGCTTACAGTTTCCTAACGATAGTTTTGCCGGAGGACAAAGCATTAATGGTTCTTGATACCGTTAATGCTTATGACTCATCCTTATCGAGAGGACTTAGCCGTTGATCCGCGCACCCAAGCTCTGGCTGTGCGCGATCTGCGCAAGTCCTTTGGTTCTCAGATCGCTGTCAATAGCCTCAACCTGGATGTTCCACGCGGATCCATCTACGGGATAGTGGGGCCCAACGGTGCGGGCAAGACCACGATGCTGACCATGGCCTGTGGTCTCCAGCGCCCCGATTCGGGCCAGAGCTTCATCGCTGGTCACAATGTGTGGGATGAGCCCATTCCCGCCAAGCAGGCCATGGGGTTGCTCATGGATGGGGCACCGGTCTTTGATCGCCTCACGGGCGCGGAGTATTTGCACTACCTCGGTGCTTTGCACAAACTGGAGCGCACCGAGTCGCTGCGCCGTGCACAGGAGCTTCTCGACGCCCTCTCCCTCTCCGATGCCGCCGATAAGCGCATCGCGGATTATTCCGCCGGCATGACCAAGAAGATCCTCTTGGCGGGAGCCGTCCTGCACAACCCAGAGGTGCTCATCTTGGATGAGCCGCTGGAAGCAGTGGATCCGGTCTCTGGACGCCTCATCTAGCAGATGCTGCGCGCTTATGCCTCGCGTGGTGGCACGGTTATTTTGTCTTCACACGTCATGGAGCTCGTCGAGGGGCTGTGTGATCACGTCGCCATCATCAACGGCGGCCAAGTCATCACTGCGGGACACGTTGACGATGTCCGCCAGGGCCAAAGCCTGAGCGATCTATTTATCGCTGCCGTCGGCGGACGGGATCTGGATGCCTCGAAGTTTGGGTGGCTGCGCTCCCCGTCGGCAGGTGAGCGCGAATGACATCCACTCTGTTCAGCCTTCATCGCACTCTGTGGTGGCGAAGCGTTTCCTCCAATCCGGCGACGCTCATGATGGGGCTCATGATGCTGATTTACGGGGCAATCGGCCTCTTGTCGCTCGCATTCATGGTGTATTCCGATATCACCACCCCGGGCCACGGTTACCAAGCGCTGACCGTCGGGGTGGCAGGCGGCATGCTCATCTACGTTCTCCTCGCTCTCTTCATGCCGGCGGGGGAGAACCAATTGAGTCCGACAACTCTGGGCGCACTTCCGTTGACTCCCCGCGAGGTCCTTCCGGGCTTGTTCTTTGCCGGCCTGCTGACCACCCGTGCCATCATGTCGGTCGTCTTTTCCCTGGTGTATGCGATCATCGGCAGCATTTTCCTCATCCTGACGGGGCCCGGGTGGGCTGCAGCGCCCTTCGCCGTGGGCATGGTTTTATCGTGCGTGACGACCATCATCTTCGGCGAATGCCTTGGTCAAGTGGCTTCTGCCATCGCGGATTCCCAGAAATCCCGCACCCAGATCGCGGCGATGGTCGTGATGGGCCTGCTGGTCTTTGGCGTGCTGCAAGCGCAGAGCGTCCTCGAGTCCTTGCCACCGCTTGATAGGGTCGGCGCCATCATGGCCTGGACCCCGTTGGGTGCCGGGGTGGGGTGGGCGCCCGCGCTTGCCGACGGCCACTTCCTCACCGCCCTAGCCCAACTACTGATCGCGGCGGCCAGCCTTGGCCTGCTGGGCTGGGTGTGGTCGCGCCAGATATCCAGCCTCATGCGCAATCCGGGAGCGGGTGGTGACGTAGCCAGCGAGGTGACAGGAAAGGGCGTGTCCAAGTTGGAGCTGGGCGCGTGGTCTTATTCCAGCCCTGCGGCGATGGAATATACCCGCGCGTTGCGTTATCTCACCCGTGATAAGCGGCAAACGGGCATGCTGTATATGATGCCTCTGTTTGGTGTGCTGACGCTCTATCAGTTGTGGCGGGGCGATGATTTCACCGCCTATTTTATGCTCTGTTTCAGCGCCATCGTGCTCTCTTCGCTCTTGGCTAATGATTATGGCTTCGATGGGCCATCGAATTGGGTCCACATGGTGGCGCCGGTTGCCCCACGCACCATCCTTCATGCGCGCCACCTCGCACACGTGACTATTCCTTTTCTTGGGTTCGTTCTGCTTGCCGTAGTGGTTCTTGTCTTTAGTGAGAACTTCACCTTGGGCTTGTTGTGCACAGCTGTGGCCGTAGGTGTGTTTATCTCTACGGCGGCGGTGGGCTTGGGCCTGACCGTGCTGAACCCTTATCCCTTGTCCGCTCCTGGGCAGAACCGGTGGAACGATAAGTCTGGCTATTCTGCTGGTGCTTTTCTCACTGCGTTTGTCGGCATGCTGTTGGTGTGGGTGCCCGCGCTTCCCGGCATTGTGATCTCTGTCCTCGCTTACGAGCGAGGTGGGTCGCTGTTGTTTGTCGCAATGATAGTTTCGCTGCTGGTTCCGGCTCTTGTCTACGCCGGTGTCTGGCGGTTCGCCGGAAACAGGGCACAAGAGCGGACGCCGGAAATCTATGCCACGGTGAATCGCTATGTGAGTTAGGGGGCAGGACAGATAGAAAAAGCTCCCTCTCCTACCAGTTCAAACCTTGAACTGGTAGGAGAGGGAGCTTCGTTTAAAGCGAAGAAGCTTTAGTTGGTCACCGGCTTGGCAGCGTGGCGGCCTTCGGAAACACCGCGGAGGTGAGCAACGCGGGAGGGCTCAATGTTGAGGGCGCGCAGCTCATCATCGGTCAGGGAGGCGTAGACGTTGTGAACAGTCTTCTGCTCATATGCCCAGTCCGGCTCCTCGTGGCCTACCGGCTTGTTACGGGCGGTCAGGGTGCGTACCTGGGAGAGCTTTGGCTGCAGAGCGTAAATGACCAAACCAAGGGCAATCAGGATTGCCAGGGCGAAGAGCCAAATCGTCTCCACGTGGCCCTTGTGGTTACCAAAGTTATAAGCAAGCAGGAACACGACGGACGTCCAACCAGCGATCTGTACGCCCGAGCGGCTGATCCGGGACCAACCAAAACCTGCGGACGGGACGTCATCGGTGGATACGCCGTCGAAAACCTGCGATGCCGGCTTGTGGGAAGACACTTGCTCTCCTTTGCGTGTACATGCAGCTCACCCTGCTTAGAACTCATTGATTCGAGCGAGCGCACGAAAAATGCCAGTTATTCTGTGTAGTAGTTTAAATGATCCTGCCGATAACCGCGATTAAACACCCCCGACTATCGCTAGTGCAGCGCTCACGACTCTTGCTTAGGTTGACCAGCTAGGGTTGACAGGGTGAATACCCAACGCATTCTTATTCTCGGCTCTACTGGCTCGATTGGCACCCAGGCTCTGGACGTTATTGCGGATAATCCCGATAAATTCACAGTCGTGGGTATCGCCGCCGGCGGTTCCAACCCACAGCTCGTCATTGAGCAGGCTCGTGCCCTCAACCTTTCGTTTGACCACGTGGCCGTCGCCAAGCCCGATGCGGCACGCACCGTTTCCGACGCCCTCGGTGGCACCGTGCTCTCGGGTCCAGACTCTGCCGAGGAGCTGGTCAAGGCAGTGGACGCCGATAAGGTCCTCAACGCGCTTGTGGGCTCCATGGGCTTGGCCGCCACCATCGCCACCTTGGAGAAGGGCGAACCATTGGCGTTGGCGAACAAAGAATCCCTCGTTGCCGGTGGTTCCATCGTGACCCGCTTGGCGGGGGAGGGCCAGATCATCCCGGTGGATTCCGAGCATTCCGCCATGGCGCAGTGCCTGCGCGCAGGCAGCGGCGTGGAGCTTGAGCACCTCGTACTCACCGCCTCCGGTGGTCCTTTCCGCGGGTGGGGACGCGAGGAGATGTGGGATGTCACCCCACAGCAGGCAGCACAGCACCCGACGTGGTCGATGGGGCAGATGAACACCCTGAATTCGGCGACTTTGGTGAATAAGGGGCTGGAGCTCATCGAGGCGACGCTGCTTTTCGACGTCCACCCGGACCTCATTGACGTCACCGTCCACCCCCAATCCATCGTGCATTCCATGGCCACCTTCACCGATGGCTGCACGATTGCACAATGCTCCCCGCCGTCGATGAAGCTCCCGATCTCCTTGGCACTGGACTGGCCGCACCGCGTGCCAGGCGCGCAGCCGGCGCTGGACTTTTCCACCGCGCATGAGTGGCGCTTCGAGCCGCTCGATGACGAAGCCTTCCCGGCCGTCCGCCTTGCCCGTGAGGTGGCCGCTGCCGGAGGCACCCACGCTGCCGTATATAACGCCGCGAACGAGGAGGCAGCAGCTGCTTTCCTGGCGGGCCGTATTCACTTCCCGGAAATTGTGGACGTGGTTAGCCACGTCGTGGGGCAGGCCTCAGAGTTTGCTGGTGTACCCTCTAGCGTCGATGATGTCCTCGCCGTGGAAGGTGAGGCCCGCCGTCGCGCTAATGCGATGGTGGATTCGCTCGCTCGTTAGAAAGCCCCGTAGTTTATGGCACATGTCCTCGGTATTATCCTCTTCGCTGTGGGGATCGGCATCACCGTTGCCTTACACGAGGCAGGCCACATGTTTACTGCCCGTGCCTTCGGGATGCGGGTGCGGCGTTACTTCATCGGTTTTGGGCCGCGCGTCGCCTCTTTTACACGTGGCCACACCGAGTATGGCCTTGCGGCATTTCCGGTAGGTGGCTTTTGCGATATCGCGGGCATGACGGCGCAGGATGAGTTCCTCACGGAGGAAGAAGCGCCCTATGCCATGTACAAAAAGCCGGCGTGGCAGCGCATCATCGTGCTGGCCGGTGGTATCACAGTCAACCTGCTGTTGGGATTCATTATCCTGTTGATGATCGCAATGACCACGGGCTTGCCCAACCCAGACGCGGATGTTCGCCCGCGTGTAGGGGAGATCTCCTGTGCCGCGAATCAGAATGCCGAGGGCAAATTAGAACCCTGCCAGGGGCTGGGCCCAGCCGGCGAAGCGGGTGTGGAACCAGAGGATATCGTTGTCGCGCTCAACGGCGAAACGATGGACTCCTTCGCGCAGCTTCGCGATACCGTCATGAACTACCCCGGTGACACCGTCACCCTTACCGTCGAGCGGGATGGTGCACCGCGTGATTTCGATATCACGCTTGCAACAGTGACCCGGCTCAACGCGGAGGGGCAGCTGGTGAAGGTCGGCGCCATCGGCATGACCAACCAGATTATCGATATCAGGGAGACCTACTCCTTTGTCGACGCTATCCCGGCCACCGCTCGCTATTCGGGAAATGCCTTGAACGCCACCGTCCAGGGCATCGCCCAATTCCCGGCAAAGATTCCGGGTGTGGTGGCTTCTATCTTCGGGCAGGAGCGTGACGTCAACGGGCCCATGTCCGTGGTGGGTGCCTCCCGCGTGGGCGGCGAGCTGGTGGAGCGCAGTCTGTGGTCCTCCTTCTTTATGATGCTGGCCACCCTCAATTTCTTCCTCGCGCTGTTCAACCTCATTCCGCTTCCGCCTTTTGACGGCGGTCACATCGCCGTCATTTTCTACGAGAAGATTCGTGATGCCCTGCGCCGTCTTATGGGCAAGGAACCGAAGGGGCCGGCGGATTACACCAAGCTCATGCCGGTGACCTATGCGCTGGCTTTTGTTCTGATGGCGGTGGGTGCGCTCATCATGATTGCGGACGTGGTCAACCCAATTCGGCTGTTTGGCTAGTGATCTAGCTGCCTGCTCCCGCTGTCGTGCGCGGTGCTAGAGTAGGGGCGTTAAAACCCAATTAGCAAGGAGCACACATGTCGACCCCTATTGGTCTTGGTATTCCCGACGGCCCACCTCCCACCTTGGCGCCGCGCCGCAAGACGCGTCAGCTCATGGTAGGCCAGGTTGGCGTGGGCTCTGACCACCCCATCTCCGTGCAGTCGATGACCACGACGAAGACGCATGACGTCAACGCCACCCTTCAGCAGATTGCTCAGCTGACCGCCAGTGGCTGCGATATCGTTCGCGTGGCTTGTCCGAAGACGGTGGATGCGGAGGCTTTGCCGGCAATTGCGCAGAAGTCTCCGATCCCGGTGATTGCCGATATTCACTTCCAGCCCAAGTACATCTTCGCCGCCATCGATGCCGGCTGTGCCGCTGTCCGCGTCAACCCGGGCAACATCAAGGAATTTGATGGCCGCGTCAAGGAGGTAGCAAAGGCAGCCGGCGATGCTGGTATTCCGATTCGCATTGGCGTTAACGCAGGCTCCCTGGACAAGCGCATCATGGAGAAGTACGGCAAGGCCACCCCGGAGGCTCTTGTTGAATCCGCACTGTGGGAGGCTGGCCTCTTTGAGGAGCACGGTTATGGCGATATCGCCATTTCCGTGAAGCACAATGACCCGGTCGTCATGGTGGAGGCCTACCGCCAGCTCGCCGCTCAGTGTGACTACCCGCTGCACCTCGGTGTTACCGAGGCCGGCCCCGCATTCCAGGGCACCATCAAGTCTTCGGTCGCTTTCGGCGCCCTGCTTGCCGAAGGCATCGGTGACACCATCCGCGTGTCCTTGTCCGCGGACCCGGTCGAGGAGATCAAGGTCGGCGACCAGATTCTGCAGTCCCTCAACTTGCGCCCGCGCAAGCTGGAGATTGTCTCCTGCCCGTCCTGTGGTCGCGCACAGGTGGACGTGTACAAGCTGGCCAACGAAGTCACCGAGGGCCTTGACGGTATGGAATTCCCGCTGCGCGTGGCCGTCATGGGCTGCGTGGTGAATGGCCCAGGTGAGGCCCGCGATGCGGACCTCGGTGTAGCTTCCGGTAACGGCAAAGGCCAGATCTTCGTTAAGGGTGAGGTCATCAAGACCGTTCCTGAATCCAAGATTGTGGAAACGCTCATCGAAGAGGCAATGCGTCTGGCAGAAGAGCAGGGCTTGGAAGCCGTGGAAGGCGCCAAGGCTGAGGTTCGCGTTACCAAGTAGTTCACCTGCGGTGTGGGGCGGCCGTCGGGCCGCCCTTGGCTGCTACGCTGCCCAATCATGAAGAAGTTCGTGGCGCTGCTCGGTGCGGCAAGCATCGCGGCGTCGTCATTGGCGGGATGTACCCCCAAGCCGGTGTCCGCGCGCCCAGTTGCTGAGCAATTCCTGGAAGACATGGAAACCCGCAATAACAAGGACTTGGCGCAGCTTGTCGATGATGGCACGACCGCCACGAACACTCTTGACGCAACCTTCGCGGGCCTGCAAGCAGAGGGGCTCGACGTTGAATTGACCGACGTTGAACAGGAGGAAGCCAAGGCGACTGCGCACTATTCAGTGACGTGGGCCCTGCCGCGCAATCGTTCCTTGCGCTATGACACGTCCATGGCCTTGACGCGCAAGGATAAGGACTGGACCGTGCGCTGGCAGCCCAGCATTATCCACCCCGACCTCGGTGCGCACCAGCACCTTGAGCTGCGATCGATAGCGCCTAAACGCGCTGGTGTGGTCTCCTCCGATGGGGTGGAACTCATGTCTCCGGGCTTGCAATACCGGCTCGTCGTCGACACCGACGCCGTCGACGATCCCCGCCCCGTCGCCGCGAAAGTATCCGGCGCGCTGAGCCAGGCGTACCGGGAGGATGATTCCTTCCCCGACATTGATTCCGGAGAGCTCGCCAAGAATCTCGAAGAAGTCGATGGCGCTTATTCGGTCACCATGCTCAATGAGGCTCAGGCAGCGCGGCTGCGCCCAGTCCTGGAGAACCAGAAGGGGATTCGCTTTAACGAGGAACCGGCGCTCATTACGCGCGATACTGGTTTGGCCCCGGATATCCTCGCCCGCGTGCGTTCCCTGGTCTCCGAAGACGTAGACGGCAAGAATGGTTGGTCCGTCTCGGTAGTCAACGAGCACGGCGCCGCGCTTTCCGACGTCGAGTATCACGAACCCGAGGCAGCCCCTTCCGTCAAAGTTTCGCTGGACTATGACGTCCAGCGTGCCGCTCAGGAAGCGGTCAATCTGCGCCCCGAGTACGAGGCCATGATCGTGGCCATGCGCCCCTCGACGGGCGAGATACTTGCTGTGGCCCAAACTCCAGAAGCGGATAAGAAGGGCGATATTGCCCTCCAAGGACAGTTCCCTCCCGGATCGGTGTTTAAGATCATTACGGCTTCGGCGGGCGTCGACAAGCAAGGCCTGTCCCCAGACTCCATCGTGCCGTGCCCCGGAACCATGGACCTGTATGGGCGCACCGTGACCAACTACAATGGCTTCTCACTCGGCTCTGTGCCGCTGCGCCAAGCTTTCGCGCAATCTTGTAACACCACCTTCGCGCAGATCTCGACGGACCTGCCGAAGGGAGAGCTGCGCGATGTGGGCAAGCAATATGGCTTAGGCATCGACTATGAGGTGCCGGGGCTCTCGACGCTCACTGGCTCCGTCCCCGAGGGCGAGACTCCTCTGGAGCGCACGGAAGCTGGCTATGGTCAGGGCCTGGACCTTGTGTCTCCCTTTGGCATGGCCCTTGTCTCTTCGACAGTTGCGGCAGGCAAGACCCCGACGCCAACGCTCATCGAGTCACGCGAAACCAAGGTTTCCGAGGAGGTCTCCGCGCCCAGCGAGGAAACCCTGGCTCACGTGCGTGACATGATGCGCCAAGTAGTGGCGAGCGGTACCGCCGCAGGAATGCAGGCCCAGGGGACCGTCTACGGCAAGACCGGTGAGGCGGAAATCAACGGCGGCTCGCACGCCTGGTTCACCGGATTCCGGGATGATGACATTGCGTTCGCAACACTCGTCGTTTTGGGTGGTGGCTCGACGATTTCGGTCAACATCACCGATAATTTCTTGCAGCGTCTGGACGCCCTCCGCGCGGAAGGCCACGGCGAGGTTGCTCCCGCACGAGAGCAGTAGCGCGCGCTCATAAGCGCGCCCATGGTGCTCTTTGTCGGGTACTGGGGAAGAGGGCTACCATGAGTAGTTATGACTAAGCGCGCGATGCTGAAACAAGAAAAAGATACCCCAATCCGCAAGGTACCGAAGGATATTGAGCGCCCCGAGTACGTGTGGAAGGACACGGTTCAGGAAGCTCAGGGCGAGCCATTCGTGCAGACCCCGGAGGTTATTGAGGTCATGCGTGAGGCCTCCCGGATTGCCGCCAACGCCCTTCAGGAGGCGGGAAAGGCTGTGGCTCCCGGTGTGACCACGGATGAGATTGACCGCGTTGCGCACGAGTACATGTGTGACCACGGCGCATACCCGTCGACGCTGGGATACCTGGGTTTCCCGAAATCCTGCTGTGTTTCCCTCAATGAGATTGTCTGCCACGGCATCCCGGATACCACGGTGATTGAGGACGGTGACATTGTCAATATCGATGTCACTGCGTTCAAGAATGGTGTCCACGGCGATACCAACGCTACTTTCCTTGCCGGCAACGTCACCGAGGAACACAAGTTGCTGGTAGAGCGCACCAAGGAAGCGATGATGCGCGGCATTAAGGCCGCTAAGCCGGGCCGTGAGATTAACGTCATCGGACGCGTCATCGAGTCTTATGCTCACCGTTTCGGCTACAACGTGGTCACTGACTTTACCGGGCACGGCGTAGGCCCTACTTTCCACAACGGGTTGGTTGTGCTGCACTACGATTCCATGACCTACCGAGACATCCTCGAGCCCGGAATGACCTTGACCATCGAGCCGATGATTAACCTGGGCTCGCTGGATTATGAGATTTGGGATAACGGCTGGACCGTCCAGAACACGGATGGAAAGTTCACCGCCCAGTTCGAGCACACCATCGTGATCACCGATGACGGCAACGAGATCCTCACCCTGCCGGATGAGGCCTAGCGTTTAAGCGCAGGCGTTTAAGCGCTAGGCGCCTAAACATTGCCAAAAAGAAACAAAGCCCTCCACCTCCCGTGCGGTACACGGTGGGGCGGAGGGCTTTGTACTGCCAGTAAAAGCGTGAACTAGAAAGAGACGTTCTTGATGGCCTGGCCAACGTAGTCCGGGATGTTGCCGGAGTACACAGCGTAGTTGTAGGCAGCAACAGCGGAGGAAACAGCAGCAGCGGCAACCATAGCGATGGTGCCACCACGCCAGAGGTCCAGCCACTGCGGAACCTGGGACGGGTTCTTGGTGGAGCCGAAGGCGTCAGCACCATTACCGGTGATGTTGCCGTCGGTCACGCCGCCCAGCTTGGAGGAAAGGGAGCCCTCGCCCTCAGAAGAGAGTGCGGAAGACATCTCGGAGGAAGTAGCATCCTTCTTGAGCTCCTCCTGAACCTGCGCGTCGGTCAGGCCGGAGCCCTCAACGGCCTCAGCGGCGGAAGCAACAGTGGTGCCAGCGAAGGCGACGGTGACGGCGGTTGCAGCAGCAACGGCGGCGGTGCGGAATTTACGCATCTTGAGAAAAGCCTTTCAAAAAGTGGGTTAGAAGGGGGAAGGGGAGAACTACATGCCGAACTTGAGGTAGTTCAGTGCCGGGCCAACCAGACCACCGGCGATGGTGATGATGGTGGCGACGATGCCGATGCCAGCCAAGGCCTGTGCCCACTTCGGCTCGGTGGAGATAGAAGAGTTCTGGCCGAAGATGTTCTGACCGTTGGCTTCCTTCTCAGCCTCGAGCGCCTTGCCCAGTGCGGAGGAGCCGCCTGCCTTCTGGGTGCCCTGCTGCTCACCAGCGGATGCGGAAGAGTTGGAAGTGGAATCGTTGCTGCTGCCCTCTGCAGCGGCAGCAACGGTGGTGCCGCCGAATGCAACAGCGAGAGCGGTAACACCGGCAATGGTGGCCTTGCGAATGCGCATAGTGTGAATCCTTTTAAACCTCGTAGGAACTGGAGTAACTATAGGGTGCCCCAAGTCACTTGAGCGATTCTAGCGTAAACATTGACAGGATTCACTGGAACGGCACCACTCTTAGATGTTTACTTGAGGCCGCCAAATCCCCCTGTCGGGCACACCACTGTAGCAATTCACTCAGCAATTATTAAGAGAGTTAGAGTATCTCCACAGTTCATCGGTGCCTAGGCATGCAAAAGCGCCCACCCCCACGATGCGAGGATGGGCGCTAATGAAGTGCGCTGAGTCAGTCAGCGTACCCGCAACTTAATTAGCGGCGGAAAATCGGGTCCAGCACGTGTGCCGGAACGATGTTGTTGTACACAGCGAAGTTGTAGGCAGCGAACAGGGCGCCTGCAATTGCGGTGCCGAGGGCAGCGTAGGTGCCGCCACGCCAGATCTCAGCCCACTGCGGGTTATCCTCGGCGCGCTTCTTGCCGAAGAGGTCCTCGCCGGTGACCTTCCTGTCCTTCTCGGTAGCGGTGCCCCACTTGGAGGACAGGGTCTCGTCGGAGTCGTCTTCCTTGACCTTGTCGTATGCGGAGGACAGGTTGGAAGAGGAGGTGTTCTCGGTCTCGTTGTCCTCTGCAGCGAAGGCAACGGAGGTGCCGGCGAAAGCAACGGAAGCGGCGGTTGCAGCGGCAACGGCAGCGGTGCGGAAGTTACGCATGAAATTTAAACCTTTCGGAAAAAGTGTGTAAGGGAGACGTCTTAGAAGGACGGGCCGTGGACGAAGAAGTTGTACACAACGCCGATGAAGCCAGCTACGGAAGCGATGGCGCTAGCGATGCCCAGGCCGTAGAAAGCCTTGGCCCAAGCCGGCTGGTCGCCGAGAGTGGTGCACTCTTCCTCGGTCTCGTCAGCATCGCAGTTCTCGTGCTTGGAGGAGCCGAAGATGGCGCGGCCGTCAGCCGCAGTGCCCTTGTTGTCGTTCTCATTAACGTAGAACCAGTCACCAATCTTGGAGGACAGGGAAGCCTCGGAGTTGGTGTTGTCCTCAGCGGAGGAGGAGCCGTTGTCGGTGGAAGCGGAAGAGTTGGTGTTCTCCTGAGCGGAGCCGTTGGCGTCCTCAGCGAAAGCGACGGTGGAGCCGCCGAAAGCAACAGCGAGAGCAGTAGCGCCGGCGATGGCTGCATTGCGGATACGCATATCAAAAGTCCTTAGAGTCGTACGTGCAAAGCCTCCAGATTAGGAGGCTTTGATTTACAGGGATAGGGATTATTTTGGTATCCCCAAAACACACTGAGCCGGTAGAGAGTATCGGCTCGTTCCGGTGTCTGTAATTAACCTAGCCAACGGTCAGGCAAAATGCACGTCAGTTTGAGTCTTCTTTTAAGCCCTCACGGCTATCACCCCCAAAATGGGTGAAATCCTGAAAGGGTGCTGACAGATGTTGTTGGTGTTAAAAAGTGCTTGTAGTGCGGTTCAGGGCTTTTGGTGAAATTAGTTTAATCGCAATGTGAAAAAGATCACTCAATCCGATGTAACTTTCACTCCTGCCACTCTAGTCCCAAAACTGCGTTTTCCACTACTTCTGGCAGTGCCGGGTGGATCCAGTATTGCGAGCGAGCGAACTCGCGTATATCAAGGTCGTAGACCATGGCAGTGATCAACTGCTGTATAAGAGTGGACGCTTGTGGGCCCATGATGTGGGCGCCGAGGAGCTTGCCGGTGGCACGATCGGCCACGAGCTTGCAGATGCCTGTTGAGTCTTCCATAGCCCATCCATAGGCAACGTCGCCAAAGTTCTGCACCTTCACCGTGACGTCATAGCCCTCTTCGCGGGCTTGTGCCTCAGTAAGTCCCACCGTCGCAATTTGCGGGTGGGTGAAAATGGCAGCGGGGATGTGCTCGTGCGGCATGGGACGGAGGTCTTCAGGATGCAACAGATTGTGCTGTACCGCTCGTTGCTCCGCATTGGCTACGTGCTTGAGCATGTAAGGAGAGGAGACATCGCCGAGCGCCCACACGCCCTCGCAGGTCGTGCGACCAAACTCGTCGACCTTGATGCGCCCGTCCTCGTGCATTTCAATACCGCTGGTAGAAAGATCCATCTGATCGCCGTTGGGCTGGCGGCCGGTGGCCACGAGGATGGCTTCCGCCTCCACGACATCACCGCTATCCAAGGTTAGGCGTACACCGTCTGCGGTTTCCTCTAGTGCTGTGGCGGTGCCAATGCGGACGTCGAAACGCTCGCGTGCGATGTCGTTGAACCGGGAGCTTAAGTCTTCGTCAAGGAACCGGAGGAACTTCTCCGAGCGGTTGACCACGGTCACTTCCGTCCCCAGGCCGTCGAAGACGTGGGCAAATTCCATGGCGATGTAGCCGCCACCGACCACGATGAGGCTACGCGGCTGCTTCTCAAGCCGCATGATGTCCTCGTTGGTGTGGACCGGCACGGAAGAGCTGGCATAGGGTTCGGGCAGTACAGGGCGTGAGCCGGTAGCAATAACAATATTGTCACCGGTGATGATGTCATCGCCCGCTTGCAGGGTTTTCGGTCCGATGAACCGAGCATGTTGATCAAAGACTGTAATATTCGGCGTTTCCTCGCCACGGCGGTACTCTTCGCCGCCGCGGGCGATCTGATCGATGCGGTTGTGGAATACGCGCTCGACAATGCCGTCCCAATCCACAGCATCCACGTGGGCGCTGAGCCCAAGACGGGTTGCCTCGCGCGCGGCGAGTGCCACGTCGGCAGCGTAGACGTACATCTTCGTTGGGATGCAGCCCACGTTGAGACAGGTTCCGCCGAAGGTTCCCTTTTCGATGATGGCGATGGATTTATCGTCGAACTCAGGGGAGGGGATTGAATTTCCCGACCCAGTGCCGATGATGACGAGGTCAAAGTGCTGTGCGGAAGTCATGCCGACCATTCTAGAGGCTGCCTAGCCGCAACCCGTGCAGGCCGAAAAGCGCGAGGTGGGCGAGTCTAATCCGTCTCAAGAGGGGCCACGGCGCGCAACCATTCCGCGGCGGTGGAGAATGCTTCCTGCAGCGGCTCGGGGCGGGAAAGAAAGAGATCGTGGCGCCCATTATTTACAACGTGGAGCGTGTAACGGGCGCTGAGCTCCTTGGCCCATCGCTGGCTCTGGCGTACGTCCACAACAACATCGGCGGTGTTAGAGGATTCGCTATAAGGCTGATTGAGTTCGGAGCGTCCTGAAGTCATGGTCAGCAGCGGGAGTCCCATGTTGATGCGGCCGGAATGGATCGCGTCGAAGCCATGGAAGACCGCTGCTACCCAGCCCAGGTATTTCGGGTGCCCGCCCAGTGGCTTGAGGCGACGGTCGAAATCCCAGTCGCCCTGCTCCTCGGCATGGATAGATTCCCCGTAGGCAGTGAGATCGCCTCCGGGAATCGGGAATTTTGGGGCGATGGCAGCGCCGGCATAGATGACGTGCTTGAGCACCTCATAAGTCTTATCCGCCGTTCCCATCATGGCCAACCAGGGGCTGTTGAAGACGACACCGGAGATGCGGGTGAAGTGTTCGCGGTCCTGGCGGCGAAGGCGATCAAGCCAGAGTGCGATGATGGTGCCGGCGGTGGAGTGGCCCATGATGACGACACGCTGGTTGGGGAGGGCGTCGAGAGCCGCGTTGAGGTCGGTGTCGTAATACTTCATATCGCTGATGTAATGCCAGGTTTGGCCGTCCCTCCGGGAGCGCCCGCACTTGCGCAAGTCGAGAGCATAAAAGGCATAGCCGAGCTCATAGAAATAGCGCGCTACGTGATCGTGGAAGAAGTAATCCGTCATGCCATGGACCCACACCAAGGCGGGGCGGTCATCGTGGGCATCCGTGTCGGGACAGTAGCGCACGAGCGTCGCGCACACATCGCCCTCGCCATCAGGGTCGGCGCCGAGTTCAAGGGTGGCGGCTTGGAAATCGGGCCCGAGGAGATCTGTTGACCATTCGAGTTCGTCATATGTCATGGAGCTCATGATAGGCCGTACAGCCAGGTGCGTCCGTCGGGGCGGAGCGCTAGCCACAGTTGTCCTGCACCACAAAAGGGGTAGTGGTTTCATATTCGGGCATTTATTTTCCCAGGAATGCCTATTTCTCATTTAGGGGCGTAAAGTGGAATTAATGCTTGACGGACCTCTCGTAGGGGAGGTCTGTATGCCGGTTTGCTTCCTAGCATCGTCGAGCGCTTTCTCACCGCGCCCTGTGTACCCACATGCGCAGGGCACTTGACCACAACGAATACATCGACTCAAAGAGGTAATAAGTACAGTGTCCTCCGATAAGAAGACAGCACAAGTAGTAGACGAGGTTGAGGTCGCACTCATTGGTGCAGGTATTATGAGCGCCACCCTCGGCGCCATGCTGCGTGAGCTCGAGCCCAGCTGGACGCAGATGGTCTTCGAGCGTTTGGACGGCCCTGCGCTTGAGTCCTCTTCCCCGTGGAACAATGCCGGTACCGGCCACTCCGCGCTGTGCGAGCTGAACTACACCCCAGAAAAGAACGGCCGCATTGATGTTTCCAAGGCTATGAATATCAATGAGAAGTTCCAGGTTTCTCGCCAGTTCTGGTCCCACCAGCTCAACAACGGCATCCTGACGGACCCGAAGGCCTTCATCAACCCGGTTCCGCATGTGTCCTTTGCACAGGGCTCCATCCAGGTGGATTACCTGAAGCGCCGCTTCGACGCGCTGAAGGATAACCACATGTTCCCGAACATGCAGTTCAGCGACGATGACGCCACCTTCCAGGAGAAGCTGCCCCTGATGTCCCAGGGCCGTGACTTCAACTCCCAGAAGGTTGCCATCTCGTGGACCGATGCGGGCACCGACGTCAACTTTGGCGCCCTGGCTAAGCAGTTCTTCACTGCGGCTAAGGCTGCCGGCACCGAGATCCGTTATGGCCACGAGGTCGTTGATATCAAGCGTGAAGGTTCCAAGTGGCGCGTGGTGGCAAAGAACCTCCACACCGGTGACTACCAGGCTGTCCACGCCAAGTTTGTTTTCGTTGGTGCCGGCGGTTACGCACTCGACCTGTTGCGCAAGGCTGGTGTCCGTGAGGTTTCTGGTTTCGCCGGTTTCCCGGTTTCGGGCCTGTGGCTGCGCTCCAAGAACCCGGAGCTGGTCAAGCAGCACCACGCAAAGGTTTATGGCAAGGCTGCTGTGGGCGCTCCGCCGATGTCCGTGCCGCACCTGGACACCCGTGTCATCGACGGTGAAGAAGGCCTGCTGTTTGGTCCCTACGGCGGCTGGTCCCCGAAGTTCCTGAAGAAGGGCTCCTACCTGGACCTGTTCAAGTCCATCCGTCCGGACAACATCACCTCTTACCTGGGCGTGGCAGCACAGGAGTTTGGTCTGACCAAGTACCTGGTCACTGAGGTTCTCAAGGACTTCGATAAGCGCGTTGAAACCCTGAAGGAATACGTCCCGAGCGCTGACCCGGCTGATTGGGAGACTGTTATCGCCGGCCAGCGTGTCCAGGTGATTAAGCCAGCGGGTGCACCGCAGTTCGGCTCCTTGGAGTTCGGCACCACCCTCATCAACAACCCAGAAGGCAGCATCGCTGGTCTGCTTGGCGCTTCCCCGGGTGCTTCCATCACCCCAGCCGTCATGATTGAGCTACTGGAGCGCTGCTTCGGTGAGAACATGATTCAGTGGGGCGACAAGATCCAGGAGATGATTCCTTCCTACGGAACTAAGCTGTCCAAGGACAAGAAGCTCTACAACGAGATGTGGGAGTACACGCAGAAGACTCTGCAGCTGGACACCAAGTAATCTCGCTCTTCGCCCCGTCGGCGATTCCCTCGCAGGTAATTCTCAGTAATTGGCAGGAAGCGTTCAGTGCACCGGAACGCTTCACCAAGGACAGCGCCCCATAATGATGGTGTGCGTTTGAGAGAGCGCATGCGAGAGAGATAGAGAGAACCCCAGCCACGCGGGGCGGTCGGCCTGAGAAACCGACCGGGAGCGTGGCAGTGAAAGATAGAGACGCACCGCCGCCCCGAGACTCCGTTTCCTTTCCTACGGAGACCTCGGGGCGGTGGTGTGTTTGCTTCTGTTTGCGCTCGTGGTTCTTAGGTTCCGCAGTAGGTGAGATAGCCTTCGGTACCGCCGGGCTGCTCATACTCCGGCGCAGCATCAAAAGGATGCGTGGTGGCGTGCAGAAGACGGGCGAACTCTTCGGCATCGCCCAGAGCGCTTTCGACCAGCCGCGGCCGAGGAATCACGCGCGGCACGGTTCGCTCGAGCAGCACAGCGTCGGGGCCACTTGCGCAGTAGGCATCAACGAAACGTCTATCCTTGAGGAGTTCATAGGCCGCCGCAGGCTCGCCCGCCGCGGCACTGACAAGGCTGTGGTTGGCTTGTGTGAGGTCCGGGGCGGCCTGCACGAGGGCAGCGTTGTAATCCTGGAAAAGCTCTTCGGGCATCTGTAGGCAGCGCTGTGCTTCCTGGTGACGCGCTCTCTCATAACGCTCGCCAAAGGTATCAATGGCCTCTTGAGCCCAGGTGAGGGCGGTGTCAGGGGAGTCGTCGATAAGCGGAAGCAGTGACTCCGCCAATCGCGCAAGGTTCCAGCTCAACATGTCGGGCTGGCGCCCAAAGCGGTAGCGTCCCTGCGTATCGATAGAGCTAAACCAGGTGTTGGGGTCATAGCTTTCCATGAACGCGCAGGGGCCATAGTCAATGGTTTCGCCCGATAACGTGGTGTTATCGGTGTTCATTACGCCGTGAATGAAGCCCAGCTGCATCCACCCGGCGACCGTCGCGGCTTGTGTCTCCACGACGCGCGTGAACAGCTCCCGGAAGTCGGCGCCGGGGTAGTGGCGTTCACTGGTGTAGGCGGCAAGGCGCTGCAGTAGCCCAGGCACCTGCGAGTGCGTGGCGAAGTGGAAGGAACCGACACGAATGTGGCTCGCGGCCACCCGCACGAGAACCCCTGCCTCTTCCACCATCTGGCGCTGGATGGGGCGACCGGTGGCGAGCACCGCCAGCGACCGAGTGGTGGGCACACCTAGGGCATGCATCGACTCGGAGAAGAGATACTCACGCAGCATTGAGCGCAGCGTGCCGCGCCCATCAGAGCCATAGCGTGAGTAGGGAGTCAGCCCCGTGCCCTTGGCATGCAGATCCCACAGGCCCGTGGGGTTGTGAGCGGCGGTGGGGCCGGTGACTTCGCCCAAGAGGAGGGCGCGGCCGTCACCCATTGCCGGGTTATACTGCCCGAACTGAAAGCCCGCGTAGGCCATCGCGTGCGGAGTGACTGCTCCACGGCCAAGGAGGAACTCTATTCCGTCCTCGCTGCGCAGCCAGTCTGGGTCGAGGCCGAGCTCGGCGGCTAGGTGCTCATTGAGCGCCACGATTCGTGGAGCTGGCTGTTCTTCCCCGCGGCTTGCCGTGACCATCTGTGGCAGGCGTTGGGCAAAATCATTGTGCAGCTCAAAAGGCAGGGGCTTTTTAGTCATCGCGGGACCCCAGGGTTCCGCGCACGCGAATGTGGACGTTGCCGCCAACCCAGAGCTCGTCCCCGTCATCGTCGATAAAGACGCGGCCATCGCGTCCTATTTGGCTGCCTTGTGCCGCGGTATAGCGGGCAGGAACGGCGCCCTTGGCACGGAGGAACTGGGCGGCTCCGCCATTGAAGGAACCGGTGACGGGGTCCTCGAATTGCCCGGTGATAGCGCGAACCTCGTAGGCCGCCTCCGTATCCCCGGTGAGGCCGACCACGCCGACCTTGACGCCGGGGGTGGGTGTGGGGCGAAGCTTCCGGACGGTTTCAGCAGATTCGAGCTGGACCAAGCGCCAGCCAGGCCCGTTGTCCACCCAGCCGGAGTCAACGATGCTCTCTTCATCGATTCCGAGTACGGCGGCTGCTTCGGAGCGCTCGGCCTCACTGAGCTCCCCGTGGCGCAGTAAGGGTGGGGTAGCGAAGGCGAAACGGCCCTCTTCCTGGCGCACGGTGACTAACCCGACACCGCATTCCTGAATCAGGGTCCCGCTCTTTCCTAATAGCTCCGCCGCGACGCGCGCACTGCCCAGCGTGGGGTGACCGGCGAAGGGGAACTCTTCGTACGGGGTGAAGATTCGTACGCGGTAGTCCGCGCCAGGATCAGTAGGTGAGCACAGGAAGGTCGTCTCAGAGAAATTGGTCCAGTGTGCGATACGCTGCATTTCTTCGGTGCTCAAACCATCGGCATCCGCAACCACGGCGAGGGGATTACCGGTAAACGGCCCAGTGGCGAAGACATCTACTTCAAAGAATCGGTGCTGCATGAGGCCTAAGTCTAGTCGCACCGGCGGGTGGGGAGGTCTACGCTGGGCAGCATGAGCGAAGCACTTTTTAGCCGCGTCGAACCTATCCAGACCATGGCGGATGGGACCGTCAAACAGGTTAACCCTTTCTCCGGAACAGAGGTGTGGACCGTGCCAGGACGCGGCAACCGTCCGCTTGCGCATGCGGCAAAGGAACCGCATCCGCTGGGCCCTGATGCCTTGACGCACAGCTGTGCTTTTTGCTCCGGGCGCATGCTGGACACCCCGCCGGAAAAGTCCCGCATCTTGGCTTCGGGGGAGATTCAGCGCGGCCTTTTTCCCCACGAGCTGGATAACTCCCAGCCGCTGTTTCGCCGCGTTCCGAACCTTTTTGAAATCGTGTCTTATGACTATTGGCACGAGAACTATGGCTTCACCATGGACCCAGACCTGGCTCAGCACAAGGAGAAGTACGAAGGCGACGAGGCTGGGCGCCTGCACGTACTTAACGTGGTGCGCACCAAGCTCAAGGCGGCGGGCAAGGATACCGCGCTGGACGACGATTCTCTGCTCGCTCTCGCCGATGGTTTCTTCGGCGGCGGACATGATGTCATTATCTCCTCACGGCACTTCGTGGATGGGGCCGTCGATGATAGTCAGCTAGCCTCCTCCGGCACGCTGAGCCCCGATGAGCACTTCCTGCTCACAACCTTCACTGCGGAATCGACGCGCGATCTCTACCAGCGCAACCGCTATGCCTCCTATGTCGCTGTATTTCAGAACTGGCTGGCACCGGCGGGCGCGTCCTTCGACCACTTGCATAAGCAGCTCGTCGCGATTGACGCCCTGGGCATGGCCGCTTACCAGGAAAATTCGATTCTGCGTGCGCACCCCAACATGTACAACGACTGGGCTGTGGGCTATGCGGCAAAACGCAACCTCGTCATCGCAGAAAATGATTATGCGGTGCTCTTCGCCGGATTTGGCCACCGCTATCCCACACTGGAGATCTTCTCCAAGTCACCGCGCTGTGAACCGTGGGAACAGAACCCGGAGGAAGTACGTGGAATGTCGGATCTGATTCACGCGGCCCACGCCGCGGTGGGGCCGGACGTGGCCTGCAATGAAGAATGGCACCACCGTCCGCCCAGCGTGGACCTGCCTCAGCCGTGGCGCGTCATGCTCAAGCTCAGGGTATCGACCTTGGCTGGCTTTGAGGGCGGCACGAAGGTCTACATCAACACCATTGATCCGTGGGGTTTGCGTGATCGCGTCGTGGACGCCATGTTCCGCCTTCGCGAGCGCGGAAAGATTGCTTCCGGCATCTCTATCGCCACTGAGTGCGAGCTCAAGCGCAATAGTTTGCGTTATAACCCGCTGGTGTAATCAGTCACGGTTAGTCCACGTAGGTTTGTTCGCCGTCGGCGTGAAGATAATCGCGGAGGTACGGTAGAGCGAGAGCAACGGCGCCGTGCCGTGGGGCGTCGATAAGCCCCTGCTCCAGCAAACGCGCGCGCACTTCACTGAGAGATGTTGTCGTTGTCTTGAGTTCGTGAGCGATAGCGCCAGAGGCGGCCGTCCCCGCCTCATCTGCTATGTCCGCCAGCGCGTGTAGGTACTCAAGTTGGCGTTGGCTGAGTGCACGTACCGCAGGATCGTGCACTTGGGTTCCCATTGCCGTGATTGCCTCACCAAGAACTGCGTCGACGGTTGTTGAGGAAACGGTAGTTTCACTGGCTTGGGATGCAGCGTTCCAGGCCAAGTACCCGATGAGCTGGATGAGGAAGGGATAACCGTGGCTCGCTTCAGTAGCGCGGTCGGCGGCTTCGTCATTGAAAGCAATCGAAGTCAAAGCTGCCGTATCTTTGAAAGCGCTGGCCGTAGCTTGCGGGTTAACAGGCCCTAGGTGAAATCTCCGGGCACGGCGCAAAAACGTTGTTCCCGACAGGTGCAGAAGCTTGTCAACATCGGCGGTAAGCCCTGCCATCACAATGGAAACGTCGAGTTCATCGCGAACAAGATGCTGGAATGCGACTGCTATGCTCTCGAGGTCATGAGGATCGGCGTCCTGAATCTCGTCGATAGTAAGTAGAATTCCGCTGTCTCGGAGATGAGCGGAGAGTTCGCGCAAGTTGGGCGAAAAGGGTTTCCAGTCTTGCTGGAAGTATATAGCAGGCAGATAAATTGATAAATAGATAAATCAGACCACGAGCACCAGCTCGGTGCCGCGCAGTTCGGTGCTCATGCCCGACTCTTGGGCTACGCGGGCGGCATCCTCGAGGGTGGAGACGCTCTCGCCCTTGAAAGCGAGTACGCGAGCGAGCTCCCCCTTGTAGTGCTTGTTGAAGTGAGAGACCACCTTGCGGGAGCCATCCTCTTGCACTGACTCCACGCGCACGGTGGCGGCGTCCTTGAGCTTGCCCAGCTGCTGATAGGTGCCCGAGCGCATGTCGATGAGGAACTCGCCAGCGTCGACAAGCGCGCGTAGCTCATCCGTGATCGCCGTACCCCACTGAGACTTCAGCGTCCGCCCGCCCAGTTTCGTACTACCGGAGAGCCGGTAGTGCGGGATGAGGTCATCGGCGCGCAGCAACCCGAAGAGCGCATCGCCCACGGCTAGGTACTTCCGTGCTTCTGGAGGGAGGGTGGGGGCGTCGAGGGCGTCGTAGAGCACGCCGGTGAAACGCTCCAGCGCGGGCATGGTGGGGGAGGAAGCCAACTCGCGGTTGGACTCGGCTTCCCCACGCAACTTCTCAGAGAGCTTGAGCACCTCCAGCGCTTCATCGACGTCGAGGGACGACAACTCTGCAGCAATTTCTCGGCGGATCGGGTTCAGCGCGGGAAAGGAAAGCTCGTCCCAGTTCAGGGCCGCGCCGCTGCCGCCGTGTGCTTTGGTCTCAGAAGGAGGGAGGATGATCAGCATGGCTACATGCTAGCGATGTAGACTGAGCAACCATGATTACACGTCTTTCTGAGCTTTTCCTCCGCACTCTTCGTGAGGATCCGGCTGATGCCGAAGTCCCCAGCCACAAGCTTCTCGTTCGCGCAGGTTATGTGCGCCGTGTCGCGCCGGGTGTGTACACCTGGCTGCCACTGGGGCTGCGTGCCATGCGCAAGATTGAAGACGTTATCCGTCAGGAGATGAACGCCATCGGCGGCCAGGAGATGCTCTTCCCGGCGCTGCTGCCGCGCGAGCCTTATGAGGAGTCGAACCGCTGGACGGAATACGGCGATAATCTGTTCCGTCTGAAGGACCGCAAGGGTGCGGACATGTTGCTGGGCCCGACCCACGAGGAGATGTTCACCACTGCGGTGAAGGATATGTACTCCTCGTACAAGGATTTCCCGGTCACGCTGTACCAGATCCAGACGAAGTACCGCGATGAGGAGCGCCCGCGTGCGGGCGTGCTGCGCGGCCGCGAGTTCACCATGAAGGATTCCTATTCCTTCGACATGACGGATGAGGGGCTCGATGAGTCCTATGCCCGCCACCGCAAGGCCTACCAGAACATCTTTGACCGCCTGGAGATCGATTACGCGATCTGCAAGGCCACTTCTGGTGCGATGGGCGGTTCGGCCTCTGAGGAATTCCTTGCCGTGTCTGAGGTAGGCGAAGATACCTTCGTGCGCGCCACCGAGGGCGATTACGCTGCCAACGTGGAGGCCGTGGTCACTCAGGCTCCGGAGGAAATCCCCTTCGACGGCCTGCCGGAGGCACAGGAGCATGAGACTCCGAAATCCGAGACCATTGAGTCTCTGGTGGAGTGGGCTAAGGGTGCCGGCATTACTGTCGACGGCCGCGAAGTCACCGCCGCGGACACCCTCAAGTGCATGATGATCAAGGTGGCCGCCCCCGCAGCCACGGAAGAAGAGAAGGAATGGGAGCTGGCCGCCGTTCTCATTCCGGGTGACCGCGAGTTGGATGAAAAGCGCCTGGAGGCGTCTCTTGAACCGGCTGAGTTTGAGCTCGCCGGTGAGGGGGACTTCAAGAAGAACTCCTTCCTGGTCAAGGGTTATGTCGGACCGCGTGTCCTGAATGCCCACGACGTGAAGGTTTATGCTGACCCGCGCGTGGTTTCTGGTACCTCCTGGATTACCGGCGCCGATGCCCCGCAGCGCCACGTCATCGGACTGGTGGCCGGCCGTGACTTCACTGTGGATGAGTTCATCGAGGCCGCCGAGGTTAAGGAAGGGGACCCGGCACCGAATGGTCAGGGCACTCTGACTCTGGAGCGCGGCATTGAGCTTGGCCACATTTTCCAGCTGGGCCGCAAGTACACCGAGGCGTTCGACGTTCAGATTCTGGATGAGAACGGCAAGCGCGCCGTGCCGACCATGGGGTCCTACGGCATTGGTGTTACGCGCATGCTCGCCGTGCTGGCAGAACAGCGCCACGATGAGAAGGGCCTCAACTGGCCGGTGGCCGTGGCCCCGTACCAGGTGCACGTGGCCGTAGCGAACAAGGACGCCGCTGCCCTGGAGGCAGGTCAGAAGCTGGTGGAGGATCTGGATCGCGCAGGCATCGAGGTGCTTTACGACGACCGCCCCAAGGTCTCCCCGGGCGTGAAGTTCAAGGATGCTGAGCTTTTGGGTATGCCGTTCATCGCCATCCTGGGCCGCGCTTTCGCTGATGGCATCATTGAGCTGCGCATCCGCGGCGGCGAGACTCGTGAAGTTCCCGCCGATCAGATCGTGGAGACCCTCACGGAACTCATCCGCGGCTAGGCAGCATGAAAGCGGTGCGATTGCGCCGCAACCGTGATAAGCCAATGCTGCCACGGGGTTGCCGGGGCCGCCGTGATGGCCGCATTGGTCCACTTCAGCGTGTCGTTGTGTGCGACCTCGTCGATGAATGCGCGCGCTGAGTCGGCGTCCTTTGGCAGGCTACCTGCCGGTGAATCGTATGCGGGCGCGGGCTGCGGCACGGGACCGAGCTTTTCCAGTTGCAGCTGAAGTTGCAGGATTCTGTCCTCGTGAATGCGCAGAAGCTCATCGACATGATCTTCTTGGTCGGGGGACACATAGGAGCGCGCGAAATCGAGGGCATAGACCTGCTGGTATTCCCATTTTAGGAGCTCGACTCCGAGTTCACGGTCCTGTTCTGTGAGTTCGGGAGCGTCTGCCAGCTCCTCGTTCTTCCACGCGTTAAGCGCAATGGCTTGTGTCAGAACAAGGGCGCGGGATTCTTCAGGAACGTTGCTGATGTTCTCTTCGGAGAATGAGGAGGCGGCGTCAAACACGGCGGAGACGTCCGCGGAATCCCGCGGGGCAACGTCACGGTCGACCGCACAGGAGCGTGGAGTCTCTCCTTCCTCATCGCGTCCGCATAGTCGCTCGATTTCTTCATAGAGCTGCTCAGCTTGCTCTGCGCGCAAGGCAGCGGCATCCGCATCAAGTTCTTCCAAGGCGAGAGCATCCGCACTGGCGGTTTGAGCAAGCGAGGTGAGGGAGGGGTCCGCGTGGGGGCCAAAATAATCCACGATCGCGTCGGTGGCTTGGCAGCCGCCCATCCAGGGGGCAGCGCACACAAGCAGGGTGGGGACAACTACTCGGCGGTTCACGCGATAGACCCTACCCGGGTGACCTAGTCTAGAGCGCATGGCATTCCCAACACCCGCGCAACTAACCGAAATTCTGCAGCCCGTCGCCGTAGCACGCGGCCTCGATATCGAAGACGTGAAGACCACGCGAGCTGGTAAGAAATCTCAGGTCATCATTCGCATCGATGGCGATGAGCGCCCGAGCTCCGATCTCATAGAAGAACTATCGCAGGAGATTTCCGAGCTTTTCGATGCCCAAGAGGAAGCGGGCACCCTCAACTTTGGCGCGGGCTACACCTTGGAGGTGTCGACGCCAGGTGTGGACTTCCCGCTGAGCGCCCCGCGCCATTGGCGCCGCAACCAAGGAAGGCTGGTCGGATATGCGCTTGTCGAGGAACCTGGAACCACTCGCGTCGCGCGCATCGGCGCCCTGTCTGAGGACGAAGAATCCGTGGCGCTTATCACGACGGTGAAGAAGGAGGTGCGTTACCAGATCGAGCGATTGGAAAACTTGAGCCGTGCAGTGGTAGAAATTGAATTTGCTCAGCCTTCAGCCATGGAGCTGGAGGCGGCTATGCAGACGTTCGACTTCGCCGAGCAGAACTCGGCAACCCGAGAGGACTAACAAGTGAATATTGACCTAGAGGCACTCCGCACGATTCAGCGCGAGCGCGGCGTCCCTGTGAAGGACCTGCTCGAAGCTATCGCGGGTGCCCTTTTGTATTCCTACCTGGACCACCGTGCAGAATCCGCTGAGACAAAGGCGGAAGGTACGAAGTCGCGCGTAGACATCGACGCCGACAGCGGCGCCGTCACTGTCATCGTGACCGAAAGTGATCCGGAGACCGGAGAGGTCATCAGCGAATACGACGACACCCCGGACAACTTTGGGCGCATCGGCGCGCAGGCGGTCCGCGATGCCATTCTGCGCAAGTTGCGCGAGAACGAGGCTGAGCGAACCTATGATTCCTATTCTGAGCTGACCGGAACGGTAGTGTCGGGCGTCGTCCAGCGCGATATCCACGCCAACAAGCGCGGCGTCGTTGTGGTGCAGTTGGGCACCGAACACGATTCCCAGGATGCTTTCCTGTTGCCTGCTGAGCAGCTGCCAGGGGAGAAGCTCGAGCACGGTGACCGCGTCAAGGCCTATGTCGTGGGCGTGAACCGCAACGGCGCTAAGGTGCAGATCACGCTGTCGCGTACTCACCCCGAGCTGGTTCGCGGTCTCTTTGAGCTGGAGGTCCCGGAGGTTGCCGACGGTGCGGTCGAGATTATCGCTATTGCCCGAGAGGCTGGCCACCGCTCCAAGATCTCCGTTCGCGGCCACGCCAAGGGCCTCAACGCCAAGGGTGCGTGTATCGGCCCGAAGGGCTCTCGCGTCAGCAACGTTATGCGTGAACTCGGGGGTGAGAAGATTGACATCATCGACTTCAACGAAGACCCAGCCGTTTACGTGGGCAATGCTCTCGCCCCGTCGAAGGTCGTGCGCGTAGAAATCCTCGACGAGGAAGCGCAGGTGGCCAAGGTAACCGTGCCGGATTACCAGCTTTCGCTCGCTATCGGCAAGGAAGGCCAGAACGCACGCCTCGCAGCACGCCTGACCGGATGGAAGATTGATATTCACTCCGACGCCGCTCGGGACTAGCTTTCCGAGCAGCCTGCGGTGGAATTAAAGGTTTGGCCTATTTTCGCGTAGACTAGACAACGGCCCACATGCAGGAATGCTGTGGCGTAGCAGCAATAGCGATATGACCTAAGGAGTTGGATGTCTCGAGGACAGCGTCTCCGCACCTGTATCGCTACGCGTCAAAAGCATCCCGACACGGAACTGCTGAGGGTTGTCGCCGATAAGGGTGATCCCACAGGATGCCGTGTTGTTCCGGATCCCGGCCGACGCCTTCCCGGAAGGGGAGCGTGGATAAGGCCTAATCTGGAAGCAGTAGAGCTGGCGGAGCGGACCCGTGCCTTCAGGCGCGCGCTCCGATTGTCCACAGACGTGGACACAGGTCACGTACGTGAGTACCTCGCTGCCACGCAGCAGGTGCAGTCGGCGGGCAACAGCCCGTGCGACCCAGAGTTAAAAAGGAAGACCGAACACTGATGAGCGCACAACCATGAAGCAGCATCAGCGATGAAAGTCCATAGCCATTAACTAGGGGTCAGGCCGTATTCCGCGGCCTTGGCTCCTAGAAAGATTAAAGAGGAGACAAGTGCCCGGAAAGCTACGTGTACACGAGTTGGCAAAGCAGCTCGGCGTAACCAGCAAGGAACTACTCGCCACGCTGAAGGAACAAGGCGAGTTCGTCAAGACCGCATCCTCGACCATCGAACCCCCGGTGATCAAGAAGATGCGCGCTCACTACGAAGCTAAGGGTGGCGAGGACAAGGCAGCGGAGAAGAACGCGCCAGCAGCCACCCCAGCTTCTGCTGCCAAGAAACCGGCAGAAAAGAAGCCTGCCGCCGCGGCAAAGCCAGGCCCGAAGCCAAGCGCTGCCCCCAAGCCGGGTGCCGCCCCCAAGCCGGGTGCCGCCCCCAAGCCGGGTGCCGCCCCCAAGCCGGGCGGTGCACCGAAGCCGGGTGCCGCTCCGAAGCCGGGTCCCGCACCGAAGCCTGGAGCACAGCGCAAGAACACCGAGAAGGGTGGCGAGCGCGCTGTCACTCCGCGCAGCATGCCGAAGCCTGGTGGCACCCGCCGCGTGGCTAATAACCCGTTCTCCACGGGTAGCTCCAGCGATCGTCCGAGCCCCGGACCTCGCCCAGGCGGCACCAAGGGACAGCGCTCCGCTGGCAAGCCCGGTGATAACCGTGGCGGCAAGGGCGGCGCACGCCCGCAGGGCGATGGCAACCGTAGCGGTGGACGTCGTCCTTCGCCGGCAATGATGCCTTCGCACCCGAACCCGGCCAGCATGCCGTCGAAGGCCGCTGGTAGTGGCGGCGGTGGTCGTGGTCGCGGCGGCCGCGGTGGCGGCCCCGGCCGCGGTGGTCCTGGCCACGGTGGTTTCCGTGGACGCGGCGGTCGTCGCGGTGGCACCGCTGGTGCATTCGGCCGTCCGGGTGGTGCGCCGCGTCGCGGTAAGAAGTCGAAGCGTCAGAAGCGCCATGAGTTTGAAGAGCAGCAGAAGCATGAGGTAGGCGGCGTACGTCTGCCTGACGGCGGCGGTAAGGTCGTGCGCCTGCGTCGCGGTGCTTCCCTGGCTGACTTCGCTGAGAAGATTGGTGCAGATCCTGCAGCATTGGTGCAGGCGCTGTTCAACCTCGGTGAGATGGTGACTGCTACGGCTTCTGTCTCCGAAGACACCCTGCAGCTGCTGGGTTCGGAGATTAATTACGAGGTCCAGGTCGTCTCCCCAGAGGATGAGGACCGCGAACTGCTCGAGTCCTTCGACCTGCAGTTCGGCGAGGACGAGGGTGGCGAAGAGGCACTTGAGAAGCGCCCGCCAGTGGTTACTGTGATGGGTCACGTCGACCACGGTAAGACTCGCCTTCTGGACACCATTCGTAAGACCAACGAGGGTGCCGGCGAGGCCGGTGGCATTACCCAGGGCATCGGCGCTTACCAAACCACGGTGGACCTGGAGGATGGTCCTCGCACCATCACCTTCCTGGATACCCCGGGTCACGAGGCCTTCACCGCCATGCGTGCCCGCGGTGCTAAGTCCACCGACTTGGCCATCCTGGTCGTTGCCGCCGATGACGGCGTGATGCCGCAGACCATCGAGGCAATCAACCACGCGAAGGCAGCAGACATCCCTGTGGTTGTCGCAGTCAACAAGATTGATAAGCCGGAGGCTTCCCCGGACAAGATCCGTGGTCAGCTCACTGAATACGGACTGGTTCCGGAAGAGTACGGTGGCGACACGATGTTCGTGGATATCTCCGCGAAGAACAACATCAACATTGATGATCTGCTTGAAGCCGTCATCCTGACGGCGGACGCTGCCTTGGAGCTCACCGCTAACCCGGACATGGATGCACAGGGCTCTGCCATCGAGGCCCACCTCGACCGCGGCCGCGGTCCGGTGGCTACGGTCATCATCCAGCGCGGTACGCTGCGCATTGGTGATTCCATCGTGGTTGGTGATGCACACGGACGTGTGCGCCGCATGCTCGATGAATTCGGTCACGATGTGGAAGAGGCCGGCCCGTCCCGCCCGGTCCAGGTGCAGGGTCTCAATGGTGTGCCAGGCGCCGGCGACAACCTCCTAGTTGTTGAGGATGACCGCGTGGCACGCCAGATTGCTGCACAGCGCGATGCCCGCAAGCGTTCTGCTCTGCAGGCGAAGGCTCGCAAGCGCGTCTCCCTCGAGGACCTGGATGCAGTGCTCAAGGAAACCTCGACGCTCAACCTCATCCTCAAGGGCGACAACGCAGGTTCCGTGGAAGCCCTCGAAGATGCCCTGTTGGACATTGAGATCGACGACGAGGTACAGCTCAACATCATCGACCGTGGTGTGGGTGCGGTGACGCAGACCAACGTCTCCCTGGCTGCGGCGTCGGACGCCATCATCATCGCTTTCAACGTCCGCGCTGAGGGCAAGGCCACCGAGGAAGCCAACGCTGAGGGCGTCGATATCCGCTACTACACGGTGATCTACCGCGCCATCGAAGAGGTTGAGGCAGCTCTGAAGGGCATGCTCAAGCCCATCTACGAGGAGCGAGACACCGGTGCGGCAGAAATCCGCGCGCTGTTCAAGTCCTCCGCCGTTGGCACCATCGCCGGTTGTATGGTCACGGAGGGCAAGGTCAAGCGCAATGGCAAGGTGCGCCTGGTCCGCGACGGAAACGTCATTACCTCCGATGCCAAGATCGAGTCCCTGCGTCACGAGAAGGATGACGCAAACGAGATCAACGCCGGCTACGAGTGCGGTATGGTTCTGTCCTACCCGGATATTCAGGTAGGCGATATCATCCAGGCCTACGAAGAGGTCGAGGTCCCGCGCGACTAAGCGCAGGAAACCTCAGGTAGTGAAGCCCAGCCAGGAAAGATTCTGGCTGGGCTTTCCTCATTTCAGCCGAAAGGTGCAGAATCGGTATCCTAGACTAGTTGCCAGTAACCGTACGTAAAGGAGCTTCACTATGGTTGATCACGCACGCGCCGCACGCATGGCAAAGCGCATTCAGACAATCGTTGCCAGCGCAATTGAGCGCCAAATCAAGGATCGCCGCCTTGAGCTGGTGACAATCACGGATGCCCGGGTCACGGGTGATCTCCACGATGCCACCGTGTTCTACACGGTGCGTGGTACGGATATCGAGACCGAGCCAGATTATGATCAAGCGGCCGAAGCCCTCACCAGGGCCAAGGGGCAATTGCGCAAGATTGTGGGTGATGAGCTCTCCGTTCGCTTTACACCGACGCTGTCTTTTGAGCTTGATACCGTCCCCGAGGCTTCCGCGCACATGGAGGAGCTGCTCGCCCGCGCCCGTGCACGCGATGCGGAGTTAGCGAAGCTGAAGGAAGGTGCACGGCCCGCAGGCGACGCGAACCCGTACAAGACCTCGGATGAGGAAGAGGACTAAGTGTCGCGAACCAACTACGAAGCCGCAGTGGATGCGCTGGTGCAAGCCAGCAGTATTTGCATCATCACGCACTTGCGCCCAGACGCCGACGCGGTTGGCTCGGCAGCCGCCCTTACCCTGGCGCTCCGCCAGCGCGGGAAACAGACCCGCACCGTGATTGGCCAGCGCCGTGACATTTCAGCCAACCTGTTTTCCATCCCCACGGTGGATGAGATTGAGTTGGTGGATGAGCTTCCACAGGGATATGACCTCTATGTCACTGTGGACTGCGGCTCGATCGATCGGACGGGTTCGGTGGCCCGGGAGATCGAAGACATGGCCGCCGTGGGCCGCGTCCTGTGCATCGACCACCACGCCTCCAACGATGGTTTTGGAGCCATCAATGTGGTGGATCCGGTATGTGAGTCCACCACGGTGGTGCTGCTGGACATTCTGGACAGGCTGTCCATCCAGATCGATCGCGTCATCGCGCATTGCCTGTACGCGGGCCTAGTCACCGATACCGGTAATTTCCGGTGGGGGCGCCCAGCCATGCATGATATCGCTGCGCGCCTGATGCTCTATGGTCTCGACACCAAGCAGATTGCGTTGGAACTCATGGATTCCAGCACGGCCGATGACCTGCAGATGATTGGACGCGTGCTCTCAGGCCTCAGGATTGAGGAAGCAGGGGAGCACCGCCTCGCTGTTCTCTTCGTCCCGCATGAGGAGGTCAGCTCCCACGCCGATTCCGCGATTGAATCTTTCGTCGATTATGTCCGGGCCTTGAAAGGCACTGACATCGGAGTGGTCTTCAAGGAACAGGCGCCCGAAATGTGGGCGGTGTCCTTGCGTTCCTCCGCCGTCAACTGTGCGGAAGTGGCCCTCACCTTCGGCGGCGGCGGGCATATTCCAGCCGCAGGTTATACCGCGCACGGAAGGCCCGAAGAGGTTATAGCACAGCTGGTAGGTGCGTTGTCCTAGATGGCTTCCGAGCAACCAGTGAAGGTTTCTGCCGCTGAGGTCTTCCGCCTCGCCGTCCCGGCTCTGGGCGTTCTGGCGGCCATGCCGCTGTATTTATTGCTGGATACCGCGGTCGTAGGCCGTTTAGGGGCGGAGGATCTGGCCTCGCTTGGCGCAGCGGCCACACTCCATTCGGTGGTTACCACCCAATTAACCTTTCTGTCTTATGGCACGACCGCGCGTGCGTCACGGCTGTTCGGCGCGGGGAAGCGCGAGGAGGCCGTCGCCGAGGGCGTCCAGGCAACGTGGGTTGCCGTGGGTGTTGGAATGGTGCTCGCCGTCATCATGTGGCTCTTTGCCGGCGTCTTTGCCACCTGGTTGACAGGTAACCCGGATACTGCGCGAGGGACTGCACAGTGGTTGCGGATTGCCGCCGTCGCTATTCCTTTTACCCTCATCAACATGGCCGGCAACGGCTGGATGCGCGGTGTTCACAACACCCGCAAGCCCCTTTACTTCACCCTTGCAGGTATGGTTCCCGGCGCCATCGCGGTGCCTATTTTCGTGCACTTCTGGGGTCTACCGGGCTCCGCTCTGGCCACGGTGCTGGGCATGGGGATCATCGCGGCGTTCTTCGTGGCGGAGCTGCGCCGCGAGCATACCGGCTCGTGGGAGATTCGCTGGAGCGTGGTTCGTCGGCAGCTCGTGCTGGGGCGTGACCTCATCGTGCGTTCGCTGAGCTTCCAAGTGGCGTTTCTGTCAGCGGCGGCCGTGGCCTCACGTATCGGCACTGCGCAGCTCGCTGCGCATCAAATCATGATGCAGATGTGGAACTTCCTATCCCTCGTTCTGGATTCCCTCGCGATCGCTGCCCAAGCCTTGACCGGCGCGGCATTGGGAGCGGGATCAGCGCGCTATGCCCGCACGGTAGGAACCAAGGTGACGCTCTACTCGACGTCCTTCTCCCTCGCACTGGCAGCGGTATTGGGCCTTGGCTCCGCCTTTATCCCACGGATATTCACCACGAGTCCGGAGGTCCTAGAGGTCATCTCCGGCCCCTGGTGGGTTATGACTTTCCTCGTCATTATCGGCGGCGTTGTCTTCGCTTTGGACGGCGTCCTTCTGGGTGCTGGGGACGCAGCCTTTCTCCGCACGCTGACCCTCGCGTCAGTGCTTCTCGGCTTCCTGCCCGGGGTCTGGTTGGCCTTTGTTTTCGGCACCGGCCTGACCGGGGTGTGGGGCGGTATTGCCGCATTCATCCTCATCCGCATGGTGGGCGTGGTTGGGCGCTTTTACTCCATGCGGTGGGCACGGGTCTAAGCCTGTGGTACAAGTAGAAGGACTGTTCGTGCGAAGGAGGCGCTATGACCACTCTGTGGGCCGTCTCTGATCTCCATGCAGCGGTACGCGTGAACGGGGACCGCATTGATGAACTTGTCCCGCCGAATCCCAACGATTGGTTGATTGTTGCGGGAGACGTCGCCGAACGCATTGATCTGGTGATTAACACCCTGGCGCGCCTAAAGAACCGCTACGCTACGGTCATTTGGGCACCTGGCAACCATGAGCTTTTTTCTCGGTCACAGGACGTTTACCAGGGACGCTCGAAATACGATCGCCTCGTTGAAGGCTGCCGGGAAATCGGCGTGATTACCCCAGAGGATCCGTTTCCGGTATTCGGAGGCGTCACCGTGGTCCCGCTGTTTACGCTCTACGATTACAGCTTCCGTCCACCAGGCACCACGGTGGAACAAGCGCTTGCGAGTGCGAAGGAGAAGCAGATCGTCATGACCGATGAATTTGCCATCGCCCCCTTCGTCGATGTGCGCGCGTGGTGCTGGGACCGCCTGGCTTATTCGATCAAGCGGCTGTCACGGGTCGAGGGCGAAACGGTTCTTATCAACCACTGGCCGCTGGTACAGGAGCCGACTCTCTACTTGCGTTGGCCCGAAGTGGCCTTGTGGTGCGGCACCCGCCACACGCGCTCCTGGCCGCGGCGCTATAACGCTAAGGCTGTGATCTATGGTCACCTCCACATGCCTAATCGCGCCAACATCGATGGGGTAGACCACATCGAGGTGTCCCTGGGCTATCCGCGTGAGTGGCAGGCGCACGGTGGTCTTCAGCCGTGGCCGTACCCAGTGCTTACCATCGACGAGAAGACAGGGAGGGCCGAGCATGCTTGAACCTTCTCTCTTCCCGGAATCAGCTCGTTTTTGCTATGTGCGCACGGATGAGTCGATGACCAATCTTCTCAATTATCATCATCTCTCCCCGGAAGAGCGCTCCGTGGTCTCCCAAGCCGTGGACGTGCGCAAATCCGAGTTTGGGGATGCGCGCTGGTGCGCCCACCAGGCCTTGAAGGAGCTCAACTACATGGGAGACGAGCCGATTCTGCGCGGCGAGCGCGGCATGCCGCTGTGGCCGGAGGGCTATACCGGATCGATGACGCACACCGAAGGTTTGCGCGCAGCCGTGGCAGCTCCTGCCACGCACGTGCGCTCCATGGGGCTCGACGCCGAACCAGCGGAGCCCCTGCCGGAACACGTGCTGACGATGATCGCTCGGCCGGGGGAGATGCCGCAGTTGGCTCAGTTGCAAGCGGCGGGTATTTCCTGTCCGGACCGCCTGTTGTTCTGCGCCAAGGAGGCCACCTACAAGACGTGGTTCCCCATGACCCGGCGCTGGCTGGATTTTGACCAAGCCGAAATCGATTTACGCCTCGATGGCACTCTGGTGTCCTACCTCTTGGCGCGGCCGACCCCAGTGCCTTTCATCACTGGGCACTGGATCATCCGAGATGGCTATGTCATCGTCGCCACCGCTGTCCCTGCGCTCAACTTTGACCGCTAAATCAGGCAGTTATAGCGTCGAGGGGCGCGCGACGAAAACCGTGGCTAAGCGCTTTCCTTTTTCCTTGATCAAGGCAATCGACCGTCCCTGCGGGTCGACGGCCGCGTACGTGCCTTTCAACCCACGCGGCTCCAGCCACTTACCCATGGCCAAAGCTTGGGCCTCATCATCGGTGACGTCCACAACCGGATAGCTGCGAGCGAGCGCCTCGTCGAGGCTTAAGGACAACTCCGGGGAGTCTTCGAGGGCGTCGAGAGGGAGGGCGTCGTCAAGCGTGAAAGGGCCCACTTCCGTGCGGCGCAGCGCGGTAAGGTGTCCGCCGACGCCGAGGGCCTCGCCCAAATCCCGAGCCAACGAGCGGATATAGGTTCCCGAAGAACACGCCACTGAGACGTCGAGGTCGATGAACTCACCCTCGCGGCGCGTAGCGAGAATATCGAAGCGGCTGACCGTTACTGGCCGAGCCGGAAGCTCGACCTCTTCACCTGACCGCACCCTTTCATGCGCGCGCTTGCCATCCACTTTGATGGCGGAGACCGCTGCTGGGCGCTGCATAATATCGCCGGTCAAGGCAGCAATTTCTCGCGCAATGGCGGAATCCTCCACTGCGGTTGCCGGTTTGCCCCACGTTGCTTCCCCCTCCGCGTCGTCGGTGTGGGTTGCCATGCCAAGACGAATCGTTGCGTCATAGGCCTTGGTGGAGGCCACCATGTGGGCAAGAAACTTGGTGCCGCGCTCGATGCCTACGACGAGCACTCCAGTAGCCATCGGATCAAGCGTGCCTGCGTGCCCCACCTTGCGGGTGCGGAAGAAGCGGCGCAGTTTTCCCACGACGTCGTGCGAGGTCATGCCGGCGGGTTTGTCGACGACCACGAGGCCGGAACGTTCGAGCGGATCAGTCATGCCCTGCAGTCTAGGGCACCGGCCGCAGTGGGATAGCATGGTGCCCGTGGATATTTGGTACGGAATCGATAGCATCCCCACTGACCTTGGCCCGACCTCGGTGACAATTGGTGTCTTCGACGGCCTGCACCGCGGGCACCAACAGCTCGTGAGGAAGGCCGTTGAGCACGCACACAGACATGGACAGCGCGCGGTCATGGTGACCTTCGATCCGCACCCAGTCTCCGTATTCTTGCCGGAGCGCGCTCCTCTCTCCGTGATTACTTTCGAGCGTCGCATGCAGCTGGCGGAAGAAATGGGCATCGAGGCCGTGCTCGTCATCGACTTCACCGAAGAACTCCGGGGCGTCGAGCCGCGCGACTATGTGACGGATCTCCTGGTGGAGCGTTTGCACACAGAGCACGTCGTGGTGGGGGAGAACTTCACCTTTGGCGCGGGCGCGTCCGGCACCGCGGAGGCGCTGGCGGAATTCGGCGCTGAGTTCGGCTTCGGCGTTGACATCGTGCCCTTGCTTGACGACGACGGCGAGCGCATCTGCTCCACCAACATTCGCGCCGCCCTTGCCAAGGGCGATATTGCGCGCGCCAATTGGGCGCTGGGGCGTCATTTCACGGTGACTGGGCCCGTTGTGCGTGGTGCAGGACGTGGTGGAAAGGAGCTTGGTTTCCCAACCGCTAACCAGTATTTCCCGGAATCCGTCGCCATTCCAGCCGATGGCGTCTACGCGGGCTGGTTCGTGGTTGAGCCCACCGGCGCCCCTCTGGAAGGTGACATGGAGCCCGGCATTCCTTATCCCGCAGCCATTTCGGTAGGCACCAACCCTACCTTTGGTGACGAGGAGCGTTCGGTGGAGTCCTTCGTACTGGACCGCGACGCTGACCTTTACGGCCACGAAGCCACCGTGCATTTCGTCGACCATGTGCGTGACATGGAGAAATTCAATTCCGTGGAGGAGCTCCTGACAGCTATGGAACGTGACGTTGCCCGAGTTCGTGAAATTCTTGCCCGCGAGGTTTAAATGAAGATCATCCTCGACCTTGATACCGGAATTGATGACGCCCTTGCGCTCGCCTATGCCTTAGCGCACCCCGATCTCGAGCTGATCGGGGTTACGGGTACCTATGGAAACGTTCCGGTGGCGTTGGGCGTGCGTAACTCGCTGGCGTTGCTCGAGCTTCTCGACGCCGAGGATGTCCCCGTCTTCATCGGTCCGACGCGGCCGGGCTTTAGCGTTGCTCCCATTTCTGCTTTCATCCATGGCCGCAATGGCCTTGGGGAAGTACTTCTGCCTCCGCCGCGCCGCAAGGCATACGAGGACGCAGTGGGCTTTCTTATCCGTTCGGTCCGTGAGCATGGCGAGGATCTGGTTATCGTGCCGACGGGGCCGTCGACAAGCATTGCAGCCGCCATGCGCAAAGACCCGGACTTTGCCCGCAACGCCCGCATCGTGATGATGGGTGGGGCGCTGACCGTACCCGGGAACGTCACTCCTTATGCCGAGGCCAACGTTTTCCAAGATCCCCAAGCCACGGACTATGTATTCCGCCATGCTCAGGACCTCACGATGGTGGGGCTCGATGTCACGCTGCGCACGTTGCTCACCAGGGAGCACACGAAACAATGGCGCGGTACACCCACTGGTCGTATCTACGCAGACATCGTGGACTACTACATTCGCGCCTACAAGACGACCTCTCCGCACCTTGGCGGTTGCGGGCTCCACGACCCTTTAGCGGTAGCTGTGGCTGCCGATCCCTCGCTGGTCACCTGCCTCGACCTCAATCTGCGGTGTGAGGATACTGGCCGCACAATCGGTGACCCGGAACGCTTGGATAACCCCACCACCCGTGTGGCCGTTGCGGTAGATGACGCGCGCTTTGTTGATGATTTGATGTCGAAGCTCGGCAGCCTCTATACTTCTACTTCGGCTTGCTGACTGCGGTCCACAGTAGTCACGGGCAGCGCCTCATGGCGCAACATTTCATGTGGACTGAAATACAATAGGAGATTTTCCATGGCTTTGAGCACCGAGAAGAAGGCTGAAATCCTCAAGGAGTACGGCCTGCACGAGACCGATACCGGTTCCCCGGAGGCACAGGTTGCGCTGCTGACTTCCCGCATCAACAACCTGACCGAGCACCTCAAGGATCACAAGCACGATCACCACTCCCGCCGTGGTCTGTTGCTCATGGTTGGTCGCCGTCGTGGCCTGCTGAAGTACCTGGCCGCTAACGACGTTGACCGTTACCGCGACCTGATTTCTCGCCTGGGTCTGCGCCGCTAAGCGCTTAACTTTTGGCCCCCGCACCTTGTGTGCGGGGGTTTTCTTGTCTCATCTGCTAAAATCCTTGGACGTTGTCAGAAAACATCGAAGAAGAGGCGGCACCGAAGATCGCCATGACAGCTCCAAGGAGAGTTATATCCATGAGCGCTAAGAACGCTAAAAAGCAACCGAACAATTCCGTCGAGTTTCTTATCGACGACGATTACGGCATCACCGAGGCCATCGCCACCCTGGACAACGGCGATTTCGGCACTCGCACCATCCGTTTTGAGACGGGCCAGCTGGCTCGCCAGGCCGGTGGCTCCGTGACCACTTACCTGGACGAGGACACCATGCTGCTGTCCACGACCACCGCTTCTAACCAGCCGCGCGAAGGCTTCGACTTCTTCCCGCTGACCGTGGACGTCGAGGAGCGCATGTATGCCGCGGGTAAAATCCCGGGTTCCTTCTTCCGCCGCGAGGGGCGCCCTTCCACCGAAGCTATCCTGGCCTGCCGCCTCATCGACCGCCCGCTGCGCCCAACCTTCGTGAAGGGCTTGCGCAACGAGGTTCAGGTCGTTGTCACGGTCCTCTCCATGGACCCGGAGGAGTACTACGATGTCGTTGCCATCAACGGCGCTTCCGCCTCCACCCAGCTCTCTGGCCTGCCGGTATCCGGCCCGGTGGGCGGCGTGCGCATGGCACTGATTGCTGATGATAAGTACCCGAAGGGCCAGTGGGTGGCCTTCCCGAATAACGAGCAGCACGAGCGTGCTCTCTTCGAGATGGTCGTTGCCGGCCGCATCGTGAAGAAGGGCCGCAAGGACGACGTAGCCATCATGATGGTCGAGGCCGGCGCTGGTGTGAACGTAGCCGAGCGTATCAAGGAAGGTGCACCGGCTCCGCAGGAGTCCACCGTGGCTGAGGGCTTGGAGGCTGCGAAGCCTTTCATCAAGTCCCTGTGTGAAGCGCAAGCAGGTCTGGCGGAGCGTGCAGCGAAGGAGACGCAGGAGTTTCCGCTCTTCCCGCCCTACGGTGATGATGTTTACGCGGCCGTCGAAAAGGCAGCCTCCAAGAAGCTGGAGAAGCTGCTTACCATCCCGGGTAAGCAGGACCGCGACGACGCCACTAATGAGTACATGGAGCAGGTCGAGGCTAAGCTCATCGAAGACTTTGATGACCTCGACGAGACCGATGCATCCAAACAGATCCGCAACGCCTTCAACGCCGTGATGAAGGACATCGTGCGCACCAAGATCCTCACCGAGGGCTTCCGGATCGATGGCCGTGGTGTGACCGATATCCGTGACCTCGGCGTGGAGGTTGATCTGATCCCGCGTGCACACGGCTCCTCTCTCTTCGAGCGTGGCGAGACCCAGATCCTGGGTGTGACCACCCTGGACATGCTGAAGATGGAGCAGCAGATCGATTCTTTGACCCCAGTGGAGTCCAAGCGCTACATGCACCACTACAACTTCCCGCCGTACTCCACCGGCGAGACCGGCCGCGTAGGTTCCCCGAAGCGCCGCGAGATTGGTCACGGTGCGCTGGCTGAGCGCGCGTTGCTGCCGGTGATCCCGTCCCGTGAGGACTTCCCCTACGCCATTCGCCAGGTGTCTGAGGCCCTTGGTTCCAACGGTTCTACCTCCATGGGCTCCGTCTGTGCGTCCACCCTGTCCCTCTACAACGCGGGCGTTCCGCTGAAGGCTCCGGTGGCGGGTATCGCCATGGGTTTGGTCTCGGGCGAAGTCAACGGCAAGGAAAAGTTCGTGGCGCTGACCGATATTCTCGGCGCTGAGGATGCCTTCGGCGATATGGACTTCAAGGTTGCCGGTACATCCGAGTTCATCACCGCCCTGCAGCTGGATACCAAGCTGGATGGCATTCCTTCGCACGTGCTTGCCGACGCCCTCGAACAGGCCCGCGACGCCCGTGCCGCCATCCTCGACACGATGTCTGAGGTCATCGAGGGTCCAGACGAGATGTCTGGCCTGGCTCCGCGCATTACCTCGGTGACTATCCCGGTGAACAAGATTGGTGAGCTCATTGGCCCGAAGGGCAAGACTATCAACGCCATTACTGAGGAAACTGGCGCCGATGTCTCCATCGAGGAAGACGGCACTGTGTATATCTCTGCCGCTACCGGTGAAGCAGCTGACGCTGCGATCGACCGCGTGAATAGCATCGCTAACCCGCAGCTGCCGAAGGTGGGTGAGCGTTTCCTTGGCACCGTGGTGAAGACCGTGGCTTTTGGTGCCTTCGTTTCCCTGACTCCGGGTCGTGACGGCCTCGTACACATCTCGAAGCTCGGTGGCGACGAGCGCATTGAGAAGGTCGAGGACGTCGTCAATGTTGGCGATAAGATTCAGGTCGAAATTGCCGACATTGATAATCGCGGCAAAATCTCCCTGGTTCCGGTTGAGGAGGACTAATCCTCGGACTAGCTAGGACCACTAGGACCTCCTAGATCAAGGGCCCTGTAACCCAGAAATTAGCTGGGGACAGGGCCCTTATCGTTTCACCACACGTCAAACCTGGAAGTCGAGAACTAGGCGTTTAGGGTCCTCCAGGAAAGTCACTGAGTACGGTGTCTTCTTCTGTAGTCCAATGATCAATTGGGTTTGTGCCTCGAATGAGGTCGTGTATACGACTTCGCTCACCACACCAGTACCGGGAGTAGTTCCTGGCTTCATATACCTTTCTTCGAGATCGGGTGTGGAAGGCCACGGAGTTCCTTCGACCCCCAGATTGAGAAAAGTGCTTCCCTTTACTTCGACTGGATGACCTGATGCCTGCTGACGAGGATCGTCGGTATAGGCGGTGAACCAGCCGGGCTCACCTTCTCCCTCGAGGTCAACCACCACCCGCGTGAAACCGTCGTGAGCACCTACGCGCACGCCCGTCGGAATGAGGCCGCCCAACCGATCTGGCATGTGGTGTTTGTCATCAATCGCAGCCGTCCCCATACCCGCAAAGGCAGCAACATTGGCATCCTGTTGTGAGAGAGCATTCTGCGTGTCACTGGACGGCGGCTCCGGCCCATCGATAGCAGCGGAGCTAGACGGAATTGCACTGAACTGCGGTGCCGGAGTCGTGTCTGACCCACGCTCCGCGCATGCAGTTAGAGGCATTACGCATAGGGCGCTAACGGCTGCGATGATAGCGACGGAAGAAGGTAAGTGTGACATTCTTTATTCTCTATTTCTTGAGCTGTACCAGTTGGATGAGGTTGCCTACGGTGTCATCGAAGACGGCGATGATGGAGGGGCCGACGTCGGTCGGCACCATAGTGAAATGCACTCCCACTTTTCAGTGAGCTCGCTATATTCTCGCTCCACGTCTGCGGATAGGAACTGGGTGACGGGGACACCGTCAGCCTTGAGTGCTGCTGCGTAGTCCTTGGCCGCGGAATGGGCCTTGGGCTCGAGCAGGAGCTCCATATCCCCTTGGCCTTCCGCATTGGTGACCGTGAGCCACCGAAAGTCTCCGTGGGTTACATCGTCCTTGACTCGAAAGCCGAGCGTATTGACATAGAAGTCGTGAGCGAGGGCAACATCATCGACGGGGACTGAGGCAATGTAGATCTGCATTCACTCCATCCTAACCGGCATGACTAAGTCCAGCCGGTTCCAATGGCAACAGTTGGGGCGAGCCTGACTGGGCTTCGGCAGTGCAGTCGTCGTCTGTGACGACGGTGGTTGTGTTCCTGGTTTCTTGGGTTCTTTCCTCTTGGGGTTGCCCGCAAATCGTGGACACGTAGTGGAGCTACCTAGTGGTTAGGCAGCTATTTCTTTTCTGCTGTTGATTGCGCCGGTGTGGTTCTCGAAGTCGACGGGGCTGACCATTCCGAGTGCAGAGTGCCGGCGCCGACGGTTGTAGACGACTTCAATCCAGTAGGCAACGGCCTTGCGTGCAGCATCACGGGTAGGCCATCGCTTACGGTCGTAGAATTCAGTCTTTAGCGTCGACCAGAACGACTCAGCCATCGCGTTATCGAAGCACACACCAGTACGCCCCACAGACTGAGCAATGCCCAGTCTGCTGCAGACCTCCCAGAGCTTCTCACTGGTAAATTGCGTTCCGCGGTCAGCGTGAAACACCAGCCCATCAGGAACATCACCGCGCAGTGTATGCGCCATCCGCAGGGCCCGTTCGACCAGGTGTGTGTCTTGCACGCTATCCATAGCCCAGCCCAGCACTCTGCGGGAATGACCATCGCGGACCGCGCACAAGTACAACCAGCCCTCACCGGTGCGAAGGTAGGTAATATCTGACATCCACACTCGGTTGAGCTCACCAGTATCAAACATGCGCTTGACCAGGTCAGGAAGACTCGACTTACGCTTGGCTTGGATTGTAGTCACCGGGACAAAGGCACGCGGTGAAATCCCTTCAATGCCCATCATGCGCATCCGCTTCGCCACAGTCTTACGGTTAAGCGAAATGTGGTAGCGCTCGGCAAGCTCTGCGGTGATCCGCGGAGCACCATAAACCTCATCGGAGTCTTTCCAAATCTGATGAATCTTACGGTCAACATCATCGTAAAATGCTGCCCGATCATCCTTTCCGGATAGTCGTTTCTGCTGCACATGGGCCCATTTGTAGTATCCAGACCGAGATACTTTTAATAGTCGTGCCATGCGCTTGATGCTGTAGTTCGCCTTCTCCTGCTGCATTAGTTCGAACTTTTCTGCTCGCGTTGCCTCAAAGCGAAGAAGGCTGTCGCTTTTGACAAAAACTCGTTATCCATCTTGGCTTCCGCCAACTCACGGCGCAGACGAGCATTCTCAGCACGAAGATCAGCCTCACTCATCCCATCCGAGGCTCCTCGGCGTTCACGCTCGAGTTTGACCCACCGGCCTAAAAGCCCGGCGGAAACACCGATTTCCTTAGCCACATGGGCAATTGGGCGCTCTGACTCGATTACCAGGTTCGCGGCCTCACGCCGGTACTCCGGCGTGTACTTCTTGCGCTGTTGACTCACAATGAACATCCTCTCTTACGGACACAAGATCCGTACAAATAGGGTGTCCACTAAACGAGGGTAACCTCACTCTCTGCTGGATTGGTGTCGTCGTTTTATTCGACGGCGGGGTTTAGAAGGGGATGTCGTCGGTGCTGGCATCTGTGTCGGTGTTGTCCGCGTCCTCGGCTTGGGCTTGGGCTTGGGCTTGTTGTTGTGCGTAGTCGTCGAGTTCTTGTTTTAAATGTTGGGCTTCCTCGCGGATGCGTTTTCTGGTGGCGGTGATGTGTTGGGCGACTGTTTGTGCCCAGCGTTTCTGTTTTGGTGCTAGCGGGGCCCGTCGGCTTCGGTAATAGTCCAGGTGCCGTCTTCATATAGCCAGATGACATCCCCGCTGTAGGGGTCGAGCAGGTATTTGAGGGTGCCATCGGTTTTCATGTTGTGATGGCTTTGGCATAAACACGCTAGGTTCTTCGGGTGGGTTGGTCCGCCTTCGGCCCAGTTGTGTCGGTGATCCAACTGGCTGAGAAAAGCAGGCTCGCCACAGCCGCCGACCCGGCAGGTACCGTCGCGGCCTTCGACAAGTTTGCGCATGATGATTCCTGGCTGGTAGCCATCGGCCTCTTTTATCTCTTCGGTTAAATCCCGCGTCTTGTCATGTGGCATGGGTTTAGCCCGCCAGCCGAAGCCTTCAATAAAGGTCGGTGCATCCTCAATATCGCAGGCCTGGTAGGTGTGGAGCACCACCGTAGCTGGTGGCTGTATTTCACCGGAAAGCAGTTTGATGACTGCCTCAGGGACAGTGATGTCTTCCTTGGTTGCGGTCTGGTGGATGAAGGCATCAAGTTTCATGCCGGTGTCTTCTTCAACCTGCAGTTCCAACCACGCTGAGGTGCCGTTAGAGGAAAACCGGTAGGTATCTTTAGGGCGGGTATCCCGATAGGCAATGGAATCATCCAGTGTTTTACATATATCGCGGACTTTGCGCCTGATTTGGCTACGTGTAGGAAAAGCCTGATTCGGTTTAGAAGGGGTAAAGAAGTCAGCCAGGAGGGTGTCGATGAACTCTAGGGTTTCACCGCTCAAGGCTGTCAGTGCTGACATGGGTTGATCGATAGCAATGAGGGATTCAATATCCAGCAGGCAGTGGGTGTCTTGTATGGCTTTGACTTTCGGCAGACTTTCTAGCCGGTGGATAGCACGCAGGCCTGATTTGATGTGGCCTTCTGGCAGTGACCAGGCAGCCACTAGGGATAGTGCGGTGGTGTTGATATCGGCGTCGAGGCTGGGCATGGCCCCGACCCAGGTTTTATAGGTGGCTCTTCGGGCTTGAGCACGGGCCATCGCATGTGGATTATTAGGGTTGGTGGTGGAAAAGAAAAAGGTAGGCGGGCGTGTAGCAGTAGTGGTCATGGTCTCCCCCGAGATCAACATGAGTTAGAAGAAGTGTTCTAACCATGATTCTAGTACCACACACCCCACATAGCCATAGCCAGCACTAAATTCATGTCAAGTCGTCACTATAAACGGGGGTAGCCACCATGGGTTAGCCAGGACATTCGATGCCGAATGATTTGAGTGGTGTCGCCTGTGTCCGCAACGAAAGGAAGAAGATGCGTATTAAAGGCAGCCTTTTGAGCCCTGTCTGAAACCTCGCCGGTGTCAGGGATAGACTGGGCACAGTTAACCGCACGAACACGTATGAAGGGATTGTCAATGACTATCAAGGTAGGCGTCTTGGGGGCTAAAGGGCGCGTGGGCCAAGCAATCGTGGAAGGCGTTAATGCGGCAGAGGATTTGGAGCTAGTTGCTTCCATCGACCGCGAGACCCCGTTGGAGAAGCTGGTTGAATCTGGTGCCGAGGTCGCCGTCGACTTCACCCAGCCGGCATCGGTCATGGATAATCTAGAGTTTTGCATCGCACATGGCATCCACGCTGTTGTGGGGACCACGGGATTCGATTCAGAACGCCTAGCCAAGGTGGAGGAGTGGACTAAGAAAGAGGGCGCCGGCAACGTTCTCATCGCCCCGAACTTCGCTATTTCAGCTGTACTGACCATGGTGTTTGCCGCACAGGCGGCGAAGTTCTTTGACAGTGCCGAGGTAGTCGAATACCACCACCCGAACAAGCTCGATGCGCCGTCCGGTACTGCGGTCCATACTGCGCAGGGCATTGCAAAGGCTCGCCAGGAGGCAGGCTTGGACGCTATGCCGGACAAGACCGAGCAGTCTCTCGATGGAGCGCGCGGCGCAGACGTCGATGGTGTTCACGTCCACGCAGTCCGTATGCAGGGAATGGTGGCTCATGAAGAAGTTATCTTCGGCACTCAAGGCCAGTCCTTGACCATCCGTCAGGATTCCTATGACCGCTCTTCCTTTACCCCCGGTGTTCTGCTGGGTGTACGAGAAATTGCATCCCACCCAGGCTTGACCGTGGGACTTGAGAAGTACTTGGGGCTGTAATGGCAAAAGTCTCTGAGCTTGATGTCCAGCTCATTGCGGCAACCGCTTTCCATGCGCCGCGAGGAGTGGACTGGGAGGTTGATGAGGGGGCGTCGGAAAGCGAGGCTCTAGTCGAATTTGCCGGGCGCGCCTGTTATGAGTCCTTCGACAAGCCGAATCCCCGTACCGCCTCAAATCAGGCCTATCTGCACCACATTCTGGAGGTAGGCCACGATGCATTGCTGGAGCATGCCACGGCGACGCTCTATATACGGGGACTGTCGCGGTCGGCGTCGCATGAGCTGGTTCGCCACCGTCATTTCTCCTTCTCGCAGCTCTCGCAGCGCTTTGTGCATTCCGAGGAAGCCGAGGTAGTTCTGCCCAAATTCATTGCGGAGGATGAACAGCTAACGCGGTTGACCTTGCAGGCGGCCGACGAAGCGAGGTTTGTCTACGAGGAGCTCCTTGACGCTCTCGAGTCCAAGCTGGAAGAGGAGCCAAATGCATTGCTGCGCAAGAAACAGGCTCGACAAGCAGCGCGTGCGGTATTACCCAATCTCACGGAATCCCGCATCGTCGTGACGGGAAACTATCGCGCGTGGCGTCACTTTATTGGCGCGCGGGCGACTGAACAGGCCGATACAGAGATGCGCCAGCTCGCCGTCACGTGTTTAAAGCTCTTGCGGGAGCAATCGCCGGTGCTTTTCGACGACTTCCATATCACCACCCTGGCTGACGGTACCGAAATGGCCTCGAGTCCCTACGCTTAAAGCACTCAGTAGGAGACTCGCGCACGACCCCGATGCGGCCAATGGGGGCGAAAGCAGGTAATCTTGACGCCTATGAGCACAGGTATGACAGCACAGGCAGGCGTCGACACCTTCGGACGCGTAGGCGTAGCTATGGTCACTCCATTTGACCAGGACGGCGGCTTGGACGTGTCCGCTGGTCGTCGCCTAGCAGCTCATTTGGTTGATAACGGCGTAGATTCGCTCATTTTGTCTGGGACCACGGGCGAATCACCGACGACGTCGTTGGATGAGAAACTGGAGCTGTTCGCAGCTGTAAAGGAAGAGGTAGGCGGCCGCGCTAAGTTGTGCGCTGGTGCGGGAACTAATAACACCGCCACCAGTATTGAGGCAGCGCGCGCTTTCGCTGATGCGGGAGCAGACAGCCTTCTGGTCGTGACCCCGTATTACTCCAAGCCTTCCCAGGCTGGTGTGTACGCGCACTTTAGCGCTGTGGCTGACGCCGTGGACCTCCCAATTTGTCTGTACGACATTCCTGGCCGCTCGGGCATTCCGATTGAGACGGAGACCCTTCTTCGCCTCGCGGAGGTGCCGAACATCAAGGCTGTTAAGGACGCCAAGGGCGACCTTGTAGCAGCCGCACCGCTTATCCAGGAAACCGGTTTGGCATGGTACTCCGGAGATGACGGACTGAACTTGCCGTGGCTGGCCCTCGGTGCTTCGGGCGTTATTTCCGTGATTGGCCATATTGCTCCGCGGGCCCTGGCTGATCTCTGCGTAGCCTTCGATGAAGGCGATATTGCACGTGCACGAGAGATTAACGCGAAAACTTTGTCCCCGCTCGTCGAGGCACAAGGTCGCCTCGGAGGAGTAACTCTTGTTAAAGCTGCCCTGCGCCTGCAGGGTATTGAAGTTGGAGAACCTCGTCTCCCAGTTACCGCGGCTGACGCGGAGGAGATCGAGGCTCTCCGCCACGATTTGGAAAAGGCTGGAGTCCTTTAAGAATGACTGAATCCCGTAATCGCTCCCGCAAGGTAACCCGTAAGGCGGGTCCGCCTTCGGAGACTGAGACCGCCTCGAATGAGGCGGCTTCGCCGGTTTTCCAAGCGCCGAACGAATCGGCTGCTTCCGGCGCCACCTCTAAGGAGTCTGGAAACTCTGACGACGGCAACCGTCGTTCCCGTTCTCGTGGTTCCCGTGGCGGCCGTGGTCGCGGCCGCGGCGGCAACAACAACCACAACAACGGCAATAGCAACAACGGTGGTCGTAACAACCGTAACCGCAACAACAACCGCGGTCGCCGCAATGTGCCCAAGTCCATGCAGGGCGCGGACTTGACTAAGCGTCTGCCAGAGCCGCCGAAGCAGCAGAAGGATTCGCTGCGTATTTATGCTCTGGGCGGTATTTCTGAGATCGGTCGAAACATGACCGTCTTCGAGTACCAGGACGAAATGCTCATCATCGACTGTGGTGTGCTCTTCCCGTCCTCCGGTGAGCCGGGCGTGGACCTGATTCTCCCGGACTTTGGCCCGATTGAGAAGAAGATTCACAAGGTCAAGGCGCTCGTCGTCACCCACGCACACGAGGACCACATCGGTGCGATTCCGTGGCTGCTGAAGCTGCGCCCGGATATCCCGATCGTGGCTTCGCGCTTCACCATTGCGCTGATCGCGGCCAAGTGTAAGGAGCACCGCCAGAAGCCGAAGTTCGTAGAGGTCAACGAGAAGTCCGATGTGAACTACGGTCCGTTCCGCTGCCGTTTCTGGGCAGTGAACCACTCCGTCCCGGATGCGCTTGGCGTCATGCTGGGTACCCCGGCCGGCAACATCATCCACACCGGTGATATCAAGCTGGACCAGACCCCACTGGATAATCGTCCGACGGATCTGCCGGCCCTGTCGCGTTACGGCGATGAGGGCGTGGACCTCATGCTGTGTGACTCCACCAACGCCAACATTCCGGGTGTGTCTGCCTCTGAGGGCGACATTCCGGCAACGTTTAAACGCCTGGTGTCTGGGGCCAAGCAACGTGTGATCATCGCCTCCTTCGCCTCCAACGTTTACCGCGTGCAGGCGGCTATCGACGCCGCCGTCGCCGCCGGCCGCAAGGTTGCCTTCAACGGTCGCTCCATGATGCGCAACATGGAAATTGCGGAGAAGATGGGCTTCCTCAAGGTGCCGCGCGGCACCATTATCCCGATCGATGAAGCAGCCAAGATGGCTCCGCACAAGGTGCTGCTCATTACCACCGGTACCCAGGGCGAGCCGATGGCGGCGCTGTCCCGCATGGCCCGCCGCGAGCACCGCCAGATCACGGTCCGCGATGGTGACCTCATCATCTTCTCCTCCTCCCTGATTCCGGGTAACGAGGAAGCCGTGTTTGGCGTTATCAACATGCTCTCTCAGATTGGTGCTGAAGTCATCACCAACAAGGAAGCTAAGGTTCACGCCTCCGGCCACGGCTACGGGGGCGAGCTGCTCTTCCTTTACAACGCTGCCCGCCCGAAGAACGCGATGCCGGTGCACGGCGAGTGGCGCCACCTCCGCGCGAACAAGGAGCTGGCTATTTCCACCGGTGTGGCCCGCGACCGCGTGGTCTTGGCTCAGAACGGTGTTGTCGTCGATCTGCGCAACGGCCGCGCTGAAGTTGTCGGCCAGATCCCGGTGGGCAACCTCTACGTCGATGGTGTGTCGATGGGTGATGTCGACGCCGATACCCTGGCGGACCGCACCAACCTGGGTGCTGGCGGCGTTGTTTCCATCACCTGCGTCATTGATAACCGCACCTCGCGCCTGCTCGAGCACCCGACGGTGTCCACAACGGGCTTCTCCGACGATGACCGCGGAATCGTGCCCGAGGTGGCTGAGATGGTGGAGAACACCATGAATGACCTCGCAGCGGAGGGTGAGAACGACACCTACCGCATGGTGCAGAAGCTGCGCCGCAAGGTGTCGAAGCTCATGGATTCCAAGTACAAGCGCGAGCCGGTGATTCTGCCGACCATTGTGCCGACGAACTCGGATATCTTGCTGCCTGACGACGACGAAGTTCACGCTTCCCGTGAATCGCTCTAGGCTTTAGGCCAACAGCGCCCCAGCGTTCCCGTCTTTGGTGGGTATGCTGGGGCGCATGTCGTTTTCCTCAAGCGAGCGCGCCAAAATGGTGGCGTTATTTCATGAACTTGGTCCCGACGCACCGACGTTGTGCGAGGGCTGGTCGGCCCATGACCTCATAACGCATTTGTGGGTTCGTGAGAACCGCCCTGATGCTGCGATCGGGGCTTTTATCCCGGCACTGTCTTCTCATGCTGATGACATCGCTAGGAAGATTCGTGCGCAGAAGGCATATGAGGAGCTTGTTGATTCCTGGGGTAGGGGAGCGGGCAGACTGAATCCTTTGCGCTATGCGGACTCGGTGTTCAATGCTGCGGAGCACTTTGTGCATCATGAGGATCTTCGCCGCGCCAATGGTCACACTGAACCGCGGGATTTGTCACGAGCCGCACACGCCGAGCTTCTTGCGCCGTTGAAACTACTAGGCACACGGCTGTTATCACGTTCTCGCCGTCCTGTCGTGCTGGAACCACAGGGCTTTCCACCGATCGTGGCCGCGGATAAGCGGCACGTTTCGGAGCAAGGCGATGCAGTGGTGCGGGTGCGTGGCACCGTGGCCGAATTGCTTTTGTGGGCTTTCGGCCGCGAGGCCGCGCGGGTTGAGATCGAGGGCGATACCTCCGCCATCGTTAGGTCAAGCCTGTAGGCTGAACTGCGAAAATTCTTTAGCATGCGCGTGTGGCGCATGTGGTTAATGGTGCGTTTGCTATTAGAGTGGCAGGCATGTCTGTCAAGAACGCTCCGTCTCGCGCCTCCGGTCGAGGTCGCACCGTAAATCGGGCGCGGCCGTCGGGCCGCACAAGCTACTCGCTGACGTCTGCAACCCGCGCTGCCGAGACCTCCGAGGAGAGGACCGGCAGCGCCTTTCGTGCCGTTGGCCGCGGACTCGGCAGCGTTTTTGGCGCCACCGCCAAGGGCATGGGAAGCATGGCGCGGGGAGTCGGGCATGGCCTCGCTGGGCTTAAGCCAGCTGAAGCGGGAAGCCGGGACGAGGATCTCTACGATTCTGCTTATGATGCGCCCCACGATGAGGGGGCAATTGATGATTACGACGAGTTGAGGGAGCCAGGGAAAATTTCTGGACGCGCGAAGAATAAAAAAACTAGCAAGAGGGCAGAGGGCGCTGCTTCGTCGAAGAGCAAGGTGACCCGGGCCCATGACGTCGACGGTGATATGCCGACGACCGTTATGGAGCGCCCTACTCGCATGGAGAAGAGCATTCGTGTCTCTAATCCAGATGCGGTTGCGCTCGTGCTGATTGGTGTGGCCATCATCCTTGCCTGTGCAACGTGGTTCCAAGTCGCCGGCATTATCGGTGAATACCTCACCAATGCTGTTCGCTACGTCATTGGTGCAGGCGCCTATGTCCTTCCCGTGGCATTGATTGCGGTTGCCATCGCGCTCATGATGGACCTGTCCGGTCCTGCGGGCCATTTCAAGCCGCGCGTCGTGGGTGGCACCGCCCTCATCGTGGTGTGCATGCTCAGCCTCATCCATATTTTCGCTGGGCTCCCGAAGCTGACCTGGAAGGACAATGCCGCCGGAGAGGCCGGTGGTGGCATCGGGTATCTAGTAGGCGAGCTATTGGTAGCGGCCTTCTCCAGCTATGTGGCGGTGCCACTGCTTTTCCTGCTCATCGTGTACGGAGCGCTCAATATCACTGGCATCACCCTGCGCGAGGCATATGACTTCGTGGCCGCCCAGTTCTCCGCGCTCCTCGGCGGACTCCGCGATCGGAAGAACCGCTCAGATGAGGAGCTGCTTGACGACGCTCCCGCGGACGATTACGGCTACGCCAGCGAGGACATCGACGCCATCGCCGAAGGGCGCGAGCGTCCCGCACGCCCGGCGTATACTCCGCGCCCGCGCCCGAAGCTGACACCGAAGCAGCCCCCGAGGCAGATGCCGGATGAGAATGCCACGGTTTCCTTTGACTCCGCGGCACAGCCAGTATCCCAGGAGCCGGTACAGCACGGCCGCCCAAGCCTTGATAGCCGAGTCGATGACACAGATGAGATCCCTGTCGTGCCGGAACCGGAGCCTGCTCCGCAGTCGGAGCAGAAGGCGGCACCGCAGTCAGTATCCAAACCAGCACCGAAAAAGCGTCCCCGCGTGGACGTCGGCGGTGCCGCCGGTGCAGCACTGGGAGCGGCGGCTGCCGAGGCGTCGGCAAGCGCAGCGTCGGCTGGCTCAGCGGGAGAGGACGTGGTCTCCGCCGCTCATTCCGAGGCAGTGCGCATGTTCCAGGAACGATCCGGACGTGATGCGCGAACGGGTGCCAAGATTGAGGATGAAGCCCAGAGCGTAGCCGAAGAAACACCCGCAGCTCCGAGTGGTGCGGAAGACACTGCCCTGGGCGGCGGCTACGATGTGCCGACGACGGACCTGCTCACCGCCGGCAAACCTGCGAAGGCACGCACGGAGGCTAACGATCGCATCATCGAGGCCATCACCGAGGTCTTCGAAGAATTCAAGGTCGATGCCCAGGTCACCGGTTTTAGTCGTGGTCCGACAGTCACGCGCTATGAGATCGAGCTGGGCCCTGGCGTCAAGGTCTCGAAGATTACAAACCTGCAGTCCAACCTGGCCTACGCCGTCGCGACGGATAACCTGCGCCTGCTCACCCCGATTCCGGGCAAGTCCGCAGTTGGCATTGAGGTGCCCAATGCGGACCGAGAGATGGTGCGTCTGCGCGATGTCTTGGATTCCCCGGCACTGCGCGCCGACCATGACCCCATGCTGATTGGCTTGGGCAAGGATATCGAAGGCGAGTACACCTCCTTCTCCGTGAAGAAGATGCCGCACCTTCTCGTGGCCGGTGCTACCGGTTCGGGTAAATCGGCGTTCGTGAACTCCATGCTGGTTTCGTTGTTGACCCGCGCGACTCCGGAAGACGTCCGCCTCATTCTCGTCGACCCGAAGATGGTGGAGCTCACGCCGTACGAAGGTATCCCGCATCTCATCACTCCCATCATCACGCAGCCGAAGAAGGCTGCGGCGGCCCTGCAGTGGCTGGTGGAGGAGATGGAGCAGCGCTACATGGATATGCAGGCTGCCCGCGTGCGCAAGATCGAGGACTTCAACCGGAAGGTCCGCAGTGGCGAATACCAGGCTCCTGCCGGCTCCCAGCGAGAGATGCGCCCGTACCCGTACATCGTGTGTGTCGTGGACGAGCTCGCAGACCTCATGATGACAGCCCCGAAGGAAATCGAGGATTCCATCGTCCGCATCACCCAGAAGGCGCGCGCAGCCGGCATTCACCTTGTGCTCGCAACGCAGCGCCCGTCCGTGGACGTGGTGACCGGTCTTATTAAGACCAACGTTCCTTCTCGTCTGGCTTTTGCGACGTCCTCGCTTACGGACTCTCGAGTGATTCTGGATCAGGGTGGAGCCGAGAAGCTCATCGGTATGGGCGATGGCCTCTTCATCCCGCAGGGCGGCCGCCCCGTGCGTATGCAGGGTGCGTTCGTCTCCGACGAGGAGGTGCAGGCGGTTGTCGACGCCGCGAAGGCACAAGGCTCGCCGAACTACACGGAAGGTGTGACGGACGATAAGGCCTCGGAGGCGAAGAAGGAGATCGACGAAGAGATCGGCAAGGATATGGACGACCTCTTGGAGGCCGTCGACCTTGTGGTCACCTCCCAGCTGGGCTCCACGTCGATGCTCCAGCGCAAGCTGCGCATCGGCTTTGCCAAGGCCGGTCGACTCATGGACCTCATGGAGTCGCGCGGTGTGGTTGGGCCTTCCGAAGGCTCCAAGGCGCGTGAGGTATTGGTCAAGCCGGAGGAGCTCGACACCATCATCTGGATGATCAAGGGCGCTGACCCAGCAGAGGCCCCGAAGGAGGTCCAAGACGCTGAAGATGCCGGCGGGGTAGATGACGCTGAAGCCGATACCCGCACCGTAGAAATCTCCGCTAACCCCTCCACAGGTGCGTTCTAAGCTCCGTGTAGGATAGGACGAGTCTTGGAGGGGAGTACCCCAATCCACGGCGTCGATCGTCAACACGGCAACTGCGGTACAGTTCCCGGTCGCGCCGGCTAGCGGGACTGTGCATAGAGCCTGCTAGCGGGGGAGACCTCCGGTCTTTATTGTCGTGTCGACCGGAGGGATAACTCATTATGCATGTGCCACTATGGGTCTGGGCCATCACCATCGCGGTGATCTTGGGCTTTTTTGTTTTCGATTTCTATAGCCACGTCCGCTCACCCCACGAGCCCAGCATCAAGGAATCCGGTGGGTGGACACTGTTCTACATGGCCGTCGCCGTTGTCTTTGGCGGAGTTGTATGGGTGCTGTGGGACAGTGAACATGCGGCACAGTTCTACACCGGTTGGGTGACGGAACAGGCGTTGAGCGTGGATAACCTGTTCGTGTTCTCGCTCATCATGGGCTCCTTCAAGATTCCCCGCAGGTATCAGCAGAAGGTCCTGCTCATCGGTATCGTCCTAGCGCTGGTTTTCCGCCTTGTCTTCATCTTGATGGGCGCGGCCATTATTGCGGCATGGTCGGATGTCTTCTACCTGTTTGCCATCTTCCTTATTTACACCGCAGTCAAGCTGCTCATCGATGAGATCAACGGGACGCCCGAGACCGACCCCAACGACATGCTGGTAGTCAAGTGGCTGCGCAAAGTGATCCATGTGACCCCGCGCTACCACGGTGACAAGCTCACCCACCGTGAGGAATCCGGTGAGAAGAAGGGCAAATTCGCCCTGACGCCGCTTTTCGTTGCTTTGGCGGCTATCGGGCTGATCGACGTCATGTTTGCCTTCGACTCCATCCCAGCTATCTACGGCATTACCTCGGAGCCTTTCCTCGTCTTCACCACCAATGCCTTCGCTCTCATGGGGCTGCGCCAAATGTTCTTCCTCATTGATGGCCTGTTGGACCGCCTGGTCTACCTGCCTTATGGCCTGGGTATTATCTTGCTGTTCATTGGTGTCAAGCTGCTCTTCCACGCTCTGCACGAGAACAACTTGCCCTTCATCAATGGAGGTGAGAATGTCAGCGCAGTACCGGAGATTACGACCCTTGTGTCGCTACTGGTCATCGTCGGCGTCCTCCTGGTTACGGTGTTGCTGTCAGTGTGGAAGGACAAACGCGACCAAGCCCAGGGTGGCGTGGTGGTTTCTCACAACCACTATGATTGGGACGATTTTGGCAACAAGATCGTACGCAACAAGGAGGGCGAGCTCGTCGGCAAGGCGGACGAACTTCCCAAGTCCGAGCTGCCTTAAACTCGGGCCGCGGGGATTTAGAAGGAATTAATAACGGGATTCCACTCGCGGAAAGCGCGCCCAGTAACAGCGCCTTCGGTGTAGAAGGGATCCTGGTCCATGAGGGCGATGACATCGGCCACCTTTACGGACTCATCCTCAAATTGCAGGACGATGAGCGCCCCGCCCTTGGAATCGGTGTAAGGGCCAGAGCCACAGATCTGGCCCTTGTCGTGGAGTGCGCCGATGAATTCGCGGTGCTTCGGGCGAACCTCAGCAATAACCGGGTTAGATGGATTGTATTCATAGGAAACTGCGAAATACTTCATACCGACCATGGTAGTGCTCGCCCGAGGGGCAGGCAGGCCACGGTAGGATGAAGAGCGTGAATGATTCTCAGGCTGCGCACAAGCAATCTCAAACTACGGATGTTAACCCCGAGGTCTCCAATTGGAACCTGCCCAACATCCTGACCAGTTTGCGCATCCTCTTTATCCCCCTGTTTGCCTGGCTGGTGCTCGCCGGCCATGAATGGTGGGCTTTCCTCTGCTTCGCGCTCTTGATGCTCACGGATAAGTTGGATGGCGATATTGCACGCGCGCGGGGACTCATCACTAACTTTGGCAAGATTGCGGACCCGATCGCGGATAAAGCCCTGATGACCGCGGCCCTCGTGTGCCTCAATATCACTGGGGCTTTGCCGGTGTGGATCACCGTGCTGATTCTGTTTCGCGAATTCGGCATTACGATTTGGCGCTTCTTCTTGCTGCGTCAAGGGAAGGTGGTGCCGGCTTCCCAAGGCGGAAAGCTCAAGACGGCTCTGCAGACTGTGGCGGTGGCGTTGTATCTTTGTCCGCTGCCAGGGTGGATGGACCTTCCGAGCCTCCTCGTTATGTTGGCCGCCGCCTTCGTTACCGTCCTGACCGGCATCCAGTACCTCATTGATGGCCGTAGGGAGAACCAATGAGCATCGAGGCGCAACTAGTATCCACGCTCAGCGAACGCGGTGAAACTGTGGCGTTCTGTGAGTCCCTTACTGCTGGTCTAGCCGCTGCGACTGTGGCGTGCATCCCGGGAGCCTCGGCGGTGCTGCGGGGTGGGCTGGTGACGTATGCGACAGAGGTCAAGGCTCATTTTCTCAACACCACCGTGGAAGAACTTGAGGAGCAAGGCGTGGTGTCTGCTGCGACTGCTGCGCAGATGGCTGAGGCGGCGGTCGTTGAAACGCGTGCAGATTGGGGGGTAGGGCTGACTGGTGTAGCCGGGCCGGACCTCCAGGAAGGCAAACCCGCGGGCACGGTGTACGTGGGGTTATGCGGGAGGGGTGGCGGGGGCGTCGCCAAGCGCGGCGTCCTTTATGAGCTTCCTGCTGAGGGGCGCAACGCGATTCGTTTCGCTGCCGTTGAGGCGGCATTGAGTCTTCTCCTATCAACTCTTGAAGAAAATTAGTTGATTGTGGGAACAAGTACGACTGCTGAGCCGTTGTATGGGGTGATGGACACTTCAGTTGCACTACTCGATAAACCCACCCAGTCCCCGGCGCGGTCGACGCGGACTCCTGAGCCGCTGCTGCGCGAGGCCCTCGGATTAACGCTTCGCGCCTTCCGCGCGGATAAAGGCGTGACCCTCCGCGAGCTCGCCGGTGTGGCGCGCGTTTCCCCGGGATATCTTTCGGAGCTGGAGCGTGGCCGCAAGGAGGTTTCCTCCGAGCTGCTGGCCTCTGTCTGCTATGCACTTGATGTCAGCGTCTCCGATGTCCTCATTGAGGCGGCCGGCTACATGGCGTTGCCGTCGATGGATGAGGAACTTGCATCCACTGCGCCAGCTGCATCCGAGTTATAGAACTGCGGCGTAGCTCTCCTTGCTTCGCTAATATTAGGCAGGCAGAGAATACTCTGATTACCCATTTATCCACACAACGAACTGCTGAGAAAGGCACCTTCTGTTATGGCGAATCCATTCGTAAAGGCCTGGAAGTACTTGATGGCTCTCTTTGACTCGAAGATCGAAGAGAACGCTGATCCGAAGGTGCAGATCGAGCAGGCGATCGAGGACGCGCAGCGCCAGCACCAGGAGCTATCCCAGCAGGCCGCTGCGGTGATTGGTAATCAGCGTCAGCTGGAGATGCAGCTCAACCGTCGTCTTAGTGAGATTGAAAAGCTGCAGCAAAACACCCGCAACGCTCTCAGCTTGGCGGACAAGGCCCGTGCTGAGGGTGACGTGCAGAAGGCTACCGAGTATGAGAACGCAGCGGAAGCCTTTGCCGCCCAGCTGGTAACCGCGGAGGAGTCTGTTGAAGACACCAAGAAGCTGCATGATCAGGCACTGCAGCAGGCGGAGCAGGCTAAGAAGGCCGTCGAGCGCAATGGCATGGCTTTGCGTGAGAAGGTTAACGAGCGCTCGAAGTTGCTGTCCCAGCTCGAGCAGGCCAAGATGCAGGAGAAGGTCTCCGACTCCCTTAACTCGATGAACGAGCTTACCGCGAATGGCAACACGCCTTCCCTAGATGCCGTGCGCGATAAGATTGAGCGCCGCTACTCCAAGGCTTTGGGTCAGGCGGAGCTCGCGGAGAACTCTGTGTCGAACCGAATGCATGAGATTGAGCAGGCCGGTGTGCAGCTGGCTGGCCACTCCCGTCTTGAGCAGATTCGCGCCGAGATGAACAATCCGAAGGCTGTAGAGGGCAACTCCCAGCAGGCAATCGGTTCGGCTGAAGCTAAGGCTCAGCCGAACGTGCAGGATGATGCCGTCCAGGCTCGCCTGCGTGAGCTGCGCGGTGAATAAAGTTTAGTCTCCGACGCCGCGCGCTTGCAGGGCCTCGCCCATGGCGCGTGCGCGACGGATCGAGCGAATGATAACCGGGGTGCCAAAGGCGGTTAGTGATGCCGTGGCACCCCGGGCTTTTCGTGCGTCCAGCACCTCGACGACCGTCCCTAGCATCAGGGGAAGTAAACGAATGGTCAGGGACATCGCTAGCGTGATGTTCTCAACGGGGACCCCGAGGCGCCCCAGAGGGGCCAGGGCGCGATCCAGGGAGTCCATCATCTCCGAGACCTTTGTGGTGAGTGTTAGCAGCACCGCCGCGCTAATGGCGGCGTAGATGGTGAGGAACATGATGGCAGCCGCCGTCAGGTCTTTCTGCCACCACTGGAACGCGGCGAGCGCGAGGAGAAGGTAGAGCGGCGGTGCGAGTTGGCCAAACGCAACGCGGAAAGGAACTCGGGCAATAGGGAAGAGGCTAAGGGGGAGAGCCAGGCTCACCGCCGCCCAAGGGATCGTGTGCACCGCCAGCGATGTTACGAGAATGAAGGCAATGAGTAGTAGGAACTTCACCGCGGCGGGGATGCGGTGAATGATGGTATCGGCGTCGACATAGAAGCCGAGTGGGATGTTCTTGGGCATGAGTTAGAGCGGGCGGGATTCCATAAGGTTCGTGTAGAAGGGGATGACCTCCTCGGGTGCTCCATCGGCAACGACGCTGTGGTTGTCTATGCACAGAACGCGATCGAAATCGGAGAGGAAGTCTAGATCGTGAGTGACGACGATGAGCTGTTGTTCCAGACGTGCGAACTCGCGGCGAATGCGGTCGCGGTTGCGCAGGTCGAGCAGGGTGGTTGGCTCGTCAGCGATGATGATGGTCGGTTCGATGACCAGTACTGAGGCCAGTGCAAGGAGCTGTTTCTGCCCACCTGAGAGCGTGTGCGGAGACTGCTCTGCCAAGGGGCCTAGGCCGAAGCGTTCGAGGGCGGCGTCGACACGCTTGGTACGTTCTTCACGCGACAACTTGAGACGACGCAGGGAGAACTCCACGTCATCGCGTACCTGCGGCATGACGATCTGGTTCTCGGCATCAGAAAAGACGAAACCCACGCGGCGTCGGATTTCCTTGCCGTGCTTGGCGACGTCCAGGTTGTCCACCACTACCTGACCGCTGGTGGGGTCACCGAGTCCGTTGATGAGCCGAACGAGCGTGGACTTGCCGCCACCATTGGCACCGATAATGCCGATGCGCTGTTCGCTCAAGCAAAGTGAAATGTCTTTGAGTACGGGGGTTTCGTCGAAGGCGACGGAAACATTGCGGAAATCGATCTGCGGCACGGGAGCTACTTCGCTTGGGCGCGTCGACCCATCAGATCGGGGAATGCTGCATGGACACCGACCGCGATAATGACCATGACGGCGACCTTGATGAGATCGGGGATGATGAATGGGCCTTGGGCAATGATGGCAGCCCCGAAGGACATGTCAGAGCGGAACATTAGGCCCAGGCTTCCACAGAAATATTGCACAGCTAAGCCAACAAGAGCAGCAATGGCGAGGATGGCGGTCATGCCTCCCTTGCCGCGCGGCGCCCGGTAGGCGATAAGACCGGTGATGGCCGGAGCGACCACATATCCAACGAGGTAGCCCACCGTGGGGCCGGCGATAGCACTTAACGCGCTGCGCCCGCCAGCCAGGATGGGAAGACCAACGAGGCCGAGAGCTATGAAAAGCAGGCCCACGAAGAGGCCGCGCCGGCCGCCGAGAACCAGGCCGGCCAGGATGATAACGGCATTTTGGAGAACGATGGGCACACCCGCGGTGGGGGTGGGGATGGAGACGAAAGCAAAGACTATGATGAGCGCGGTGAAGACCGCGACGTACGCGATGTCAGCCGCGACGGAATTCTTTTTCATGGGCCAAAGTTTATCCAGCGGGGTAACGGTGCAGCAAATGAGCCCTTTTGAACACCGTTCAAGCATGGGCTTTGGATCCCACGATCACCCCGAACGGGGTACCCTCGGGGCATGGCAGATAGGCAGGGACAAGCACGGCTTAACGATGTGATGCACCTAAGCGTGCGCGGGGGTGCAATGGCGCTTCTCTCCGGCTTGGTCATAGGTGGTCTGACTGGATGTTCGTTGATGAATTCCGCGAATGTCATTGAAAATATCGATAGGGCAGCCGGGGTGAAGGAGGGGGATCCTGGCAGCGTGGACATGCAGATCGGTGACATCTTTGATTCCGAGTATGAACGGGTGATCTTAATTTGCCCCGGTGCTTCCGAAAAAGATGTCCTAGCGGCGAGCGAAGGTACCTGGCAGGGTGGTAGTGATGAGGACGATGAGTGGGTGCCGCCTGCTGCGGGGCAGGTTGAGCTCTACCGGGATGTGCAAAGGCCCGGGTATTCCTCATTCATGAGCAGTAGGGCTGACCTTGACGAGCTAGACATGTGTGGTCAACTAGGGGAGGAGGTGGCCGTTCTTCCAGCTTCTGAGAAGGTGACTTTCTCTCGGCAGGAGCAGGGTGGCCCGTGGGTGCTCCAGTAACGGACTTGGCGCCCTGGACACGCGTCACGGCAGAATGGCCAATCGAACACTTGTGTGTGTATTGTGGGGACGTGGTCCGGTGAGCGCGTTAGGGTGCTTTCGTGGCTTGTGGTGAGGGTGAAAGGCTAATTGAGTCAAAGCCTGGGAACCAAAGTCACGAGGCGGCAGTCTAACTAGGTGCCACCTTTAATTAACACTCAAGCATTAACACGCACGTATTAACGAGCAAGAATGCACAACAACTGACGCACGATAGTGAGGAAATGAATGGCTACGAAGAAGAAGTCCTCGACGGCGAACAAGGGCGATGATCGTCAAAAGGCCCTTGATGCCGCAATGGCGATGATTGAGAAGGATTTTGGTAAGGGCGCCGTCATGCGTTTGGGCGATGATGACCGCCCGCCAATCCAAGCCATTTCCTCCGGCAACACAGCTATCGATATCGCATTAGGCGTCGGCGGTTTCCCGCGTGGGCGTATCGTGGAGATTTATGGCCCGGAATCCTCGGGTAAGACCACCGTTGCGCTGCACGCCATTGCATCGGCGCAGAAAACTGGTGGCATCGCCGCATTTATCGATGCTGAGCACGCTCTCGATCCGGAGTATGCACGCCTGCTCGGCGTGGATACGGACAACCTGTTGGTTTCCCAGCCAGATACCGGTGAGCAAGCTTTGGAAATCGCCGATATGCTGGTGCGTTCCGGTGCCATTGACATCATTGTGATTGACTCGGTCGCGGCGCTGACCCCGAAGGCTGAGATTGAGGGCGAGATGGGAGATAGCCACGTTGGCCTTCAGGCGCGCCTCATGTCCCAAGCGCTGCGCAAGATGACCGGTGCTCTGTACAACTCGGGCACCACCGCCATCTTTATCAACCAGCTGCGTGAAAAGATCGGCGTAATGTTTGGCTCGCCGGAAACCACGACGGGTGGTAAGGCTCTGAAGTTCTACGCCTCGGTGCGTTGCGATATTCGCCGAATCCAGACCCTGAAGGATGGTCAGGATGCCATTGGTAACCGCACCAAGCTCAAGGTTGTGAAGAACAAGGTTTCCCCGCCGTTCAAGATCGCTGAGTTCGACATCATGTACGGCGAGGGCATTTCGCGCGAGTCTTCCATCATTGACTTGGGCGTCGAACACGGCTTCATCAAGAAGTCTGGCTCGTGGTTTACCTATGAGGGCGACCAGCTGGGCCAAGGCAAGGAAAAGGCCCGTAACTTTCTCAAGGACAATCCAGATCTCGCGGATGAGATTGAAAAGAAGATCTTCGTCAAACTCGGCGTTGGTGCCGCCGCTGCCGAAGCGGGCGAGGATGTAGCGATGGACGTGCCGGGCGCGGACGATCCGCTGACGGATGAGGCTGTCGATCTCGTACCGAACGTCGATTTCGACGACGACTAATCGGAATCAATGCCACAACCTTCACCAGAGAAGCTCGAAAAGCTACGTCACGCTCTCGAAGCCTACGAGTCGGGTGACGCCGGCGGGCAACTCATTGACGCGGAAGCCGAAGCGGCGAAGGCACCCGTGCGTTCCCGTGCGCTAGGTCTACTGGATCAGCGGGCACGTTCCCGCAAGGAGCTGCGTGACCGGCTCGTCGCTGCGGACTTTGAGCCAGAGGTCGTTGACACTGTCGTCGATGACTTAGCAGGGGCAGGGCTTGTTGATGATGAAGCCTTTGCCAAGGAGTGGGTGCGTCAGCGTCACACCCGGCGAGGAAAATCGGCTCGGGCCCTCAACCTGGAATTGAAGGAGAAGGGCGTCGAGGCTGCCGACCGTGCCATAGCTTTAGAGCAGGTCACTGAAGAATCTGAAGAGGCTGTCGCCCGCCAGGTAGCTGAAAAGAAGGCGCGAACCCTCAAGAGGGTTCCCGCTGACCGGCATGAAAGGGACAAGTTCTTGCGCCGCATCGTTGGCACGCTCGCGCGGCGCGGCTATAACCAGGAACTCGTTATGCGCATATCCATCGAGATTCTTGATGCGCGCATTGCCGAACTAAAGGCATTATGAGTAGTCGGATGGGCCAGTTAGAATGTCCCCCCGTGAACTCCCCCGTAATTAATTCCCAGCCCCGCACCTATGAGGTGCGGACTTTCGGCTGCCAAATGAACGTTCATGACTCAGAGCGTATCTCCGGCTTGCTTGAGGAAGCCGGCTATTCGGCGGCACCGGAGGGCACTGAGCCTGACCTCATCGTTTTCAATACTTGCGCCGTGCGCGAGAACGCCGATAAGCGCCTGTACGGCACGTTGGGTGCGTTAAAGAAGACGAAGGAAAACCACCCGGGCATGCAAATCGCGGTGGGTGGCTGCTTGGCGCAGAAGGATAAGGACATAGTCCTTGACCATGCGCCGTGGGTAGACGCTGTTTTCGGAACCCACAACATGGCTGCCCTGCCGGCATTGCTGGAGCGTGCCCGCCACAACGATGAGGCCCAGGTTGAGATCGTCGACGCCCTGGAGGCCTTCCCGTCCGTGCTGCCGGCAAAGCGCGAATCCGCTTATGCCGGGTGGGTATCGGTATCCGTGGGCTGCAATAACACCTGTACCTTCTGCATTGTTCCTTCGCTGCGCGGCAAGGAAGAAGACCGCCGCCCAGGCGATATCCTCGCAGAGGTTCAAGCACTGGTGGACCAGGGCGTGTCCGAGGTGACCTTGTTGGGGCAAAACGTCAACGCCTATGGTGTCAACTTCGCCGACCCGGATCTGCCGCGGGACCGCTTCGCTTTCTCCAAGCTGCTGCGGGAAGTGGGCAAGATCGAGGGGCTTGAGCGCCTCCGCTTTACCTCCCCACACCCTGCAGAGTTCACGTCCGATGTCATCGATGCCATGGCGGAGACCCCAGCAGTGTGCCCGCAGCTGCACATGCCGCTTCAGTCTGGTTCGGACAAGGTGCTCAAGGACATGCGCCGTTCCTATCGTACGAAGAAGTTCCTGGGCATTCTCGATGAAGTGCGAGAGAAAATGCCGCATGCTGCCATTACGACGGATATCATTGTGGGCTTCCCTGGCGAGACGGAGGAAGACTTCGAGGCCACTCTAGAGGTGGTGCGCCGCGCCCGCTTCGCGTCCGCCTTCACTTTCCAGTACTCGCCGCGCCCAGGCACTCCGGCTGCCGAAATGGAGAATCAGATACCGAAGGGGGTCGTGCAGGAGCGCTTCGAGCGCTTGGTAGCGCTGCAGGACTCCATCCAGGCTGAGGAAAACGCGAAGCTCGTCGGTTCCGGTGTGGAGCTTCTGGTTCAGGCGGAAGGTGGTCGTAAGTCCGCCGAGACTCACCGCCTTACCGGCCGTGCCCGCGATGGTCGCCTCGTTCACTTCGCTCCCGTCGATCCTGCGGGCAAGGACATTTCCGCGGAGATTCGTCCCGGTGATGTCGTGCACACCACCGTGACGGGTGCGGGCTCCTTCTTCCTGGTTGCTGACTCCGGCGTTAGCGAGCGCCGCCGCACGAAGGCCGGCGATATGTCGGCGGCAGGGCAGACACCTACGACGGCTCCGATTGGGGTGGGGCTGGGGCTGCCGGGCGTCGGCAAGCCCAGCGCGCCGGCTGATTCCTGCGGCTGTTAGAAGAGAGTAGGCTCCGGTCCTATGGGTGATGACTTGAAGCAGGTGCGCGACGCCGTCGCGGCAGAGAAGCGTGCAGCGAGGACCATTGAACTGGGAAAGCACAAATACGCGCTCATCGTATCCGTCCTGGCGTGGGTAGCGTACCTGGTGCTTCCTTATGCTGGCGAGGCTCGCGGATGGGAAGCGCTCTTCGTCGGAGGAACCGTTGAGGGAGTCCGGATCTCGCTTATGGAGACCGTCAGCGCCTGGCTAGCGTTGGGTGGCGTGGGTATTCTGACCACGGCCACACTCCTCACGCGGCGGACGTCTGTAGCTCTCGCCGCATGGATGATGGTGACCATCTCCTTTTTCGTCAACTTATGGGGCTTCTGGTACCGCGGCGGCGCCGCTGAGGGTGCTTCCATCGGCATGTACGCGGTTGCTATCTCGACGTTGGTGGCCTTTCTTGTGTACTGCCAAGTTGCGTTGCGCCGCAGCCCTGAGCAGCTAGCCGCCGCTGAGCGTGTCCGTGAAGTCTCGGGGCAGCTTGACCACGTGGGTGTCTTGCAAAACGAAGCCGCGACTGAGCTGCCAGCGGAGCAGAACCCGCTGCTTATCGACGACCGCCGCTCACGCGCCGCCTCACGCCACCGCCGTCAGCAGGGCGAGGAATAAGCACTCCTACTATCGTGTTGTGGAGTGCATGACTACACTCTTCGACTCACTTGAATTGGGACGACTAACCCTGCCAAACCGCGTGACCATGGCAGCTTTGACCCGCTCACGGGCAGGCCGTGACGGTGTCCCCACACATGTGCACGAGACGTACTACACGCAGCGCGCTTCCATGGGCCTTATCGTGACAGAGGGCGTATTCCCCTCGATGACGAGCCGCGCCTTTCCTGGCCAGCCCGGTGTCGAAACTCCAGAGCAGATTGCCGGGTGGCGTCGCGTGACGGAGTCCGTCCATGAGGCCGGCGGGCGCATTTTCATGCAGGTAATGAATGGCGGGCGCCTGTCTCATGCCAGTCTCCTCGAAGGGGCACAGCCGGTAGCGCCCTCCGCAGTGGCCTCTGGGACTGCGGTCAGAGATTTTGAGTCCCGCAAAGAGTGTCCGGTTCCCCGAGCCCTCGACGTTGAAGAGCTACCTCGCATCATCGGAGAGTTCCGTCAGGCCGCTCGCAACGCCATCGACGCAGGGATGGATGGCGTAGAGATCCATGGCGCCAATGGCTACCTTCTGCATCAATTCCTTTCCCCGAGCTCCAATCACCGAGAGGATGCTTATGGTGGAAACCCAGAGAATCGCTATCGCCTCGTGGAGGAAATCCTCCGTGCTGTGGCCGAGGAGATCGGTGCAGACCGTCTCGCACTGCGGCTGTCGCCACAACACAATATTCAGGGCATCGAGGAAACTGACGCCGCGGATGTGCTTGCCACGTATGGAGGGCTGCTCCGTGCAAGTGAAGACCTCGGTCTGGCCTATGTTTCCTTCCTCCACGCAGAGCCTACCGGTGAGCTCATTACTGAGCTGAGCACCCTTGCACGCGCTAACGGGCGCACCCGCGTCATCCTGAATTCGGGATTTGTCCAGGTCACCCAGCGTGCCGAAGCCGAGGAGCTGGTTCAGCATGGTGATGCGGTGGCCGTGGGCCGCTTGGCCATCTCGAACCCGGACCTCGTTCGCCGCTGGCAGGAGCAGCTTCCAATCACCGCGCCGGACGAAGGAACGTTTTACACAGGTGGGGAGCGCGGCTACACCGATTATCCGCTCTACACGGTGAGCTCGTAGGCGCTGCTGGCGGAGATGATATGCGCGCCGAGGCGCGCATAGAGCGCATTCATCGCTGGATCAGCTTGGGCCACAGAACAGTACGCCCGGCGAACGGTGGGCCAGTGGTGCGTCACCGCGTACTGAGCATGCTGCTTGGCGCGCGTGGCCAGTCCGCGCCGGCGGTAGGCGCGGTCGGTGACTGTGAGAGTCCACTCGCACACTTCGGGGTCTGCATCGCCGTGGCGCGACAGCTCCGTGAGTGCGACGACTCGACCGCGCTCGAGAATGCCGACGAGCAACGTGTGAGCCTTCCGGGAGCGTAGCCGGGCGTAAGCTTCGTTGAGGCGCTGCCGCGTCCACACGATGGGCTCAACGCTCAAGTCACCGTACACGGCGTCGGCGGAGGCAATGGTGAGCAAGCGGAGGACATCATCCAGAAGCTCTTTCGGGATGTCATAGTCCGGCCACACCTGCGCACCGAGCACTGGGGCAGTGGGCTGGATGTCGACGTACATCTGACGCTCGGCGTGCTTCTGGCGAAACCCCAGTTCGAGGTAGGCCTGCGACATCGGATCGTAGGTATGGTCCGCGTCCGGCGGATACAGCATGCCAACCTGGGCATTCTTGCGGCCCAGTTGGCGGGTAAGCCGGAGTGCCTCGCGGGCGAGGGCTCGCGTAACGTCGAGAGCCTCTGGCTCTAGTTCCTCCCCAGGCAAGGGCAAGAGATCCGCGGCGAGGACGCATTCGATATCGGCGTTGTCCGTTTCCTCCAAGAGAGGAAGTGAGATATGGATGAAACCGTCGAAGTCGATTTCTGGGCTGGGCTCGGCTGCTGAAATGACCGGCAGCCCCAGTTCTCCTGCAGTGCCCATAGCAGCGGTAGTGAGCCCGAAAAGGTAAGTCACGGACTCTGCGGAGCCTTGCAAGCGCTGGAGCACACGGCGTGGAGAGCCACTGGCCGCGGGATCACCGCTGGCTTCCTGTGCGGCAAGGTTAGCGTCGAAGACAAAGCTGCGGAGGCAATCCGCCGGCTCAGCGTGTGCCGAGCCCGGCGGGGCGACTATCTGAACGAACACTCAGACTGGGAGCCGCTACTTATCGTTGACAGCAGCCGCAGCGGCATCCGCGAACTCCTGCCATTGCTGCGCCTGGGCGCGCAGTTCCTCTGCCTTTTTGGCATTGCCCTTGGCGTCTGCGGCCTCCGCCTGTGCAGTGAATTCATCCACCTTGGCTTGGAACTGGGCCACGCGGGCTTGGGCCTCTGGGTCCGTCCGGCGCCATTGTGAATCCTCGGCGTCGCTCACGCGCTTTTCCAAAGCCGAGATCTTAGACTCGTATTCGCGCACCTGCTTGCGCGGGACGAAACCAATCTCTTCCCACTTTTCCTGCAGCTCCCGCAGCTTGGCCTTTGCAGCGTCGATGGACTTGGATGGATCAATCTGGGAGTCATATTCCGCAATGAGCGCGTCCTTGGCGGCGGCGTTTTCTGCGAATTGCTTATCCCGTTCGTCGTTGACCGCGTTGCGGGCGTTGAAGAAGTGGTCCTGCGCGGCACGGAAGCGGGCCCAGAGTTTATCGTCGATCTCGCGGGGAGCGCGGCCAGCGGCCTTCCACTCCGTCATGAGGTCACGGTAAGCACGCGCCGTTTCACCCCAGTTGGTGGATTCCTTAATAGCCTCCGCGCGCTCCACTAGCTCTTCCTTCTTGGCGCGGGCTGCAGCGCGGTTGCGATCGAGCTCGGCGAAATGCGAGCCCCGACGACGGTTAAAGGAATCGCGGGCGCGGGAATAGCGCTTCCACAGTGCATCATCCGTCTGACGGTCGATGCCACGAATCTGCTTCCACTCCTCGAGGATGGCGCGAATGCGGTCGCCGGCGGCCTTCCACTCCGTCGAGTTGGCGGCGATGTCCTCGGCCTCGGCCGCCAGCTTTTCCTTCTTGGCGATTGCCTCTTCGCGGCGGCGAGCCTTGTTAGCCTGCGCCTGCTCGCCGGCCTCCACGGAATGCTCAATGACGGTGCTCAGGCGCTTGTCCAAGGCGGCAATATCACCAATCACTGCCTGCGTGGGCAGGGAGTCCCGGAGCTCTGCCGCGGTTGATTTGATCGACGCTGCATCGTCCGGATGCGCCTGCAGGCGGGATTCCAGCAGCTCGATTTCGGTAGACAGATCGTCGTAGCGGGCGCCAAAGTGCGCCAAGCCTTCTTCTGGGGTGCCTGCCTGCCATTCGCCGATCTTGCGTTCACCTTCGGGCGACTTCACAAAGACCGAACCATCAGCATCAACGCGGCCCCATTTAGCGGGATCATTCTTTGCCGGCTGCACCGGTCGTGCGGCGGGGGCGGAAGCCGACGGGCCGGGACGAGCGCCCTTGCGGGGCATGGCTCCAGGAGAAGGAATAGCGGACATGGTAGGAAACCACCTTCGGTACTATCGCGCCGCGCGACACGGCTGCCAAAACTTATGTGACACAACACTACCGTTTCCGCCGTGCAGCCGCGTGTTAACCCCGAAAAACAAACCTTATAGGATGGGAGTTGATGCAGAATCTCATGGTTATGCCAGCCTCCCCGGCTCTGGCGGAAGAACTCTCTCCCGGCGATGACGCTTCGCGCGCGCTGCTCGGCGCGGCCTGCGAGCTCGCTCGCGATGCCGCACGCATAAGCGGCGGAGGCCCTCTCAAGGTAGATATCGTGGGATCGCGTGATACTCGGTGGAGCACCGAGCATACGGGAAGCTTGCGAGCATGGGGAGCGCCGCAGGTCGACGTCGGCGGAGGCAACTTTCTGCCAGAAATCATGGCCCGCTACGTGCTTTGTCGCGCGCTTGCCCACACACCCGATGAACCAGGCTTCGTGGTGGAAGATTCCCGCGCTGAACTCGGTGAGGTCCGTCCCGCCCGCCTGACCGTTGTCTGTGTTGATGGCTCAGCAGGCCTGACCAAACGCGCGCCACTAGCCCTCGTCGACGGCGCACGGGATGCCCACCTGTGGTGCGAAAGCGTTCTTGCCGGCGGGGAAGCACACTGCGACGAGGCACGTCTGCGGTCCGCAGGTGTGCTCGAGACGAACCTCTGGGCACAGCTGGCAGGCGTGCACCCACGGCACGCGGAGCTTCGGGCAGCGGATTCAACCCTCGGGGTAGGGCGCTATGTGGCGGGGTGGCAGTGCTGATGACTCATACTCACCCGCACGCACCAACCCCCATTGCAGTGGTTGGCCCGACGGCCTCCGGAAAGTCGGCTCTCGGCGTAGCTCTTGCACACGAGCTTGACGGGGAAGTTGTCAACGTTGATTCGATGCAGCTCTACCGTGGCATGGACATCGGCACCGCCAAGCTAACGATGGAGGAACGCGAAGGTATCCCACACCATCAGCTCGATGTGTGGGACGTGACGGAAACGGCGTCGGTAGCACGCTATCAGTCCGCTGCCATCGCGGATATCGAGAGTATTCGAGCGCGTGGCAAGACTCCGATCTTGGTGGGCGGCTCCATGCTTTATGTCCAATCACTCGTGGATGATTGGCAATTCCCGCCCACTGATCCGCAGGTGCGCGCTCGCTGGGAAGCCCGGCGCCAAGAGATTGGTACCGATGCCTTGCACGCAGAGCTTGCCAGCGTGGACCCGGCAGCCGCGGCCATCATTGAAGATAAGGACCCGCGCCGTACCGTGCGCGCGCTGGAAGTCATCGAGCTTACAGGCAAGCCTTTCAAAGCCAGCCAGCCACCGAAGAACGCCCCGCCCCGGTGGGGCACGAGAATCCTCGGGTTGCGCACGGAAGCCAGCTGGTTGAACCCGCGCATCGAGCTGCGTAGCCGCCTCATGTTCGACAAGGGGCTGGTGGAGGAAGTGGAGAGCCTCCAAATCCGCGGCTTGAAGGCTGAGTCCACAGCCGGGCGGGCGATTGGCTATGCCCAAGTTCTCCAAGCACAGCGCGGAGAGCTGACATGGGAGGAGGCAGTGGAGCGCACTATCACCGGAACCCGCCGCTATGTGCGCCGCCAGCGCGCCTGGTTCAACCGCGATAAACGGATCCACTGGTTGGATGCCGCGGCTGACACGACCACGCAGGCTTTGCGTGTCCTCGAAGGGCGTTAGACTCTACAGCTATGAACTTTGCTAAAGGCCACGGAACTGAGAACGATTTCGTCATTGTGGAGGGAACCGAGCCGCTACCGCCGGAAAAGGTGGCGGCACTGTGTGACCGTCGAGCCGGAATCGGCGCCGACGGTGTACTGCGCGTCATCCGCGCTGGTGAACTGCTCGCTTCTGGAGAAATCGATGAGCTCGCGCCGGGTATTAACGCCGATGACTGGTTCATGGACTACCGCAACGCGGATGGCTCCGTGGCGGAAATGTGTGGCAACGGCACCCGCGTCTTCGCGCATTGGGTCCGTTCCCGTGGGTTGGTGGAAGAAGACACCTTCACCGTGGGCACGCGCGCCGGCGCCAAGCAGGTTACCGTGCACTCTTTCAGCGAGACTGAGGCCGAAGTTAGCGTGGAGATGGGACCAGCACAGGTGCTCGGTGTCTCCACGGCTGCGATGGCGGGGGAGAGCTTCGCCGGGCTAGGAGTGGACGTGGGAAACCCCCATTTGGCGGCTGTAATCCCGGGGCTTAGCGCAGAGGCCTTGGCTGGAAAGCGCCTTGAGCAGCCTGTCTTTGACACTGATTTTTTCCCGGCAGGCGTCAACGTAGAGCTGGTGACACCTTTGCGCGATGGTGTGATTCACATGCGCGTCTTCGAGCGCGGCTCGGGGGAGACTCGCTCGTGCGGCACCGGAACGGTGGCGGCAGCGTGCGCCGCGCTTGCCGATGCCTCCCAGGTCACCGGCCACGTCCGCGTCATTGTTCCGGGCGGCGAGGTAGAGGTGGACATCACCGAAGACGGCTCCACGCTGACGGGGCCTTCGCGCATCGTGGCAACTGGTGAAACTTCACTATAGGGCTTTTCGGGACGGCGTTTAGCGTCCGTCCTCTTTTTTGTAGTTGGTGCCCAAGGCCAAGGCGGCGCGGCGGGCCGCGAGCCAGGCTTCTTTGAGTTCTGCGGCGCGCTCGTCGGCCACTTTAAGCAGGGATTCCAGCTCACTGGTTTCAACGTGCGGTGAGTTCACCCGCGCATCGAGGCGGCGTAAGAAGCGTTGCGCACCATGCATCTCGTAGTGGAACGCTTCGATGACGGGGTTTGCGCAGTCGACGTCGACAAGCGCGGGGCGGTGCAATGTTCGGTCGGCTAAGGACTCCGCGTCATCGCTCGTAGCAAACGTGGCATAGTCCTCGAGGACACCCGTGATGTCCTCCACCGTGAGCGCAATGGAAGCCCGCAGTGCCGCATGCTCCGAGGCGTTGGGGCGGGCATCGGCGAAAAGCCACAGCGCGCCGCAGACGAAAGCAGCGAGGATGACTCCCGGCAGCTTCAGCGTCACAATCAACACCGCAGCGGTAACTGCGGCGAGAAGCAGCGCTAGACCGCGACGCTGAGATGCGGAAAAAATCATGGTGACAACTCTCCGAGACCTTAGTGGCCTCCGCAGCCTCCAGAGCCACAAGCGCAGCCGCCTTCGCCGCCACAACCACCGGTGGGCAGCGCAATCGAGGCCGTCAACATCGCCGAACCCGCAAGAACGGAATCCTTCGGTGGCAGCTCACCAAAGCTCTCCGGCAGACACAGATCGAAGGGGAAGGTGCCATCCATGACGAGGTGCATGAAGCGCTTACCTGTGAGCTGGTTGTGGCGCCACTCGGATTCCATGACCCGTGCGGAAAAAGTGCAGCCCGGCGTGGGGGATTCGGAACCGGAACCGGCCGCAACAATTGCCGCGCCAGTGGATTCAAACGTGGCTGGGTAGGCACCCTTCTCGGCTTCGTAGGCTTCAGTGCTGTCGAAGGCGGTGACGTCGAGGCCCATCGCGGTGAGCTCTACCTGTTGCCACTGCTGGGTGTCCTCATCTGCCAAGAGCGGGCCCTGCGCCAGGTTCGCCGTTGCTTGCGCGAGAACGTTTCCGAAAGGATCGATGATGTCCAGGTAAGCCAAGACATCGTTGAGCATAGAGACGTGAGCGAATCCTTGGGTGACGCCCTCGAAGCCGATAAAGGTGGCGAAAGGTTCGACGGCAAGGATATTGAGTTGCGCCCCGGAAGGATCCGAGAACTGAATGAGTTGTCCTCCGCGAACCTCCCCGGTGACTGCCAGCTGGTTGGTGGAAATGGCGGCTTCGACGGCGTCCTGCCAGCGCTCGTAGTTGAGGCCAATGGCCTGCATCTCTGGGTGGGTGGTCTCTTTGACGGTCATGCGGCCCATTGTATCTGGCGCCGCGATGACTCAAAAATGTTGTCGGTGAGCCTTGCCGCCGGGATCGGCACAAGGTCGTGTGCAACGGAGATTCCCTGTTAAGAGGCGTGACGTGCAAGAATAGAAAACATATGACACAAGAAACCCATGATGATCTCCTCGCGCAGGCTTTTGGTGAGCCCGCGCCCATGACACAGGTGCCGTCCACCGGTGATTTCGACCTCGCGGAGCGCAATGCCTTCCGGCGAGTGAACCGTAAGACCACAATCCGCTCAGAAGACAGCACCGACATCTACGAGGTGGAGTACCGCAAGCTCCGCCTTGAGCAAGTGATCTTGGTGGGCGTGTGGACCGAAGGCACCGTGGCCGAGGTTGAGGCCACGATGGCGGAGCTTGTCGCGTTGACGGAGACCGCGGGTGCAGAGGTCATCGAAGCCCTGTATCAGAAGCGCGACAAGCCGGATCCTGGAACCTATATCGGTTCCGGCAAGGTGAAAGAGCTCAAGGATATCGTGACTGCCACCGGCGCGGATACCGTGGTATGCGACGGCGAACTTACCCCGGGCCAGCTCACGGCATTAGAACGAGCGCTCAACACCAAGGTTATCGACCGCACCATGCTCATCTTGGACATCTTCGCGCAGCACGCCAAGTCCAAGGAAGGTAAAGTCCAAGTCTCGCTCGCACAGCTGGAGTACCTCTACACCCATACACGCGGTTGGGGCGGTAACCTCTCGCGCCAGGCGGGTGGCCGAGCCGGATCCAACGGCGGTGTCGGCTTGCGCGGACCCGGTGAAACCAAGATTGAGACGGATCGTCGCCGCATCCGCACGCAGATGGCGCTGCTGCGCAAGGAACTTAAAGGGATGAAGACGGAACGCGAGATCAAGCGCTCGCGCCGCGCATCCTCAACGATTGCGCAGATCGCTATTGCTGGCTACACCAACGCTGGCAAGTCTTCGCTCATCAACGCGATGACGGGCGCTGGCGTGCTGGTGGAGGACGCGCTGTTCGCTACCTTGGATCCCACTACGCGCCGCGCCGAGCTGGCTGATGGCCGTCAGGTCGTCTTCACCGATACCGTCGGCTTTGTGCGCCACCTGCCGACGCAGCTGGTGGAAGCCTTCAAATCCACCTTGGAGGAAGTCCTCGCAGCGGACTTGATGCTTCATGTGGTGGACGGCTCTGATCCTTTCCCGCTCAAGCAGATTGAAGCGGTCAACAAGGTCATCTATGACATTGTGAAGGACACCGGTGAGGAAGCCCCGCCGGAGATTATCGTCATTAATAAGATTGACCAGGCTGACCCCCTGGTACTCGCGGAGCTGCGCCACGCCCTCGACCGCGACAATGTCGTCTATGTCTCCGCCAAGACGAGGGAGGGCATCGATGAGCTCACTGCGCGTGTGGAGCTGTTCCTCAATTCCCAAGACGAGCACGTGCAGCTGCTCGTGCCGTTTACCCGCGGGGACGTGGTCGATCGCATCCATACCCAGGGCACCGTGCGCAGTGAGGAGTACACGGGTCAGGGCACGCTTGTCGACGTTCGCCTGCCCGCCTCTATTGCCGCCGAACTCAGGGAATTTCGCGTGGCCGGTGAGGACGCTTAGGTTTCAGTGCTCCCGTGAGCCATAATTATGGTTCGTGAGTAATTTTGGCTGGGCCGTCCACGGGGACGGAAAAACGATTAAGCCGGGCGCGGTCGTCGCACCCGAAGAACGATTGAGCTGGGGCCGCACTATCGGCATCGGCATGCAGCACGTCGTGGCCATGTTCGGCGCGACACTGCTGGTGCCCACCCTGACCGGATTCCCGGTCAATACGACGTTGCTGTTTTCAGGCCTGGGAACAATCCTATTCCTCCTGATTACCCGCAACCGCCTGCCTTCCTACCTGGGATCCTCTTTCGCGTTCATTGCGCCGCTGAGCGCCTCCCAGCAGTACGGCATTGGCGCACAGGCGGGTTCCGTCTTAGTGACTGGCCTGGTCCTGGTGGCGATTGGTTTCGCGGTGAAGGCGGCGGGCCGGAAGGTCCTTGACGCCGTCATGCCGCCGGCTGTGACCGGCGCCATCGTGGCACTGATTGGCCTTAACTTGGCGCCCAATGCTGCCACCAATTATTCGAGCCAGCCTCTGGTTGCCACGGTGACGCTGGCGGTCATCATCCTGGCCACCGTCGCTGGTCGCGGCATGGTGTCGCGTCTGTCTATCCTCATCGGTGTTGTCGTGGGCTGGGCTTTTGCGGCTGCCACGGGCAACCTTGGCGAAGGCGCTGTGCAGTCCATCCGCGCAGCAGCCTGGATTGGCTTCCCACAGTTCCATGCGCCGGAGTTTCACGTTTCCGCCATCGCGGCCGCGCTTCCGGTCCTGGTCGTGTTGATTGCGGAAAACGTCGGCCACGTCAAGGCCGTCTCGGAGATGACCAAGCGCGATCTCGATGATCTGGCCGGTGACGCCCTCATTGCAGACGGTCTTGCCACCTCCCTGGCTGGTGGTTTCGGTGGCTCAGGTACTACGACCTACGCGGAGAATATCGGCGTGATGGCCGCGACCCGCGTCTACTCCACGGCCGCCTACTGGGTAGCTGCTATCACAGCCATCGCTCTGGCCTTCATCCCGAAGTTTGGCGCGCTCATCTTTACCATCCCCACCGGCGTGCTGGGTGGTGCTTGCATTGTCCTCTACGGGCTCATCGGCATGCTCGGCGTGCGCATCTGGATGGACAACAAGGTCAACTTCAATAACCCGGTGAACCTCACTGCTGCGGCGGTGGCGCTCATCGCGGGTATTGGCAACCTCACCCTCGACGTCTTTGGCGTGACGCTTGAGGGCATTGCCTGGGGCTCTGTCGGCATCATCGTGCTCTACCCGGTGATGAAGAAGCTCTACGGCTCCATTGGTGAGGGCCGCGGCGCGAAGTACTAGACATACCCTCGCCGCCTGAACGGAGTAAAGGCACCATCTGGAGGCTTTGATTTAGAAAACCCCAGGTGAATGTGTGCAGAAGTCTGCATAAGGTGCTTTTACTTCGGTCCCTTTAGAGCTCTCCCCACGAACTCATCATCCAGCCAGACATCATCACTGCCGGAATGAGCCTGTGCGTAGTCCTGCAGCTCTTCCACCGTGTGTATGTATACCTCGTCGTCGGTATGAGTTGGCCACGAAATGGTTTCGGGGTTGGCGAAGTCTGCTTTTCCAATCGGATAATCTCCCGCTAATTGATCCGCCCAGAGGTGTGAGGCGACTCCGTGGTAGAGGGTTTCGGTATCGAGGTCGCCGCGGAACCGGGTCAACGCTCCCATGACCTCGTAGCCGACGTCTGGGGGCGTTGTTGGCTGGCCAGTCATGTCTTTGACTCTACACAGTAGGTCACTTCAGTCGAGGGGAGAAGACGAGAGAAAGAGCCCGCGCAGACACGGAGAAACAAAAAGCTCCCGCCACCCTCAGTACAAGAGGGAAGCGGGAGCTCTGCCGTTCTATAGACGGAAAGTGCTTTAGGAAGCGTCGAGGTCCTGCTCGATGAGACCGGCGATCTTCTCCACAGCGGCTTCGTTCTCAGAAGTCACGGTGACTTCGTCGCCCTGCTCGGCGCCGAGAGCCATGATCATGAGGGAGGAAGCAGCATCGGTCTCATCCTCGTCCTCATCGCCGACGAGGGTCAGGAAGATGTCCTCGTCGAACTCAGCGGCGGCATCGGCGATGATGGAGGCCGGACGTGCGTGCAGTCCGACGGAGGAGCCAACCTTGACGGTCTTAGAAGCCATGATAATAATCCTTTCGAATTACGGAGTTTCGTGCTTACAAGTGTACGCGGCTTAAGCGCTAGGCGGCGGCCTTGGCCTTGTCTGCCTTCGCAGCAGCTTCTTCAGCAGCCTTGTTAGGCCAGAATTGCTTCATCGCGATGACCGCAATGGCGGACACGATGACGCCGGCAAGGATAGCCACGAAGTAAGCCCACGCAGGTTCGATAGCGAAGATAACAAAGATACCGCCGTGCGGGGCGCGAGACATGACATCCAGGGACATCGACAGAGCACCAGTTACTGCGCCACCGAGCATCATTGACGGGATGACACGCAGCGGGTCGGCAGCAGCGAACGGGATAGCGCCCTCGGAGACGAAGGACAGACCCAGCAGCCAGGCGGACTTACCGTTTTCCTGCTCCGCAGGCGTGAACAGGTTCTTGCGTACGAAGGTAGCGATGGACAGTGCGATCGGCGGAACCATGCCGGAGGCCATAACGGCGGCCATGATCTTCATGGAAGCCTCATCACCCGTGGACAGGCCAGCAGTAGCGAAGAGGTAAGCAGCCTTGTTGACCGGGCCACCCAAGTCGGAGCACATCATAAGTCCCAGGATGATGCCCAGAAGGACCGCGGAGGAACCGGACATAGAGGACAGCCAGTTCTGCAGGCCTTCCATGATGGCGGCCAGCGGTGCACCGAGCAGCAGGTACATGAGCAGGCCAGTAACCATGGTGGCGAGCAGCGGGATGATGACCACAGGCATGAGGGAGCCGATCCAGCGCGGGACCTTCCACTTGCCAATCCACATCGCAACAAAGCCAGCGATAAGGCCGGTGACCAGACCACCGATGAAGCCCGCACCGAGGGTGACCGCAATGGCACCACCGGCGAAGCCCGGCGCGATGCCCGGGCGGCCCGCCAGCGCGAAGGCAATGTAGCCGGAGAGCGCCGCGACGATGAATCCCATCGATGCTTGACCGATGGCGAAGAGCACGGCGCCGATGTACAGGGCGAACCCTGCCTTCTTGAAGGTCATCATTTCGCCATCAACCATGACGTCATGGCCCGGCAGGTTGGTCAACGAGTAATCGCTGGTGATGGCCTGCCAACCGTTGGCCATGTCGTAGCCACCGAAGAGGAAGCCCAAGGCTAAGAGGAGGCCACCGGCAGCAACGAAGGGCACCATGTAGGACACACCGGTCATGATGGCCTGCTGAATGCGCTTGCCCCAGCCCAGACCTTCGCCTTCTTCTGCGGAACTAGAGGAGGCTGCGCCTGCCGTGCCTGCGACCTTGTGTGCGTTGGGGTTCTTGGACGCAGCGATAGCTTCATCGAGCATCACGCCCGGCTCGTTGATGGCGCGCTTGACGCCTGATTCAATAACGGGCTTTCCGGCGAAGCGCTCCCGGTCGCGAACACCGACATCGGTAGCGAAGATGACGGCGTCGGCAGCCGCGATGGTGTCTGCAGAAACGGCGGTGTTATTGGAGGAACCCTGGGTTTCTACGGTGAGCTCGACATCGTCGCGCTCCTCGGCGGTTTGGGTGAGGGCGTCGGCTGCCATGTATGTGTGGGCAATGCCGGTCGGGCATGCGGTGACGGCCACGATGCGGGTCTTCTGTGGATCCGCAGCCTTGCTCGCCGTAGGCGCTGCAGTCGCAGCTGCAGGTGCCGATTCGCTGGCCGTAGCCTTCTTCTTCGGTTTTTCGGCGTTAACCACGTCGAGTACCAGGGAGACGATTTCCTCCTTGGTCTGCGCGGTGCGCAGAGCCTCCAAGAAGTCCTTCTTCACCAGCGCGCGAGCCAGCTTGGAGAGGATCTTCAGGTGTGCTTTACCGCCACCTTCCGGGGCAGCGATGAGGAACACCAGGTGGGCGTCGCCATCGGGCCCGGAGAAGTCTACACCGCGCGAGAGGCGGGCGAAGGCCAAGGTGGGTTCAGACACTGCGGCGGAGCGGCAGTGTGGGATGGCAACGCCACCGGGGACACCGGTGCCAGCTTTTGCTTCACGCTCGATGGCGGGGCCAGCCAGTTCCTCCACGGAGGTGGCGCGGCCGGTGTCGTGGACAAGCGTGGCCAGGTTGGTAATGACTGATTCGATGCTGTCACCGAAGTCGGCGTCGAGCGCCACAAGATCGGTGGTGATGAGTTCTGATGACATCGGGTACGTACTCCTCAGTACTGCTAAAAGTCGGTGACGGCCTGAACCGTCGTGTGTTCGATATCTAGTTCTTCAGGGGTTGGTATCTGGGTTCCCGGGAGTGCTGCGGCAGCCGAGCCGTAGGCCACCGCTTGGCGCAGGGCTTCCGAGTAGGAGGCACCCGAGCGGCGGGCGAGGATATAGCCGGAGAGCGAAGAATCACCGGCGCCCACGGTAGAGCGCAGGGTAATCGGCGGGGGAGTAGCGGCCCACGCTTCATCGGCAGTGACCAGCACTGCGCCAGCGCCACCCAGGGTGACGAGAACCTCGGGGATGCCGCGCTTGACGACGACCCTCGCGGCCTTGACCACACCGCTAAAATCACCGTTCTCGGCGGCAGCTTCGAGGGCCTGACCATCCACGTTGGCTAGCTGGCCAAGCTCAAGACCATTCGGCTTGATGAGGTCGGGGCTGGCGGTTTCGAGGTTTTCTCCGAGAGCCACCATAGGGGCATCGGAGGTGTCGACGGCTACACGGATGCCGGGGTTGGCTTCGCGCGCGACACAGATGAGCTGCGTGTACCAATCTGTAGGAACGCCTTGGGGAAGAGAGCCCGCCATGACGATCCACTCGGCGTCAGCGCAGAGTTCAGCAACGGCCTGTGCCACGTCTTGCTGAATTGATTCATCGAGCGTGGGGCCGGGTCCGTTGAGTTTGGTCGTACGGCCATCCGGTTCGGTCAGGGTGGTATTGGTGCGCACCGCGTCATGTGCCGGCACGGCGTGCACGGGGATAGACGCGTCAGCGGCGAGGGCTAAGAAAGGGTCTGAGGCCACAGCCGGTAGAAGGGCCAGACTGTCGACGTTGGCGAGCGTTACGGCGTGCGTGACGTTGACGCCTTTACCACCGGCAACGCTGGATACAGACCCTGCGCGGTGTACAGCACCAGGCTCGAGTTCCTCGTTTAGGCGCACGGTGGCGTCGATGCTTGGGTTGGGGGTCAAGGTAAGGATCATTGTGGACAATGTCCCCTTTCGCGGAGTGCGTATATTGGGGGCAAACGCGCCTCGGCGGCTTAAACAAGAACTCCCGTGCGGATTGCCCGTGGTCAGCGTGAAAGTAATGTTGCTTAATGTTGATTATTGCCCGTATGTGTCCGAATGTCAACGGAATCACTGTGGTTTTCGTTGCATTTTTGACCGACTTGTGATGATCTGGATCGAGAAAAACATCGTCTCCGTAAGGAAATGTGTCATGGAAAACGCATCCCCATCCACCATTAAAGGCACCGGCGTCGTCGCCGGCGTTGCATACGCTGAGGCGGTGTGGGTTCGCCCACGCCCAGAACTGCCCACGGCTGGAGAAACCGTGGCGGAAGAGCAACGTGATGCTGAATACGATCGCTTCCTCGAAGCCGCCGACATCGTTGCCAGCAGGCTAGAACAGCGTGCCGCTGGTGCTGAAGGTCAGGCAGCAGAAGTTCTGGGCGCTACTGCTGGAATGGTCAAGGACCGAGGTTGGCACAAGGCAGTGCGCAAGGGCATTCGCAGCGGCAAGAACGCCGAATATGCAGTTGTTGGTGCCACAGACAGGTTTGTCACCATGTTTGAGGCCGCCGGCGGCGTAATGGCCGAGCGCACGACTGACCTCAAGGACGTGCGCGACCGCGTCATCGCACAACTGCGTGGTGAGCAAGAGCCGGGCCTGCCCATGGTTGAAGGGGAGGCGGTGCTGCTGGCGGATGACCTTGCACCGGCGGATACCGCAACCTTGGACACCACCCATATCAAGGCGCTTGTGACCGAGCTGGGCGGTCCCACCAGCCACACGGCAATTATCGCTCGTCAGCTCGACCTTCCGTGCATCGTGGCGGTCGGCGCTGAGCTGCGCACGATTGAGGCGGGAACCCAGATCTTCGTCGATGGCTCCGTGGGAACAGTGGCCCTTGGTGCGGATCGCGCTGCCTCGCTCAAGGCTGTAGAGGAATACCGCGAGAAGGCGGCACGAGTGGCCGAGTGGCGGGGTCCGGCCCAGACCAGGGATGGACACCGCGTGCAGTTGCTCGCCAATGTTGCCGACGGCAACGCAGCTCGCATCGCCTCTGATTCGCAGGCAGAAGGTATCGGTTTGTACCGTACAGAGCTGTCCTTCCTCTCCGCGAGCGAAGAGCCCACCGTGGAGGAGCAAGCACGCATCTACGGCAAGGTTTTCAACGCTTTCCCGGACTCCAAGGTCGTTGTTCGAACGCTCGATGCTGGTTCTGATAAGCCGATCTCCTATGCCACGTTGGACTCTGAGGAGAACCCCGCCTTGGGCGTCCGGGGCCTGCGCATCGCCCGCGATAACGAGGCACTTTTGACCCGTCAGCTCGATGCCATCGCGCAGGCCGCAGAAAAGCGTGCCGAAGGTGCCACGACGTGGGTTATGGCACCGATGGTGGCCACGGCAGTCGAGGCAAAGTGGTTCGCCGAACTCTGTCGCGAGCGTGGGCTCACGGCTGGTGCGATGATTGAGGTACCGGCTGCAGCCCTGATGGCGGATACTATCCTGCCGCACCTCGACTTCGTGTCCATCGGTACCAATGACTTGACGCAGTACACTATGGCCGCTGACCGCCTATCGCCCCAGCTGGCCTACTTGACCGATCCGTGGCAACCGGCCGTGTTGCGTTTGATCCAGCACACCTGCGTGGTCGGGCGCGATAATAATGTTCCGGTGGGCGTCTGCGGCGAAGCAGCAGCTGATCCCATGCTCGCCTGCGTGCTAACTGGCCTTGGCGTGACATCACTGTCTGCGGCGTCGACTGCGGTCGCAGGTGTTGGCGCACAGCTTGCTGAGGTCACTCTTGAGCAATGCCGGAAGATGGCGGATGCAGCAGTAAACGCTGAGGGCCCAGCTGATGCCCGCGCCGCGGTGATTGACCTATTGGAGCAATTCCAGGCGTCCTAGAGTATTGAATGTGCAGGAGGTGTGCGCCCCTCACCATGAAGGGGTGCACACCTCCTGAAACGATCTAGGGGCTAAAGCGCCTACTTCTCTGCAGCAATGATCACCTCAATGCCGTGCTCACGCAGCGCTTCAACGTAGGAAGCGGGCGCGCCGGCATCGGTGATAACGACATCAATTTCATCGAGGGACGCAAAGCTCACGAGGTAGTCATTGCCCAGCTTTGAAGAATCGCACAGTACGACGACGCGGTGCGCATTGGTGACGAAAGCGGACTTGATCGCAGCCTCTTGCGAGTCTGCCGTTGAGAGACCGTGATCAATGGTCAGTGCGTTGGTGCCGACAAAAGCCACGTCGGCACGCATGAGCGCCATGGTGCGAAGGGCGGTATCACCAACCACGGCCTGGGTAATTGCCCGTACTGTACCGCCAAGGAGCTGGACTTCGGATACCCCGTTGCTGGCTAGCGAAAGGGCGATCGGCAGGCTGTTGGAGACGATGCTGAACTGACCTGCCGAATAGCGCTGGCCAATGAGATCAGCAAGCGCATTCGTCGTGGTGCCGGCGTCGAGGAAGATGCTGCCGCCATCGGGAAGCTGTTCCAGCGCAGCGCGCGCAATGGCCATCTTGGCGCCCGTGGCCGAGCGTTGACGGGTATCAAGGGTTAACTCCGCGGTTTGGAAGGATTGGGAGGCAACCGCACCGCCATGGACTCGGTGCACGACTCCTTCCCGATCCAAAACCGCGAGATCGCGGCGAATCGTCTCAGCGGTAACATCGAAGCGTTCAGAAAGTTCGGTGACATTGACACGGCCTTCGACGGCGGTCAATGAGGCAATTTGTCGGCGACGCTCTTCTGCGTACATAGTTCCTCCCGGTGAAGTCTGCCTGTGGTGGTCACTGCGCCCGCCGCGGAAAGGAAACGGGGCTGGGGCGTGTGAACGAAAAGAACAACGAATGTTGCGGCGATGCTTCTATTGTCCCACTGAAGGTGAAGAAAACGGAACGAAACAAAGAAAAACTCACATTGAGATTGCTGTCTTAGTGTAAAAATTCCGTCATAACCTGCACATATGTAAATGTGTGATGTCGGACGCTAAAGCGGTAGGAATCGGGCATGTACACACACAAGGGGGTAGAAAGACACAATCCCCCGGCCCTTTACGCCCGCACCGAGTGGACTGGCACTGCGGGGTGGGTAGGGCCCTGGGGATGGCTGCGAAGTGATGATTCCTAGAGCTTGCGGAAAACAGACACTACCTTGCCCATGATCTCAGCTTCGTCGCCCTTGATGGGGGAGTAGGCATTATTATGGGGGAGAAGCCAGACGCCGGAGGAGTCGCGGTGAAATTCCTTTACGGTGGCTTCTTCGCCGTCTAGGAGAGCGGCGACGAACTCGCCTTCCTCTGCGACGGATTGTGAGCGAATGATCACCCAATCGCCGTTGAGGATTCCGGCGTCCTGCATAGAATCGCCCACGACCTGTAGCATGTAAAGCTCGCCGCTGCCAAGGATTTCGCCCGGCATGGGGAAATAAGCGTCAACGTTTTCTTCGGCGGTAATTGGGGAACCTGCGGCAATGCGGCCGACAACAGGGATATAGTTCGGCGTCGCTGCGTCCTCGGGGATATCGGGGGTGGAAAGATCCGGAGACTTGTTTGCCTGGCTTGTCTTGCGGCCGGGCTTCTTCGAGTCTTCGGCACCGGGGAAGTGGCGGACATCAACGGCGCGCGGCTTGTTTGGATCGCGGCGCAGGAAGCCCTTCTCCTCAAGCTGCTTCAGCTGGTAGGCCACGGATGATGTGGACTGTAGGCCGGTGGCATCACCGATCTCACGAATGCTTGGCGGGTATCCGCGGAGCATTACGGCATCATGGATAACCTCCAGGATGCGGCGCTGGCGGGCGGACAGGGTGTCGAGGGAAGGGTGGTCGCTTCGCTTGGATTTGCGGGCCATTCTTTCTCCTAAAACTATTGCGATGTGCACATTCGTGGTTGAGGCTTTGGCGTGCCAGGCATGTATGGGACTGCCGGTGGTGCTTCCGCTTTCCTTTTTAGCACGACAGGAAAAAATGTTCGACTGGCGTCGCCGAGTTGTGGACAAATTTTCGAGACGGTGCTATAAATCGAACATACACGCTAAATCGCACGGTTGGTCGATGGTGATGTTCGAAAGTGTCTGCCTGGATTCTTATACTTCGGATATTGCGTCGATGGAGAAGGAAGAACTAGAAAGGAGCCGTCATGGCTATCGCTCTCAATAATGCCTCTGTACTGCGTAGGGATGTTCGTCGGAAGCCTCGCAATACGGCAGTGCTGGTCCCTCCGGCGGCAATTTGGGATCCTGTGCAGGGCCAGGTGCGAACCCATGAATTATCACCTACTTCTTCCCGTGGCTCGTCTGTTGTTCGAACGCTCTCTTCGGAGGGTAGAACACAGGGGCGCACGATCAGCTCGGCACCATCCTGTGTTTCTTCCCCGCGGAGTGTGTCGCGGAGCCGGCGTGGTGGGTCGAACGTAGGTAACTATGTTTTGGGCGCGGTCTTTGGCGCTGCAGTCTTTATTGGAACAGTGTGGGGTGGCCTCAGCATCGATAGTGAGGTTCCTAGTAACAATGGTGCTTCAGCTACCGCGGAGGCAGCTTCGCGCTAGAATTCCTTGGGCCGGGGAAGCAAGGCGCATCGGCGGAGAGGAAGGTTACGGCACTATGTATTGCCCGTTCTGTCACAATGAACAGTCACGAGTCATCGATTCGCGCGTGATTGATAGTGGAACCTCAATCCGGCGGCGTCGCGAATGCGCCGCATGTAAAGGCCGTTTTACCACGATCGAGAAGGCGGTCCTGTCGGTAGTCAAGCGCAATGGCTTGGCGGAGCCCTTCAGCCGCGACAAGCTGATTCGCGGCGTCAAACGCGCGTGCCAAGGGCGCGATGTAAGTGATGATGCTCTGAAGAAGCTTGCACAAGAAGTCGAGGAGACCGTGCGCAGTCATGGGTCCTCCCAAGTCAATGCCAACGACATCGGCCTTGCCATCTTGGAGCCTCTCCGCGATCTCGATGAGGTCGCCTACCTGCGCTTCGCCTCCGTATACAAGTCTTTCGAAAGCGCAGACGACTTCGAATCGGAAATCCGCCTGATGCGTCGGCGTGACCGCGATAGCTTCTAGCGCAATTTATCCGCGGCCTTTTGGATTCTCCGAACAGACACCGCATGAGCGGTTCCTAGGCGTTGCGCGAAGAGCGATACGCGCAACTCCTCGATCATCCACAAGATCTCCTTAACTTCACGCGTCTTCTCGCGGCCTGCAGGCAAGGAGCGCAAACGATTATTCAGGTAGGCCTTGGCCTCGTCGACATCTGCCTGGCGGTCAGCGTCGCGATCTGGATCCAGGTTCATATCATCAAGCCTGATACGTGCAGCCTGGATATAGCGCGGTAGGTGGCGCAAGTGCTGGATTCCATGCACGGTGATGGCGTGCGGTGGCAATAGGAAGTCGAGCTGAGCGCGAATATCATCGATTGCCGGCCCCTCCCAGTGCTTCAGCTCTGCGTTGAGGTTGGAGTACTCTGCCAACCCTGGGGCAATGGCCACCACCGCCTGACGCACACGCCCCGGGACCTCAGGCTTTACGGCGTTCAGCAAGGCGGTAAACTCCTCAGGAGTTCTTACGGGCCCGCCCTTCTCCATCATGATGTCGCGCACTGCGGCTACTCGTGCATCGTTGACCAACCCTTCGGCTCCGCCGTGTGGGTAGGAGTCGACAGCTACCCGCTGCTGTAGCGGTAAGCCCTTGACCATCTGTTGTGCACTCACGGAGATTTCCCGAAGCAACAAGGTGAGGGTGGCGGTGATCATGGAGGCGTCGGCAGCCGCTTTTGTCGGGTGCACCTTGAGAGCGACGCCTTCCTTCGTTGCTACGAGTGCTGGATAGGCGGTGACCTCGTGCCCATCAACGACAGTGGTTACCTCTTCATCGATAGCGCCCAGAGTGTCCTTTGACCATTCCTTGACGGCGGTGGATTCAGCTGCCCGGCCAACACGCGAGACGGAGGACGAGATATGCCCGGCTTGGCGTTGCACGAGCGCCTTCAAGTCCCGATCGGAATCGATGACCTTTCCTCGTTTGTCCACTGCCGCGTAGTTCATGCGCAGGTGCGGAGGGAGCTGGTCGGGGCGGAAATCCCCTGCGTTGATGCCTTGGCCGCCCATTACTTGCAGAACAGCAGCGAGTTGCTCAGTGAGTGCGCCTTCATAGGGCACAAGCTTGGGCAGCGCTCGTTCAGCGAATTCGGGTGCTGGAACCACAGTGCGCCGAAGAGCCTTCGGGAGTGAGCGAATCAGCTCCGTTACCAGCTCTAGCCGCAGGCCGGGTACGAGCCAGTCGAAGCCCTCGGAGTCCAATCCCGCAAGGAGGGGGACAGGGACCATGAGCGTGACACCATCGAGGGGGTCACCGGGTTCAAATTTATAAGAGAGGTCGTAGTCGATGCTTCCCTTCAGCCAACGGTCGGGGAAAGCCTCCTCAGTAACAGCGTGGTCCTCTTCGAGGAGTGCTTCCGGGTCGAAGTCCAAAGAGTGCTTGTTCTTCTGTTTCTTCCACCAAGAATCGAAGTGACGGGCAGTGGTGACAGACTCGGGGATCCGCTGGTCATAGAAGTCGAAGAGCGTGTCTTCATCCACCACGAGGCCGCGCCGACGGGCCTTCTCCTCATACTCGGAGGCCTCGGCAAGCTTGCGCTTGTTGTCGTGGAAGAAGTGATGGTGGGTGGTCCATTCGCCGTCGACAAGCGCATTGCGAATGAACATATCGCGTGCCGCCGCAGGATCGACGCGGTGGTAGGGCACCGACCGGTCTGCGACCACGGTGACGCCGTACAACGTCGAGCGTTGGGTAACGACTGCTGAGCCACGCTTCCGTGACCATGTTGGATCGGAATAGTTGTGTTTCAACAGATCCTTCGCCAGTTTTTCCACCCAGGCCGCGTCGATGGCGGCAACATCGCGTGCCCACAGTCGCGAGGTTTCCACCAGCTCGGCTGCCATGAGGAACTCCGGTGGCTTCTTTGCGAGCGCTGATCCCGGGAAAACAAGGAAGCGGGTATTGCGTGCGCCAATGAACTCCTTGGAGTTACCGTCACGTGCGCCGATGTTGGACAGCAGGCCAGAGAGCAACGACATGTGGATGTCATCGGGGCGCCGTTCGGTGCCCTCTTGAGCGTTCCATCCGAGCTGCTTGGTGACGTCCCGCAGCTGCCGCACCAGGTCGAACCACTCGCGGATGCGCATATAGTGCAGGAAATCGGCCTTCATCCGTTTGCGGAAAGCATTGCCGCTCATCTCCTCGCGCGCTTCTTGGACAAAGTCCCACAGGTTGAGCATTGCCATAAAGTCTGAAGACTTGTCTTTAAAACGAGCATGGGCTTGGTCAGCCTGCGCTTGCTTGTCGGTAGGCCGCTCGCGCACATCCTGGATTGTCATCGCGGCGACAATGACCATGACGTCGTGGAGGCATCCGGAGGTGTTGGCTTCAACGAGCATGCGGGCCATGCGCGGATCCACGGGAATGCGGGCAAGATTGCGTCCAATTCGGGTTAGTACCGGCAGCCCATCTTTTTCTTTGCCCTCGAGTGCGCCCAGTTCGTGGAGGAGGAGCAGACCATCGCGCACGGCCTTCGGTTCGGGGGATTGAACGAAGGGGAAGTCGGCGATATCACCGAGGCGCAACGAGATCATTTGCAGGATGACGCTGGCCAGGTTGGTGCGCAGGATTTCGGGGTCGGTGAATTCTGGCCGGGAGAGGAAGTCCTGTTCACTGTAGAGGCGGATGGCAATGCCATCGGCAACGCGACCACATCGGCCTGAGCGCTGGTTAGCGCTTGCTTGGGAGATCGGCTCAATGGGCAGTCTTTGCACCTTGGTGCGAGTGGAATAGCGCGAGATGCGCGCGGTGCCCGTGTCGACGACATAGCGAATGCCAGGCACCGTCAATGAGGTCTCAGCGATGTTGGTAGAGAGCACGATTCGGCGGCCGCGGTGCGAGCGGAAGACGCGATGTTGTTCCTGGTTGGACAGTCGTCCGAAGAGCGGAGTGACCTCCACGTTGCGCCAATGGCGCCCTTCGATGGCTTCCATGGCGTCGCGGATATCGCGCTCGCCCGGGAAGAAGCACAGAATGTCTCCTTCGCCTTCGGCCATGAGTTCTTCGATGGCTTCGCAGAGGGCGTCCAAGGGATCGAGGTCGATGGTCTTGCCACCTGATTCGACCTCGAGCGGGCGGTAGCGGATCTCCACGGGGTAGGTACGCCCCGATACCTCGATGATCGGCGCTGGTTCACCGTGAGCGTCAGCGAAGTGCTTGGCGAAGCGTTCCGGATCAATGGTGGCGGAGGTGATGATCACCTTTAGGTCGGGGCGCTTGGGCAGCAGCCTTTTGAGGTACCCGAGAAGGAAGTCAATGTTGAGCGAACGCTCGTGTGCCTCATCGATGATGATCGTGTCATAGGCGTTGAGGAAGCGGTCACGCTGCATTTCTGCCAGCAAGATGCCGTCCGTCATGAGTTTTACAGCGGTGGTGGAGGAGACTCGGTCATCGAAGCGGATGGCATAGCCGACTGAGTCCCCGATGGATTGGTCAAGCTCTTCTGCAATGCGCTCAGCAACCGTGCGCGCTGCCAAACGTCGTGGCTGAGTATGCCCAATGAGCCCTCGACGCCCGCGGCCGAGCTCCAAACAGATTTTGGGAATCTGGGTGGTCTTTCCCGAACCAGTCTCACCGGCGATGATGACTACCTGATTATTCTCGATAGCTTCAGCTATATCATCGCGGCGCCCAGTGACGGGAAGCTGTTCGGGGTAGGTAATGGGTGGTACATGCGCATCGATGGTGCGCACCTTGTCTTGGGCGGCTGCGATATCAGCTCCAATGGCATCCAGGGCCTTGGGGGAGCGGGCCTTGCGCAGGCGACGGCGGAAAGCGCGCTCATCACTCAAGGAAACCGAAGTGAGAGCGCCGTAAAGGTCTTCGCGAGTAGCAGTCATAATCGACCTAAAAGTCTACTCGGAAGGCTATTCGCTCACAGGTCGAGGTGGAGATATTGGTACCCTCGTGTTTATTGCGTGAACACTAATCAATGAAGGGTATGAATTATGACTAATCCTTTTGAATCGAATCCGGAGGATAACGGCTCCAACCGGGGCTTTGGCAGCAACCCGGCTCATAACTCCGGCGACTCCTCCGGAAACAACGGCGGACTTCCCAAATACGAGCCTACTTCTCACCCAGAAGATCAGGCTGGCTTCGGCCAGTCCAGCAGCTACGGCAATTATGGCGGCGGCGCCTACGGCTCCCAGTCCTATGGTGGGTACGAGGCTGGCCAGCCAGGCTACGCTGGTGCGGGCTATGGAAGCGACTCCAGCTACGAAGGCCCAGGCCCAGGCGCCGGCCCGGCCTACACCGGTCCGGTCAGCGCTATCGAAGCTATCAAGTGGGGTTTCAAAGCCGCGCTCAGTAACGCACTTTTGTGGGTGCTGGGCGCCGTCGTCGTGTTTGCTATTCAGTTTGTTCCACAAATTGGAATCAGCGTTGGTGCGCAGAACGCCGATGGGGCGGAGACCTCCATTATGTTGGACCTCTTCTCCTTCGCGGTGTCCATCCTGTCCTTTGTCATTGCTCTGGTTGTTTATCGTTTGGCCTACCGTGAAATCGACAAGCCGAGCCCCACATGGGGCACCCTGTTCCAGGGTGTTCGCTGGGTACCGCCGCTCGTGGTGAACATCGTCTTGGGCATTCTTGGTGCGATTGTCTTGGTGATTGTCATCGTCGGCCTGCTTATGGTGGGCCTCGGTGGTGTGGCAGGTGTGGACCTCCAGAACCCAGAGCAGCTCAGTGAAAATGATATTTTTGCATTCGTTGGCTCTATCTTCGGCGGAGTCATCATCGTCATGCTGATTGCGCTGTTCATTCAGCCCTTCTTCACTCTCATGCCGTGGTTGGCAGCCGATAGCTCCTCCGTTGGTGAGGCTTTCTCCCAGGGTCTGAAGCTGGGCAAGGAAAACTACGGTCACATCTTGCTGTTCATTGTCCTGTCCGGTCTGATGGCTTTCGCCTCCCTCATCACCCTGGGCTTGGCACTGATCATCATCGCGCCGGCACTGCAGCTGGCAACCGCACACCTGTGCCGCCAGTGCCAGGGTCGCTATGCTCCTGCAGCCTAAGGCTTAAGCTGTCGAATCGATATGCAACGCCGCCCCTGACTTCATGAGGTGAGTTAGGGGCGGCGTTGTCGTCTTCTTTAGCTCTGATGCTGGAGCTGGGGAACAGTTAGGAGGCCGTGAAAAGTGTCCGGGAACGCTCCGCGGCGTCGTGGAAGGCAGCGGTGACCAAGGTCCCGAAAGCGCTGAACTCATCGGCACGGGCAGCGGAAGAGCGGAAGACAAGCCCCACGTGCCGCTCCGCCGTGACAGAAGGGGCAAAGTGTGCGACGGAGAGCCGCGGATTCTGGCATTCCGTTGCCAGGGCGGACTCGGGGACGAGAGTGGCGCCGAGGTTTCCCATGACCAGCTGCAAGATAGTAGTCAGCGATGAGGCTCGAGTGACGGCATTGGTGGCTTCGGAGGGATTGACCTTCGCGCGGCGGCACAGGTCGAGGACTTGGTCGCGGAGACAGTGGCCGTCGTCAAGCAGGAGCAGATCAAGGTGCCCTAGATCCTCGAGCGTGAGATCCTTTCGACCCGCAAGTGGGTGCTCTGCTGGGGTAACTGCGGTGAAGGCCTCGCTGTAGAGAGGAATCTCCACCATTCCGGGGGCTTCGGTGGGCAGGGCAACAATGGCCAGGTCCAGGTTGCCCTCGCGCAGCTTGTCTAGCAGGTGCTGGGTCTGTTCCTCGACGAAGCGGGGTTCTAAATCGGGATAGGTCTCGCTGATGGACTGCAGTATCCCCGGCAAAATATAGGGCGCGATGGTGGGGATGATGCCGATAGTGAGGGGGCCGTTAAGCGTGCCGCTAGCGCCGCGCGCTTGGCTGAGGAAAGCATCGGAAGCTTCGAGTGCTGCCTTGGCATAAGGCAGTAGCGCTTCACCTGTGGACGTCACGATGACCTTGCGGGTCGAGCGTTCGATCAGCTGTACTCCCAAACCTTGCTCGAGTGCGACGAGGGCCTGGGAGAGCGAAGGTTGGGAGATATCGAGTTTGGCGGCTGCGGTTCCAAAGTGCTTGTTTTCCGCAATCGTGACGAAGGTGCGCAACTGGGCGAGGGTTGGGCGATACTCCTTATTGTTCATGCCTATAACTCTAACATCTCTAATTCGTGGAGCCTATTGACGTGCCAAGCCTTCCGTGGCATACTTAACAAGCGAGCGACTGCGTACCAGCTAAAAGGCAAAGTGGTGTGCGGTCGTAGAGATTTGCATCACTTTTGTGCATTGTTGTGACTATTGAAGGAGATGAGTCTTCTATGCCTATCTTGACCGTTGGTGAGAAGTTCCCGGAGTTCGAGCTGACCGCGCTGAAGGGTGGCGACCTCCACGACGTCAACGCTAACCAGCCGGAGGACTACTTCGAGCAGGTATCTCTGGACAAGTACCAGGGAATGTGGAAGGTCGTGTTCTTCTACCCGAAGGACTTCACCTTCGTCTGCCCGACTGAAATTGCGGCTTTCGGCAAGCTGAACGAGGAATTCCTGGACCGCGATACCCAGGTTCTTGGCGGCTCCACCGATAACGAGTTCGCGCACTTCAATTGGCGTGCAACCCACCCGGAGCTGAAGGAAGTTCCGTTCCCGATGTTCTCTGATATTCGCCACGACCTGATCCGTGCCCTCGGTGTGGAAAACGCCGACGGTGTTGCTGACCGCGCTACCTTCATCATCGACCCGGACGGTGTTATCCAGTTCGTGTCCGTGACTCCGGATGCTGTCGGCCGCAACGTAGATGAGGTTCTGCGCGTGCTGGACGCCCTGCAGTCTGAAGAGGTCTGTGCCTGCAACTGGGAGGCTAATGACCCGACCAAGAACATCGACAAGCTCGAGGTTGTTAAGTCCGCTCTATAAACCAGCACTAAGCACAACCGCCCAACCTTAAAGGAGTTAGATCAGTGTCCATCGAAAATCTGAAGTCCGCGCTTCCGGCATATGCCAAGGATCAGAAGCTCAACATTGGTTCCCTTACGCGTAGCACCGAGCTGAATGAGGAGCAGCTGTGGGGCAGCTTGGTTGCTGCCGCCGCTGCGACCCGCAATGACCTGGTGCTGTCTGAGATTCTTGAGGAAGCCTGCGAGCACCTCAGCGAGGAGGCAATTGACGCAGCTCTCGGCTCCGCCACGGTGATGGCTATGAACAACGTGGCCTACCGCGCGAAGAGCTGGTTGGGTGATGATTTTGCCCAGGTCAAGTTTGGTCTGCGCATGAATATCATTGCTAAGCCTGGCGTAGACAAGGCTACGTTCGAGCTGTGGAGCACTGTCGTCTCCGCCATCAACGGCTGCGAGCACTGCCTGTCCGCACACGCTAATACTCTCCTCGAGGAAGGCGTGACCAAGGAGCAGATTTGGGAAGGCATCAAGGTCGCTGGTGTGGTTGAGGCCGTTGCACAAGCGCTCCAGGCCGAAGCTGTACGCTCCGCTGAGTAAATGACTCAGTGCGCTTTCCCAAGCGCAGTTAAGCAGTCCCACTCACCGCTCGCACTGCGGTGAGTGGGATTTTGTGCATTGTCGGCTTGGGCCCGGACCTGGGGCAGAGGAAAGTGTCCTAGCATGGGCTAGCCGATGACCCCGCCGAAGGCTACGCCGATGCCATAGGTGATGGCTAAGCCGAGCGCACCACCGATAACCAGGCGGAAGACGGAGCGCGCGGCATCCGTGTCAGCGAGGCGTGCCGAAACGTAGCCCGTGATTGCCAGGGCGATCAGGGTAACAATGGCGACTGTTGCTGCAGCCATGCTCATGGGGGCGAGGAAGATTGATAACAGGGGGAGTGCGGCGCCGGCAAGGAAGGATACGGCCGACCAAAACGCGGCGTGCCAAGGATTTGTCAGGTCTTCGCCATCAATGCCCATCTCCAGTCGAAGGTGTGCCTCGAGAAGTCTATCTTCGGCAGCGATCTCGCGGGCGGCAGTATCCGCGGTTTCGGTATGCATGCCGTAGCTGGCGAGCATGGAAACGAGCTCGGCATGCTCTTGCTCGGGGAGATCTGCCAGCTCGCGGGTCTCCTTTTCTATCATCATGCGCTCGGAGTCGCGTTGTGCCGAAACAGAGACATATTCTCCGAGTGCCATGGAGGCAGCGCCCGACACCGTTGCGGCTAGGCCGGCGGTGAGGATGGCGCTTGCCGACGCCCCAGAACCAACGACGCCAAGTAGAAGTGCCGCGACGGAGACGATGCCGTCGTTAGCCCCAAGTACACCTGCGCGAAGAGAGTTCAGACGAGCGTTGTGTGAGGCTCCGTGGGGTTCGCTGATATGTTGTGGCATTGCCAGCTCCTTGGATACCAGAATATGCGTGGCTCTCTAGTGCTTTCGCAGTTGTCTAGAGAACTTCTTATGTTCCAGTATCGCCGCTGGTCAGGGCCTTGTAAAGCGTGTGTAGGCTTAGCTGAATGCAGAGAGTGAAGGCTTAGATTATAGTGCCGGTCCATTCACCGCATGCCGCACCGTCCACGGAAAGAGCCATGGTAAACACTTCTTCCGAGAGGTTGAAATGAGCGGTGGGGAGGGTAACAGTCAACTCTTCCGGGGTGTACTCGTAGGGGTAATCAACCCGACGGTGGGCGTCCCTGGTGTCCTCGCCGAAGGAAGAGATTTCCATCGACGTGAGCTGCTCTTGTTCGAAGTGAGCGGTGAGCTCCAGATCGAGGGTGTGCAGGGTGAACACGACGTCACGGTGGTGGGGCATTCCTCCAAGGAGCCAATGCACGGTGACGGCGTCTTCGTGCGTCTCAAAATGAACGCCTGCGAGGCGGATGCCGGTGGGCGGGGTGTTCTGTTCGTTCATAGCGGTCCCCACTGTACTCCCCGGATACCTACTTAAAGTCGAGAGAAAAGTACTCAGCCCTAGTCAGGTGCAGAACCTTTTCAAAGAGCCAGCAAAAGAGCAGCGCAAGGGCGAGGGGAAGGATGACATAAACGAAGGTAATAATCATCACGTTGCTGGCGCTCCAACCCCAGCCTTCGTAATTGAGGGCTGCCAGTGGGCCCATGAGGCCGGAGATGCCAAAGCCAGCAGAGATAGGGGTGCCGGAGATTCCTAAAGCGCCACCGACGCCGCCCAGCACGGCAGCGGAGCATATCACGGGCAGGAAGGTGACTGGCTTGGATAGCATGTTGGCCATTTGCACCTTCGGGGAACCCAAAACATGCAGGATAGAGGTGGCGAAGCCGTTGACGCGCCAGCCGGCAACGAGGAGTGTGAACCCAGCGGCGACGGCGCCCAGGTTCGCGGTACCGGAGGCGATGCCGTCAATGAAGATGGCAGTGGCAATGCCGACTGTGGAGACTGGAGAGACAATCATGATGGCGAAAAGGACGGCGAGGACAACACCCATGAGAACCGGCTGCAAGGTAGTTGCCCCATTGACCAAGTTGCCCAGCCAAAGAGTGAAGACCTTGACGATGGGGAAGGTGACAGCCCAACCGATGGTGCCCGCCACCAGCGTCACGATGGTGGATAGCAACAAAATAGAGTAATTTTTCAGCCTGTCGCCGATAAAGAGCAATAATCCCACTGCTATGGCTGCGGTAAGGCCTGAGTTGATAACAAGACCGGTGCCTTTGAGGAAGAAACCGCCTTCGGGATTAACAGTGGTCACGCCTGAGCCGCAGAAGGAAGCAATGCCGACCGCAGCAGTCTGGATGGGGGTCATCTTGAATTCGATGCCCACGAGGACACCAATCATTACCGGCAAGAGGCTTGCGGCTAAGCCCGTCAGTGCAATGACGGTGGCTGCGCCGGACCACAAGGGGAGTAGCGCCTTGGCTAATTCCCCGAGCAGTGCTTGTGGGACGAGCGACACAACGACGGCGATGGAGATGCCGTTGAGGACCTTCATGGTGAAGGAGCCGAGGGTGAGGCGCTCGGCCGCAGGCGCTGCGCTGGCGTGAGGGATAGGGGAAAGCTTGCGTTCGTCTATCTGCTGTGGCGTACTCATTCCCCAATCATACGCATAATATGCGGTGTGTGGAAAATATTAATTCAGAAAGGGGGTATTAATAGTCCCTGCTTATGCGCCCTAGTACTCCACACACAACTCGGATAGCCGTACCTCCCCGGCTTCATCGGAGGCATCGAGATCTACGGTGCCAACGAGCTGATAGGAATTATCACCCTCTGGGTCCTTAAGGATCTGACGCACGGTCCACGACCGCGAGCCGCCACCGCCACGAGCGCCCGAGCCTGCGTCGCCCTTGTCCAGGAGGAAGTATTCCTGGCCCCTAGCCGCTGGCCCAGTGTCAATGTCATCGTAGTCATCGAAGTAGTCATCGAGGGCACGGCTAAAGTCAGGAATCTCCTCCAAGTAGTCCAATAGGTCTGCCAAGCGCTCTTCCTTCTCCAACGCAAAGAGTTGGGCAAGGCGGAAGAAGTAGTTGCGCACCATGATGCTGAAAGCCCGCTGATTCGCGGTCAAGGCGGTGGGATCCTCGACTCCGAAGGCCAACTCGCGGTCCAAATCTTCCTGGGAAATGGGAGAGTCCTCGCCAGCCATCTCAGCCCACTCGTCGACAAGCGAAGAATCGACTTGGCGGATAAGCTCCCCGAGCCAGACGATAATGTCCTCGAGTTCCTCTGTGAGGAACTCCGCAGGGATAGACTGCTTGAGCGTGCGCCAGGCATCGGTCAGGTAGCGCAAAATGACGCCTTCCGAGCGGGCCAGACCGTAGGTGGCGACGAGATCGGAAAAAGTCATGGCGCTCTCCAGCATGTCGCGCACTACAGACTTAGGCCGCAGCTCGAACTCCTTCGCCCATGGGTTGGTCTGGCAGAAGGTCTCATAGGACTGTTCGAGGAGCTCTTCCAGAGGCTTTGGCCACGTGATGTCTTCCACGATGGCCATGCGCTCGGTATAGTCCACGCCCTCGGCCTTGAGCGCCGCGATTTCCTCACCGCGCCGCTGCTTCTGTTGGGCAATGAGTACCTGGCGAGGATCATCCAGCACCGATTCAAAGACAGAGATGACGTCGAGTGCATAAGTATCCGATTCTGGATCTAATAAGGTGAGCGCTGCCAGCGCGAAGGGTCCTAAAGGCTGGTTGAGGGCGAAATCGCGCGGCATCTCTCGCACGACGTGGTAGGGACGGCCGTAGATATCGAGCCCCTTCGTAGACTTTTGCACTACGCCCGAATTGAGAAGTCCCCGGAACAGACTCAATGCCGTCAGGATGTCCTCGTTCTGGCGGGCACGCGTGTTGTGGCTGGTGCGCAGCAGGTGCTTGAGATGCTCGTAGCCGTTGCCGTGCCGGGCGAGCACGTTGAGCAACATGGAATTGGACACTCGGAATTGGGACGTTAGTTGCTCCGGTTCGGCGTCGATAAGCCGTGCGTAAGTCTGTTCCGACCACGACACTTCACCGTCGCGCGCAGACTTCTTTTTCAGTTTCTTGAGCCTTGCTGGGTCATCGCCCACACGGCGCCGCGCCTTGGCGTTCTCAATCTCATACTCCGGCGCCTGCACGACGACGGTGCCTTCCGTGTCATAACCGGCGCGGCCAGCGCGGCCGGCAATCTGGTGAAACTCGCGAGACTTCAGAATACGCTGGCGGGTTCCATCATATTTGGCAAGGCCGGTCATCAGGACCGTGCGAATGGGGACGTTGATGCCGACGCCCAAAGTATCGGTGCCGCAAATAATCTTGAGAAGGCCCTTCTGGGCCAGGCGCTCAACCAAGCGCCGATATTTCGGCAACATACCAGCGTGGTGCACACCGATTCCCTTACGCAGAAGCTTAGAGAGGTCTTTGCCAAACGTCGTGGTGAAGCGGAAGCCCGCGAGCTCAGCTGCAATGGCCTCCTTCTCCTCCGGGGTGATGATCTTCGACAGGGAAGTCAACGCCTGCGCGCGCTCTGAGGCCTCGCGCTGGGAGAAGTGGACGACATAGACAGGGGCCTTGCCATCGGCGAGCAATTCTTCGATGGTTTCGTGGACCGCGGAAAAGACATAAGAGAAGTCGAGGGGCACTGGGCGAGTTGTTCCCGCTACCAGAGTCGTCGTACGGCCGGTACGCTCCGTCAAATCCTTCTCCAGCCAGGCGGTATCGCCCAAGGTGGCGGACATGAGCAAGAATTGGGCCTTCGGTAGCTCCAACAGCGGAACCTGCCAGGCCCAGCCGCGATCAGGCTCGGAGTAGTAATGGAACTCATCCATGATTACCTGGTCAATGGCGGCTTCCGCGCCATCACGCAGCGCAATATTGGCCACAATCTCAGCCGTCGCGGCGATGATGGGAGCGGAGCCGTTGACCGTGGCATCACCGGTCATCATGCCGACGTTCTCGGGGCCGAAAATCTCGCAGAGCGCGAAGAATTTTTCGCTCACCAAGGCCTTGATGGGTGCGGTGTAGAAGCTGCGCTGGCCGCGCGCCAAAGCAATGAAGTGGGCGGCGTTGGCCACCATGGATTTGCCGGAACCAGTGGGAGTTGCCAGGATGACGTTATCCCCGGCAAGAATGCCGAGGGAGGCCTCTTCCTGCGCTGGGTAAAGCGAAATACCACGGCCAGAAGTCCAGGACAAAAATGTGTCCCAGATGGCCTCATCAACCATCGACTCGGGGACTTCGGCGAGATCGGGCAACATCTGAGAAAGGTTCACCCGTCCCACCTTAGGCGAAAAGCACCGCGGACTAGGCCTCCACCCCGGAGTCCCAGATGGCTGTCCTCGGTGCCTGTGTTCGTGCGGTAGATCTAACTGCGATTAGACGTCATCGTCCATATCCGAGCCGGGTCCTTGCTCCCGCCCGTAGTTGTCTTCGCGGTCATCGATATCTTCGGAGAGGATATCCGGATTGTCGTCGAGGCCCGCCAGGAAAGCTTCAAAGTCTGCTCCGATCTCCTCACCAGTAGGCATGTGCTCTTCGCCAGGCATGATGGCCTGCGGGTGGCGGGAGCGGTAGCGCTCCATGTAGGCGTCGTACTGCTCCTCCAGCTGGTGGACCACGCCTGCAATTTCCTCAGAGTTGGTAACCTGCTCCTCCAACTGCTGGTTAACGCGAGTCACGTCTGCCTCCAAGCTGCCCAGTGGGATGTTGAGGCCAGCTGCGGTTGCCACCGAATCCAAAAGACGCAGCGTGGCCGACGGGTACGGGGAGGCGGCCAAGTAGTGCGGAACATGGGCGGTGTACCCGGCAACGCGGCGGCCCTTCTTGTCCAAGGCTCGCTCGATATACAGGGCGGCGGCGCCGGGGACCATCATGGTGGATTCCATGCGCACCATTGAGTTAAGGAGCTCCGGCGAATTGCCATGCGCTGTTACCACAGTGGGGCGGGTGTGCGGCACCGGCATGGGGGCCGAGTAGAGCATGATGGTGTTCTTGATATCGAATTTCTCCACCAAGTTCACTACCGCATCAGTAAAGGCCTCCCACCGCAAGTCCGGTTCAGGGCCCGAAAGAAGCAAGAATGGAGTGCCAGAGTTATCCCGCAGCACCTTGATACCCAAGTCAGTGTTCTCAATCTCCACCGTGCGCTCATGATCGATGGTGACGGCGGGGCGGCGCGAGCGGTAATCAATGAGCTCGTCATTGTTAAACGAGGCCAGCTGGCGGTTTTCCAAAGCGGCCTTGAGGTGATCGGCACTGGCTTCGACGGCTTGTCCGGCGTCGGCATAACCATTCATAGCAACGATCATCGTGGGGCCGTTGTCTGGAGTCGAATCATCCTTGATCACTGGAGCGGGATACTCCAGCTCATACATGCGGCGCTGTTCTTCCTGCATGGTAGTGACTCCTCCTTCTCATCGTGCGCTTCTTAACGAGCGTACGGACTTCATCAGCGTTCTGTGTCATGCAACGCTTAAGGCTTGCTGCCTATTCCCAGCTGAAATGGTGCTCCAAGGAGAACACAAACCCGGGAGGCTGCGTATGTGGGACTGCCTGCGGGAACTGGTGTTGATCGTACAAGCATGCCATATAGTCATTACTTCTTCCAGGCTTGCCTTTGCCAAGGTGTGGATAACCCAGTGGATTTCCATGGATTGAGTGGCAGTCCGGACTTGTTATCCACAGATATGCCGTGCGCGCCGGGGTATCCCTAGCGGTGGCTACCGTTGGTGGTTCAGGCTACAGGGTATGAACACTTTTTCAACGCACACAGACCGTACACCACCAATAACAACTCCAGGTCATCTTCTCGCTAACATCCCCGGCCTCTTAGGCTTCTATCCCACCGAATCAGTGGTGTTCATGGCCATCGACACCACTCCACGCGGCCCAGCCATGGGGCCGCTCGCTCGCGTCGACATCACGGATGCCCAAGGAGCGATCACAGACATCGCACTGCTACTAGCGGAGCATGCCCGCGAAGGTGTCTTTGCCTTCCTCATCTCGAAGCAGCCTCTCACCGAACTGCGGGAAGTGTCCCACTGGCTTTATAGCCTGGACCGTGCTGAGGATGGGGTGGAGATCGACGCCGCGTGGTATGCCCAGGAAATCACCCAGAATGCGCCTTATATATTGCTGCATGGAACCGTCAACGCGGACGGTAGCGGGCCGATGAAGAAGTGGGTTGAGGGGACTATACCGGCGCTAACCGACGCCCCCTCGATGCGCTCTTGCGTCGACCACAATGTGGTACCTGAGCTAAACCGGGAGGATTTCTTTTCCGTCTTTGCGCCGGGGAATAGCTACCTCGACGCTGAAGAAGCTAAAGTCTTAGCGCAGCAAGCTCGCGATTCGGCGACGCGATATCGCGAGCAGGTGGCCGTTGCGCACGGAAAGAAGCGCAGAGACCTGCTGGATCACTTTCTTGAGGATGCCCAGTGGGCGCTTGACCAAGTGGCATCGGTGGAAGAAGCAGAACAGGACAGCAAGCTACTGGAAACCTGCGCAGTGTGGCTCGCGACGACGTGGACGCGCGACCTCGTAGTAGATATCTGCGCGCAGGCAGGCGAATCCGGGGCGGACCTTCTCCTCGCAGCGGCCCGCACATTCAGCGGGGAGCTGCGGGCGAATGCGCTGACCCTTTTCGCATTAGCGCAGTTGGAGCAGGAGTGGGATATCCTTGCCGGACCAGCATTGCAGCTCGTCACGGAGGAGTTTCCCAGCCACCGCCTCGGGGCGCTGCTGTGCCAAGCGTACCGCCATGGCCTGCATGAAAAGGTACGTGATTCGATTCATACAGGGGCGCTCAAGGCTTATGACACCGCCCTAGGGGAGGAGCCTAAAGAAAAGACGCTTAGCGCCGAGCGGAGTGAGCCCGCTCGCCGAGCTGCCGGGTGAAATTCCAAGCATCCGTGACGATGGTCTTCAAGTCGGTGCGGCCTGGGTTCCATCCGAGCTCGGATTTAATCTTGTCTGAGGACGCCACGAGCGTCGCGGGGTCACCAGCGCGGCGCGGCGCAAGCTCTGCTGGGATGGGGTGTCCAGTGACTTCGCGGCAGGCCTCAATAACCTGCTTGACCGAGTAGCCGTCCCCGGAGCCCAGGTTGTAGATGCGGTGGGTGCCAGCGGCATTGCTCTCCAGCGCTAAGACATGGGCTTCGGCCAAGTCACGAATGTGGATGTAATCGCGCACTGCGGTGCCATCGGTGGTGTCGTAGTCATCGCCGAAGATGAAAATCTTTTCGCGATGTCCCAGCGCTACCTGCAGGACAAGGGGAATGAGGTGGGTTTCCACCTCGCGGTTCTCTCCGATATCGCCGTAGGCGCCGGCGACGTTGAAGTAGCGCAGGGAAGTCGCCCCCAAGCCATAGGCCTGGGCATAAGAAGTAATCATGTAGTCGATGGCAAGCTTCGATGCGCCATAAGGGTTCGTCGGCTGGGTGGGCATCGTCTCCGTGATCGGCACTTGCGCCGGCTCACCGTAGGTGGCAGCGGTTGAGGAAAAGACGAGGTTGGTGACCTCGAATTCACGCATAGCGTTGAGCAGCTTTAGAGTTGTGACCACGTTGTGCTGCCAATAGTCAGCCGGGGCCTCCACAGATTCGCCCACGAGGGAGCGGGCCGCGAAGTGCAAGACTCCTTCGAAACCGCCCTCAGATAACACCTCACGAGCGACATCGGCCACGTCGCCTTCGACAAGGCGCGCCTTCTCCGGGATGGCCTCGCGGTTGCCGGTAGAGAAATTGTCGATGATGGTGACATCGTGGCCTTTTTCAACGAGGACGGCAGCGCATACGCTGCCGACATAGCCGGCGCCGCCGGTAACTAACAGCTTCATCGGTTTAGTCCTCCTTGACGCGGATAGCGTGAGCAAGGTCGTCGACAAGCTCGACAGTGTGTCCTGATTTCGTTGTCAGCCTAATCGTCCCGCTCTCATTGACTACGGTGACGTGCGAGCCAACCTGGATTCCGCAGGCATACAGGTCGTGGAAGGTGGAATTATCAGCTTGCAAGACCTCATTGATTTGCACGATAGTGGCCTCGGTTTCTTGCCCCGTGGGAAGGTCGATGGCGCGCGTGCCCAAGTCGAGCTCTACCGGAGACATGCCCAGCTGTGCCAAACCGGGGATTGGGTTGCCGAATGGTGAGCGGGAGGAATCCTCCAGCACCGCGACGACTCGCTTTTCTACTTCTTCGCTCATGACGTGTTCCCACCGGCAGGCCTCGTCGTGGACCTTGTGGATATCAAGGCCAAGGACATCCGTGAGCAACCGCTCAGCCAAGCGGTGTTTGCGCATGACGTTGGTAGCTAATTCGCGGCCCTGCTGAGTGAGATCAAGGCTGCGGTCGGTGCGCACGTGAAGAAGTCCATCGCGCTCCATCCGGGCCACGGTCTGGGAGACGGTCGGTCCGGACTGCTCTAAACGCTCTGCAATTCGAGCACGCAGTGGGGTAATACCTTCCTCTTCGAGCTCGTAGATGGTTCGCAGATACATTTCCGTGGTGTCAACTAGGTCCCTCACGTGGGCTTACCTTTCTGCGTTGTCGGCGGTCCGTAGCCACATAGGTTTAGGCGCGGTAATAAAAGTGTATTAAGAGAATACCTTAAACAATAGCGCATTTTTCGAAAGCTGAGAGCGCGCAGCACTGTGCGTTCGACAGGGAGGAGAGGGGCGGGAATTAAAAACCGTGAGGACCACCGCGAGGAAAGAAAAAGCCACCGAGCAACGTCCTCTGCGGCCCAGCAGCACAAGTCAACTGGGCAGCAAAGGCATTCCTCAATGGCTAAGGCTGGGAAGTCAGCTAAGGCTTAGAGCGCGTACTCGCGGAGGCGGTCCGCACGGTTGCCCTCGCGCAACTTGGCCATCACCTCACGCTCGATTTGGCGAACGCGTTCACGAGAGAGGCCGAACTTGCGGCCAATCTGGTCGAGGGTGCGCGGGACACCATCGTCCAAGCCATAGCGTAGGCGGATGACATCCTGTTCGCGTTCCTCGAGGGAACCAATCACGGAGCGGATATCGGAGTGGCGCATGGAGGCCACCACAGCGGTCTCGGCATCCGTTGCCTCGGCATCCTCAATGAAGTCACCCAACGGGGCTTCCTCATCGGTACCGACCGGCATGTCCAAGGAAACAGGATCGCGGGACTGGCGCAGCAGCATCTCGATCTTGGACTCTTCGATTCCGGATTCCTCCGCGAGCTCCTCATTCGTGGCCTCGCGGCCCAAGGACTGGTACATCTCGCGTTTAATGCGGGAAAGCTTATTTACCTGCTCAACTAGGTGCACGGGGAGGCGGATAGTGCGGGACTGGTCAGCCATGCCGCGGGTAATGGCCTGGCGGATCCACCACGTTGCATACGTGGAGAACTTGAAGCCCTTGGCATAATCAAACTTCTCCATCGCACGAATCAGGCCCAAGTTACCTTCCTGGATGAGGTCCAGCAGCGGCATGCCGCGGCCGGTATAACGCTTAGCCAGGGAGACTACGAGACGCAGATTGGCCTCCAAGAGGTGGGAGCGAGCCTTCTTGCCTTCGCGGGCCAAAATCTTCAGGTCGCGCTTCTCAGCGCGGGTCAACTTTTCGGCATTAGCGAGCTTGTATTCGGCGTACAGGCCTACCTCGATGGCCTGTGCGAGCTCAACCTCGTCCTCAGCACTCAGCAGCGCAGTTTTGCCGATTCCGTTGAGATAAACGCGGACCAAGTCCGCAGAGGGATTGTCATTTGTTTGGTTACGGCGTGAGCCGCGGTCAACTTCCTGTCCGTCCTCGTCCTGGACGCTAGCAGCGGATGATGTGGCCATCTCATGCCTCCTAAGTTGCGGCTTGGTTCATCTCCTACAACGAGCTTTCGGCGCAGTTAGTTCCCGTGGCCCGAAAAATGTTCTAACACCCCGCGGGAAGAGTGAGGTTTTAGGCCATTTTGGGGGAGGTGCACCGCACCTAGACCTCCACGAGCACGGTGAACGGCCCTTCGTTGACCGAGGAGACGCGCATCATCGCTCCGAACTGGCCTTCCTCCACGGTGATTCCGCGTTCGCGCAGGCGCGCAACTACACCCTGGATCACCGGCTCCGCGGCCTCGCCTGGGGCTGCATCTGACCACGAAGGTCGGCGGCCTTTCGCGGTTCGTCCGTAGAGGGTGAACTGGCTTACCACCAGAACTGGCGCACCACTATCGACCACGCTGGTCTCACCCTCGAGGATGCGCAGCTCAGCGATCTTGCGCGCCATCGTGTCCATCCTCTCCTCTAAAGTCGGGCCGTCGCTAGCGGTGGCGTCACCACCTGCCTCGACGTCCTCCCGCGACACACCAATGAGTGCTAGGACTCCGCCGGTGTCGGGGCAGGTAATGGACCCAACGACGTCGTTGTCAACGGTGACAGAGGCTTCAGAAACACGGGTTAAAACAGCACGCATGGCAGGGAAGTACACAACCTTTCTGTAGAGGAGTTCTTTCTCGGATGAGAAGTACGCGGGGATTGAAGGAGTAAAGAGGCTCTTAGTGGGGGCGCGAGGCTACTCAGTGTGGCTAAAAGCTAGCAGCTCAGTCGGGATGAGAAGCCCGTGGCGGATAAGATCCACGATGGCCGGAAGTGCTGCGCTGACCAACTCGGCTTCTTCAAAACCCTGCGCGGCGGCGTAGAGCTCGATGGTTTCACCGATGCTCAAACCATTCGGGTTAAACCCGGCGACAATGGCCGCGAGATGCTCATCGACATCGTGCTGCCAGCGGGGGCCATCGGTACGGCTGAGCCGCAGTGCCGCGCGCTCAAAGCCCATGCCCAGGTCCCCATCGGGCAGCGCAACGTCCTCACGGGCCACCCCGGGGCGCAGCTGTACATGCTTAGTTTCTAATTCACCCGGCACCAGGTTGCGCAGCCATTCGACGCGCGCGAAGTATTCTTCCACTTCCGGGCCGAGCGGATCGATAACTGGCTGCGCCATGGTCTCCGCCAAGATATCCGAGGGCTCGTCCTCACCGATGCGCTGGATGGCCACGAAACCAAACCCGATTCCGGTGACCTCGTTTTCACGGAAGTGCTCCAGCCACCGGCGAGACCGCTCTTGGCCTTCAGGGCTGCGAACATCCACGGATTCATCGCTCAACCAGGTTGAGACATATAACGCTGGGTCCGCCACATCGCGCTGAATGATCCATGCGGCGACGCCGGTATCCGGTAGCCACGAGGCGACGCGCTGCTGCCACGATTCTTCGCCTTGATGCACCCAGGCTGCGAGTACGTGCGCTGTGCCCCCAGGGTTGAGATGCTCGACTGCCTGGGAGACCACCAGCTCACTTGCTCCATCCAGGTTGAGGCCGGAGTCTCGATAGACATGCCCCACTTCGGGTAAGCCAACCACGAATGGAGGATTAGCCACGATGCGGTCGAAGCGCTCATTCTCAACGGGTTCGTACCAGGAGCCGTGGCGTAGCTCAACGCGGTCTTCCGCCTCCGCCGCGAGGACGGTGGCGCGGGCGAGTTCAAGGGCTCGCTCATGGACGTCGGTAGCCACAATGCGTTGCGCAGAATCCAGCTGCCCAAGGACCTGGACGCCTGAACCCGTGCCTAAATCTAGTACTGATTCCACTGGTGTCGTTGGCGTTGAATGCAACAAGGACAGGCTGGCCGAGCCCACTCCCAACACATGCTCGGGGCCGGGGACGTGATGCACCAGAGATGCATCAACATCGGAGAACACGACACGATTCTTGCCCACGATGATGTGCGGTCGAATGTCATAAGCCACGTAGGCGGTGCCGTGTTCGTCGCTGAGCACGACACCGCAATCAATGAGTTGGGCGGCTAGGCGTGCTCCGAGGACGTCGGAAAGCAGCGTGGCTGGTACGTGTTCATGCAGCAAGAAGATACGGATGAGATGGTCCAGACGGGAATCACCGCTTGCTCCTAGCGCAACTGCGGCGGGCTCGCCGCGATGCAGGGCTTCGGTGTACTCGGGTCCCAAATGGCCTGCGATGCCATCCGCACTAAACCCTGCCTCCGCAAACACTCGGGAAAGTTCTGCCGCAACGTCCGCGATGGGGTGTTCCGGGTTCATCGCTGGGCCAAAAGGAGAAGGCTGCTGGGTGCTCACAAGAGAATCCTTAAATGCATCGGGGAGGGAATACAGTGATGTTCTAATCTTCGTGGTCAATAGTGTCAGCTGCAGTACTGTTTGTGTCTGCTCCTGACGAGGGTTTGTGCCGCCCAGGCGTGCTGGGCAGTTCACCATGGGAACCGCTGGTGAGTTCTTCACGTTGTGCTTGCGCCATTTGCCGGGCAAGGGCTGGTTTATAAACAGCTTTTTCGCGCTTGTCTTTCTTTTGACCCCGGCCATTGCCAATGACCACAGCGATCCAGGGGAGGGGGAAGGTGACGGCCACGACAAGGGCGGCGGGGATCCACCACTGCCAGACATAAACCATGGCCCCGGCAATCAGGAGGGATGGAACGCGCAGAAACTGCAGTATGGAGTAGATGATCTCGCGGCGATGCCGGTCCTGACCGGGGGCGAGTTTTGCCGTGGTGATGAGGTGCGTTTCGCGCCCGAATCGGCGTCCGCGCCGCTGCCCCGATCGTGGGGTATGGCGGGCGTTATCGCGCGAGTTCGAAGGGGTCATGCCTATCAGCGTAGCTGGAGGACTCGCCAACTTCGATACTGATGCGGCATGATAGTGGGCGTGAGTACGACGACTAAGACTATTGAGCGCCCTGATGTCCGCGAGGATACGTCGACCAACGACGACACCCCGAAGTTCTTCCACTACGTGAAGAAGAACCAGATCCTCGACTCCGCGGTCAACGGCAAGTACGTCGTTGCCCTGTGCGGAGAGACCTTCCCGGTAACCAAGCAAGCCAAACCTGGTTCGCCCGTGTGCCCTGACTGCGAGCGCGTCTATAAGAGCTTGCGCCGCCGTTAAGCTGCGCATCGACGTTCATCCTGCGTCGATGCCAAGCATTAGGGATAGAGAACTTCACAGAAGCGGGATGTTGGGATAACTAGAGGGGGATAGTCGCTGACCGTGTCTACACAGACTCCAGCACAGAGATTTGCCAATAACGGTTCGCTGCGCGTGTGGCAACGCGCTGCTTTGGATAAGTTCCTAGCCACCAAGCCGAAGGATTTCATGGCGGTGGCAACGCCAGGTGCAGGTAAGACCACCTTCGCCCTGCGGGTGGCCACAGAGCTTATGGCGGACCGCACCGTTGAGCGCGTCATCGTGGTGGTGCCCACCGAGCACCTCAAAGTGCAGTGGTCGGAATCCGCCTCCCGCGTTGGCTTAGCGCTCGACCCCAAGTTCACAAACTCCTCGGGAGTCAACCCCGCGATGGACGGTGTCGTGGTGACTTATGCGCAGGTGGGCATGCACCCATACAAACACCGCGCGGTGGCCTCAGCCCGGCGCACCCTGGTGATCCTCGATGAGATCCACCACGCCGGTGATGCCAAGAGCTGGGGCGATGGCGTGCGGGAAGCCTATGATGATGCGGAGCACCGCCTCGCGCTGACCGGTACCCCCTTTCGCTCCGATGACTCGCAAATTCCCTTCGTGCGCTACGAGGAGGATGGGGAAGGTCACCTCGTATCCCGCTCTGATCACACGTATGGCTATGGCGATGCGCTTGCCGACGGTGTCGTGCGCCCCGTCGTCTTCCTCAGCTACTCCGGCGAATCCCGCTGGCGTGATAGCGCCGGTGAGGAACATGCGGCCCGGCTCGGCGATATTCTCAATCCGGAGCAGACCGCCCGGGCATGGCGCACGGCCCTCGACCCGAAAGGCGAGTGGATCCCCACCGTCCTGCAGGCGGCGCACACACGGCTGATGCAGATGCGCCGCAACATGCCGGATGCCGGCGGTCTCGTGCTCGCTACCGACACGACAACCGCGCGCGCCTACGCCAAGATCCTCAAGCAGATTTCCAATACCCCCGTCTCCGTCATCCTCTCCGATGACCCAGGCTCCTCGGCGCGTATTGCAGAGTTCTCTGAATCCACCGACGAGTGGATGGTGGCCGTGCGCATGGTGTCGGAGGGCGTCGACGTTCCCCGCCTCGCCGTGGGTGTGTATGCCACCTCTGCGTCGACACCGCTCTTCTTCGCGCAGGCCATCGGGCGCTTCGTGCGCTCCCGCATGCCAGGGGAGACCGCCTCCGTCTTTCTTCCTTCCGTGCCGGTGCTCTTGGGGCTTGCCGAGAACATGGAGAAGCAGCGCGACCACGTCCTGGGAGGGGAGAAAAACCCCGACAAGGATGGCTGGGACGATGAGCTGCTCGAGGACGCCAATAAGAAGAAGTCCGAACCGGACATGCTCGAGCCTTCCTATGAATCCTTAGGCGCGGAAGCAGAATTTTCAGGACTGCTTTACAACGGCTCGCAGTTCACCACGGGCAATATCACCGATGAAGAAGAGGATTTCCTCGGCATCCCCGGGCTTCTCGACGCCGACCAGGTCAAGGACCTTTTGCGCAAGAAGCAGTCCGATGAGCTGGACCGCCGCGAGGCAGAAGAGAAGGCGCGCCGGGCTGCGGAAGCAGCGGAGGAACAGCGCCGCAAGCTCTACGGCACCCCGCACGCGCCCAAGCGTGGGGCGGAGGCATCGGCAAGCAGCACCGGTTCCCAGTCAGGTGTGGTGGATGAGATTTCCGCGTTACGCAAGGAGCTCAACACAGTAGTGTCCATCACCGCTCAACGCACCGGCCGCCCACACGGCGCTATTCACACTGAAGCCCGCAAGGCTTGCGGCGGCCCTCCCACCGCGTTGTGCGACGCCGAGCAGCTCCAAGAGCGCATCGATTATCTGCGCAAGTGGTAGTTGGCGCCGCTGAGTCGGCGTGGATTCGGGGAAGAAGAGAGCTGCGGGCTGAGGGCTAGGTGCGCGATCAACTAGTTGGTTGATGTCAAAGTCAGCCGACCACTCGATGACTGTGCTGGCTGCGCCAAGCAGGATGGATACCAGAAGGCTTTGGCCGTGATAGATAACACCCTCGGTGCAGCAGCCACAACACCGTGGCTAGGAAGGAACAAGTAATGAAGTCCCTGTATAGAGCAGCTATTTTCTACCTCGTTATGGGGTTGGCAGCAGGACTATTCTACCGTGAGTTCACACGCGCAAATGATTTCCCGGAGGGCCAGTTCACCCAGTTGGGCGTGGCCCATACCCACCTCTTGGCGCTGGGATTCATGATGTTTTTGATCTTCCTCGTCGTGGACAAGGTATTCGGCGTCTCGCGGAATAAGAAGCTGTTTAACTCCTTCTTCTGGTTCTACAACATTGGTGTCGTGCTTACCGTTGGAATGCTCATCTGGCACGGCAGCCTGACCGTGTTGGGCGAGGAATCCACCGCCATGATCGTCGGGATTGCCGGTATTGGCCACATCCTCATCACGATTGGCCTCGTTCTCTTCGTTGTCGCACTTGGCCGCGCATTGAAGGAGCCGGCTAACTCTTCCACCCCGGCACCCGTGAGCGCCTAGTCATGTTGTCGCCCACAGCGGGTTCCATCACGGCGGTGCCGACCCGCCGTGACTGGATTAGTCTTGCGGTTTTGTCGGTAGGACTGGGCGTCATTGTCCTTGATGGCACCATCGTCGGGGTAGCGCTGCCGGCTATTATTACTGACCTCAAACTGGACATAACTCAGGCGCAGTGGGTCAACAGCCTCTACGCGGTAGTGCTTGCCGCACTGTTGTTGTCCACCGGAAAGATCGCGGATAGTTGGGGTCGCAAGCGAGCGTTTCTCGCCGGTCTTAGCATTTTCGTAGCAGGCAGCGTGTGGGCGGGTTTCGCGGACTCCGCAGGCACGCTCATTTCCGCGCGTGCAGTACAAGCAGTGGGTGCAGCGTTTATCATGCCCTCAACCTTGTCCACGGTGAACGCCGTTTTCCGAGGCAAGTATCGCGCGGCTGCATTCGGTGTGTGGGGCGCAGTTATCTCTGGCGCCGCCGCCGTCGGACCTTTGGCCGGTGGCGCGCTTACCCAGTGGGTATCGTGGCATTGGATCTTCCTGGTCAATGTTCCCATTGGCATCATCGTGGCTGTTGGAGCTGTGCTCACCGTGCGGGAAACCCGTAGCCCCGAAAAACGGCCCGGGGTCGACGTCGATGGCGCACAGTTGAGCGCGATTGCCTTCGGAGCCCTTGTTTTCGCGGTGATTGAGGGGCCAAGTCTTGGCTGGTGGACACCACAGTCCGAGCTGACGGTGTTCGGCTGGACATGGCCCACCACCGCGCCGGTATCTGCGGTGCCAGTTGCACTGCTCATCGCCGCGATCAGTTTCAGTTTGTTCATCCGCTGGGAGGAGCACCGTGAGCGAGTACAACGCTCCGCGCTGCTGGACCTGGGCCTCTTTTCCTACTCCACGTTTTCCTGGGGAAACATCACCGCGGGCGCGGTAGCTATCGGTGAGTTTGCGATTATTTTTATCCTCCCGCTGTACCTCATTAATGCGCTGGGCTTGAGTGTGATGTCCGCTGGCCTCGTGCTCGCGGCGATGGCAATCGGCGCCTTTATTTCGGGAGCCGCCGCACGGCATGTTGCTGGCCGCTTTGGTGCTCCTGGAACAGTGCTCATAGGTCTGGGCCTAGAAGTTGTCGGCGCGCTTATCCTCGCGATGCTCCTGAGTCCGGACACTAGCGGCTGGGTCATCGCGCTTCCGCTTGTGTTGTATGGCGTGGGCTTGGGGTTCGCATCTGCGCAGTTGACGGGCACGGTCTTGAGCGAGATACCGGTAGCGAATTCGGGGCAGGCATCTGCTACCCAGAGCACGGTCCGCCAGATCGGCTCCTCCCTCGGCACCGCGGTTTCTGGTTCCGTCTTTTCCGTCGCCCTAGCACTGGCGTTGCCGAAGGCGCTCGAAGACATCGACGTCGTCGGCCCAGCCGCAGATGCCATGGCGGAAGCTACCCGCCAGTCCGCGGGCTCGAGCATCGCAGGACTTCGCGCACAGGGCGCGGCTGGACCCTTTGGGGAACAGACAACAGCGTTGGTGCAGGCGTTGAGCGAAGGCATGAGTGATGCAGCTCGATGGTCGCTTCTGGCCGCAGTGATGTTCTTGGTACTCGGTGTCTTTGGTGCGTTGCAGGTTCAAAAGGCCGCGAAGAGCTAAGAAGGTGAGGCGGGGGCTACAGGAGCGTTACGCTGGTCTCGGCAGACCGTCCGGTAGCGAGGGTAGGCTCGGCAGCATTCCCAGAAGAGTGCTCGAGGGCAATGAAAACCTAAGGAGAAGGATGATGAAGAAGCTCATCAACTCGCCGGACAGCGTAGTAGAGGAATCCGTGGAGGGCTTTGCTTTAGCACACGGTGACATAGTCACTCGATCCACCGATCCTCTCTTTGTGTCCCGCTCGCAGAAGAAAGAAGACGGCAAGGTAGCCATAGTCTCCGGGGGCGGTTCTGGACATGAGCCGCTGCATGCCGGCTTCGTTGGCTACGGCATGTTGGATGCAGCAGTGCCCGGTGCCATGTTTACATCGCCAACGCCGGACGCAATCCAAGCGGCCACGGAGGCAGCTAATGCCGGGGCGGGGGTGCTCTACATCGTCAAGAACTACACCGGCGATGTTCTCAACTTCGACACCGCGGCGGAGCTGGCGGAATTCGATGATATTGAGGTCAGCCAGGTCATCGTGGACGATGATGTTGCGGTGGAGGATTCCACTTTTACAGCTGGTCGCCGCGGTGTTGCCGGCACACTGTTGGTAGAAAAGCTGGCGGGTGCTGCAGCCGAGCGCGGTGATGATCTCGCGGCGGTGGCCGCTGTGGCGAAGAAGGTGGTAGAAAACACCGCGACCATGGGCGCAGCGCTGAGTGCCTGCACGGTGCCACACGTGGGCAAGCCCTCCTTTGACCTCGGGGAAGACGAAGTCGAGCTCGGCGTGGGTATTCATGGGGAGCCGGGCCGCAAGGAAATTCCGTTGGTCTCTGCCGACGACGTAACTGACCATCTGCTTGATCCGGTGTTGGCAGACCTTAAGCTGGGTGATGGGGAGCGTACCATTGTCCTTGTCAACGGCATGGGTGCTACTCCGGCGTCCGAGCTGTACGTGGTCTACCGTCGTGTGGCTCAGCGTCTGAAGGACGCGGGTGTTAGCATCGAGCGTTCCCTCGTGGGTAACTTCGTTACTAGTCTAGATATGGCCGGTTGCTCCGTTACAGTCATGCGCGCGGACGAGGAAGACCTTGAGCTTTTTGATGCCCCGTGCCACACCGCTGCACTACGACAAGGAATGTAGATATGACCGACAATGCAACTTTGACAACAGCGTGGGCCCAGGCATGGATGAAAAACTGCGCCGCAGCGGCATACGAACACCGCGAGGAACTCATCGAGCTTGACCGCGCCATCGGGGATAGTGACCATGGCGCAAACGTCGACCGCGGTTTCCGAGCTGTCGCGGAGAAAGTGGATTCGGATATCTCACCGGAGACGTCTCACGTTGCTGATGTGTTGAAGCTGACGGCAAAGACGCTTATGTCCACCGTTGGTGGCGCCTCTGGTCCATTGCTGGGAACCGCTTTTCTACGCGCGGCTAAGGCCGCAGGCTCTGGAGAGATCGATGCGCCTACGACGGCCGCTCTCATTGAGGCCGCGCTTGAGGGAATAGCCACCCGTGGTAAGGCCTCTGAAGGGGAGAAGACGATGGTCGATGCCTGGGCGCCGGCCGCACGGGCCGCTCGCGCTGCGGCGGATGCCGCACAGAGCCCCGCTCAAGTGCTGCGCGCGGCTGCCGACGCCGCAGCAACAGGCGCAGAAGCGACTATCCCGATGGTGGCCACGAAAGGCCGCGCTTCCTACCTAGGGGAGCGTTCTGCTGGACACAAGGATCCGGGCGCTACATCCTCGGCACTTTTCATCGCTGCGGCTGCGGGCGCCGCCGAAACCCTCAAGGAGGAAGCATAGGATATGGCACAACCCCGCGTTGGACTCGTTCTCGTATCACACTCGGCAAAGCTCGCTGAAGGTCTGACTGAGCTTGCTGCTCAGATGGCTCCTGACGTGACCATCCTTCCTGCCGGTGGTCTGGAGGAGGGCGGCATCGGAACGTCCTTTGACCTCGTCGAAGGGGCTATCAGCCACGCACGTGGCCAAGGCCTTAGCGTGGTTGTCCTCACCGATATAGGCTCGGCCACGATGACCGTTGAGTCCGTTCTCGAGTTCCTTGACGAAGACACGGTGACGTTTGTCGATGCCCCCTTGGTCGAAGCCACTATTGCAGCAGCCACCGCCGCTCAGCAGGGCGATGGACTCGCCGCCGTGATCAAAGCCGCGGAACGCGCCATCGAAGTCTTCGTTCCGAAGCAGCCCTCAGCCACTGCGTCTGCGGCCGAGGATGACCTAGCAACAAACGCTGATGGGTACTCGCTGACAGTGACTGTGGCCGATGAGGCGGGTCTGCATGCACGTCCGGCGTCACGGATTGCAGAGCTGGCGGCGGAAGCGGCAGGGGATGTCACCCTCTCCTGTGACGGAGAGTCGGCAGCGGCAGACTCTGCAATGATGCTGATGTCTCTCGGGGTATCCCAGGGCGCTTCGGTGACCATCAGCGGAGATGTTTCCGATAAAGACGTTATCGATCGGATCGCCACAGCCATTGAGCTGGGGATCGAAGGCTAGAAAGCCCTTGGGTTTGCCGGCTGTATAGGGCAAAGAAAAAGCGGCGAGGAGGTTTAGCCCTCCTCGCCGCTTTATTTCTTCAGTTTGCTTAGTCCAGGTAGTCGCGCAGCACCTGGGAACGCGATGGGTGGCGCAGCTTAGACATGGTCTTCGACTCGATCTGGCGAATACGCTCGCGGGTAACGCCGTAGACTTGGCCAATTTCGTCTAAAGTGCGCGGCATGCCATCGGTCAGGCCGAAGCGCAGGCGAACCACGCCGGCCTCGCGCTCAGAAAGGGTAGTGAGCACATCTTGGAGCTGGTCCTGCAGCAAAGTGAAGGACACAGCGTCGACGGCAATGACGGCCTCGGAATCCTCGATGAAATCACCGAGCTGGGAGTCACCCTCATCACCGATGGTCTGGTCCAAGGAAATAGGCTCGCGGGCATACTGCTGGATCTCCAGCACCTTTTCCTCGGTGATGTCCATTTCCTTCGCCAGCTCCAGAGGGGTAGGCTCGCGGCCCAAGTCCTGCAACAGCTCACGCTGGATACGGCCCAGCTTGTTGATGACCTCCACCATGTGCACCGGAATGCGAATGGTACGGGCCTGGTCCGCCATGGCGCGGGTGATGGCCTGGCGAATCCACCACGTGGCATAAGTGGAGAACTTATAACCCTTGGTGTAGTCGAATTTCTCAACGGCACGGATCAGGCCCAAGTTGCCTTCCTGGATGAGGTCCAAGAATGCCATGCCGCGGCCTGTGTAGCGCTTAGCCAAGGACACGACGAGGCGGAGGTTCGCTTCGAGGAGGTGGTTCTTTGCCTTGCGTCCATCACGGGCGATGGCGCGCATATCGCGCTTCTCCATGGGGGAGAGCTTGGCGGCCTTGTCGCCCTCGGCGCGGGCCTTTTCCATCTCATCCATGCGGTATTGAGCGTATAAGCCGGCCTCGATGCGCTTGGCCAGGGATACCTCCTGCTCTGCGTTGAGCAGGGCGACCTTGCCGATTTGCTTCAGGTAGGCACGGACAGAGTCTGCCGAGGCAGTTAGCTCTGCATCCTTGCGAGCCTGGCGCAGGGCTGCGGACTCATCCTCATCCCAGACAGATGAGCCGTCATCTTCTTCTTCAGAGTCCTCGCCCTCGAGGTCGTCATCGTCGTCACCGAACTCGTCGTCCTCGTCCAACTCTGCGTTGTCCGGATCGAAGTCGATATCGGCATCGTCGTTGGTTTCGGCATCCAGCTCGTCGTTCTGATCCTCTGCGAGCTCTTCGGCAGATTCAGAGCTTTCAGGCGAGGTTGCCTTCTTGGCTGCCGACTTGCGCACAGTCTTCTTGGCGGTTTTCTTCGTCGCCTTCTGCGCAGACTTGCGAGTTGTCTTCTTAGCAGCCTTCTTGGCGGTCTTTTTAGCCGTCTTTTTAGCCGTTTTCTTCGCAGTCTTTTTCGCGGTTTTCTTAGCCGTCTTCTTGGTTGTCTTTTTTGCCGTCTTCTTGGCGGTCTTCTGTGCAGGTGCAGATGCCTCGGAGGCGCTCTCGCCCTCGCCGAGTACCTGGTCTGAAGAATCAGTGGCTGCCACGTACGCCCTTTCGACTTGCTCTTTGAGTGGAAACTATGGGGACGCGCAAGTTTATCGCGACTAGTCCCCGATGCTAGCCCGCCTCCGTAATGAGCAGGGGAGGCGCGCCGCTGGATATTCGATAATCGACAGCCCAGTATAGATCATTTTTGTCACTAGGCGGTGACTGGGGTCGACTGGGGAAGATAGGGTCTGCTCGGTTTATGGGCGAATGCCTTCCTTTGCTGCCATTGCGGCCCCGACGATGCCCGCGCGATTGCGGAGCTGAGCTGCAACGACTGGGGTTTCGATGCTCAGGTGCTCGCCCCACTTGTCAAACTTTCGAGAGATTCCACCGCCGATGACAAAAGCTGAGGGGTTAAAAAGCGCCTCGTATTCATGGAGTACTCGGTTGACGCGCTTTGCCCACTGCTTAGTCTTGAGCCCCTCACGATCCTTGACTGCGGACGAGGCTTGGTGCTCTGCCTCCTTTTCCCCGACGATGAGGTGGCCGATCTCCGTATTAGGGAAGAGCTGGCCATCTAGTAGGAAGGCAGAGCCGATGCCGGTGCCTAGCGTAAGGAAGATAACGGGGCCGGAGCGCGCGACGTCATCGCCGTAGGCCACCTCGGCGAGGCCGGCTGCGTCGGCGTCGTTAAGCACAGTACAAGGAGCAGCGAGGTACTTGCTCAGCAAGTCCTGTGCATCGACCCCGATCCATGACTTATCAATATTCGCTGCGCTGCGAATAATCTGTTCTTTAACCACCGCGGGCATGGTGATTCCGACAGGACCGTCCCAGTTCTTCTCAGCGACGATCTGCGCGATTACCGTGGCCACGGCGTCGGGGGTGGCAGGCTGTGGTGTGGCGATCTTGAGGCGGTCGCCGACGAACTCTCCTGTCGCGAGGTCTACTACGGCACCCTTGATACCGGAGCCTCCAACATCGATGCCGAAGGCATGGCCATGGTGCTGGGGGCTCGGATTCGTGTCCTGCTGCTGTGATTCTTGCACGGTCATACCGACAGTCTATGTTTAGCCGCCCGATGATGTGGTGATACTTCAGCATTTAAGCCGAAGGTGTGGGGGACAATACTCCGATTTTCGCTGTCCGATGCATCGTGCCCCAATGCATATTGGGTGGGGTGTGAGGAGCTTTACCCAGAAAAATTTTCCACGATACGAAAGGTGCAAACGCACAGCTTAGAACCATGAAAGCAGGAGCGGAGGGGGTATTAGGGTGAGCCGCATGGTGCCCCCATGGCGGGGCGAGTGTGACACGCGGGCCTGTGTGGCTTAGGATGCCGTCGATAAATACACGTACCTATCTATCTGACTCACAGAGGCAAGCATTATGGCCACCGATTATGACGCACCGCGTCGCCGCGCTGAAGATGAGCTCGAGGCTGATTCCCTCGAGGGCCTGAAGGCGGCTGAAAATGACAACAACGGCATGGATGACGATGGCGAAATCGTCGAGGCTTTTGAGCCGCCGTCAGTAGACCTGACGGGCGAGGAGCTCAACGTCACTGTCGTGCCGCGCAAGGAAAACGAGTTCACCTGTTCCGTGTGCTACTTGGTGCAGTCCAATAAGCGCCTGGACCACGAAGAAGACGGGCAGCCCGTCTGCATGGACTGCGCTTAGCTCATTGGTCGGCCAATTGGTTGAACCAATGAGCTAACGAGCTTCCTGATTCTGCACGCGGCGTTTAAGCCTTGGCAGCAGCGGCCTGTTCGGGCACGAAGGCCGCAAGTAGCTCGTCGGGGTTCTTTGAGCCAATGAGCCAATAAGGTGTTGGGTCCTCTGGGTCATCGAGGACAAGCATCACATGTTCTGGTACCCAGCCATGTGTCACAAGGAATGCAGCGGGATCGAGCTGTGGGCCCAATGCATTGCGACGCGCGGTGGCCGGCACCGCGGTGCTTCGGGCGACAACATCATGTGGCAGCTGCGCATCCTTCACGGTGAGCCACCGCGTGCCGTCGGTATCCTGTTCCACCTGCACCACCGTGTTGGACCATGCTAAGAGGACCCACGCGGCGATGGCGCTGAGCAGAATAGCGGGGATGATGACCCACATGATTCCGCGGTTGAGGCTGACCGTGGCTGTAGAGATCACCACAACGGCGGCCGCCATCAACCACCAGTGCCACGGCACCCACTGGCGCTCGCGGTAAAGGATGACGGGGGATTCGGCAGCCGCCGAGGGGGAAGCAGACGAAGAACTCGAAGACATGGCCTCAGAGTCTAGTCGTCTGGGGAGGGGAGAACCCAACGCGCCGAGTAGACATAGCCTCCAGGCCCCAGCCCGTGGGTGCGGCACGGTGGGAGCAAGGTAGGCTGGGCCGCGTGAATGAGCAACATCCCCTCGTAGAACCGGTAAGTCCTTTTGGTCAGATTCAGGTAAAGCGCCTTGATAAGGAGCTTCCGCTGCCGCAGCGCGCCCACCGTGGCGATGCCGGCGCGGATCTCTATGCTGCGCACGATGTCACTCTGCGTCCCGGCCAGCGGGCTTTGGTTGGCACGGGTATAGCCCTTGCCCTGCCGATGGGCACGGTCGGCTTGGTTCACCCTCGGTCCGGCTTGGCAGCCAAGCATGGGATTTCCGTGGTCAACACGCCAGGCACCATCGATGCGGAGTACCGCGGTGAGATTAAAGTCTGCCTTATTAACCACGACCCAGTAGAGACCTTTGAGGTTGAGCGGGGAATGCGTATTGCCCAACTCCTTGTGCAACGCGTGGAGTTGGTCGGTTTCCGTGAGGTTGAGGAACTCGATGAGACCGCTCGCGGTGAAGGCGGTTACGGCTCCACTGGCGTCAACTGACTCGAATAGACCAGCAACACACACGAATTAAGGGAGGCATAAACTATGGCGATGTGGCCCTTTGGCAAAAAGAAGAAGGACGAGAATAAGACCGAGGACGCGGGGAAGAACCCGGATCTCCGTCAGGACGAGGCTGCTCCGGAGGCAGCAGAGACCGTAGCCGATACCGCTGCCACGGCTCCTGCCGAATCCAGCGCTGGCCTAGTCCGCGAAGCCAACGATGATTCTCATGGTGTTACCGGGATTAAGGCCGTGGCACATGATGCCATCAACGGGGAAATGGGGCCCTACGACGGCGATAACGTTGATATTGCCGAGTTCAACTTTGAGGACTTCTCGGTTGGTTTGCTGGACCTGGGTTCCATGCGCATCCCGCTGCCGAAGGGCTCGCAGGTCCAGGTGGAGATGGGCCAAGACGGCCCGCGCATGCTCCACATCCTTACGCCGCACGGCCGCATGACCCCCGTAGCCTTTGCCGCGCCGCGCACGCCAGGGCAATGGGCGGAATCTGCGGAGGATATCGTCCAAGGCTTGGAAGCCGATGGTTTTGCCGCGCACCCAGAGGACGGGCCTTGGGGATCTGAAATTGTTGGATCCAGCGACAAAGGCGGGATCCGCATTATCGGCGTGGAGGGGCCGCGGTGGATGTACCGATTGACCCTGGCCGCCCCGGCGGGCAAGGAAGAAGAGCTCGCAAAGCTGGGGCGTGAAGTCGTCGCCCGTACCTTCATCTACCGTGGTGAGGAGCCTATCCTGGCCGGAAGTTCGCTTCCTGTTATGCTGCCGCAGCAACTGGCTGAGCAAGTTCAGCAGGCCCTGAAGGAGCGCCAGCAGCAGGCTGCCGATGCCGACAACACTGCAACACCGGAGGCCGCATCAGCTACCGAAGGCGTCGAGAACGCCGCGGAGGCCCAAGCCCGCGAACAGCTGCGGGAGCTCGAAGACAACGAGAAGAACTAAAACTTTAAACGTTGTTTTCTCTCCCCGGCACTAGCGAAAAGGATTCTTAAAACACGTGACCACCCCTACGCCTGAAGAGCACGATTTCACTGAGCGCGGCGCCGCCCCTAGCCCCGCAGATACCGCGGGGCCGAGTACCGATACGTCACCGCAGGCAACGGCCGTGGTCCCGGATGCCGAGGTGGAACCATCGTTGCTCGAACAGATGGGAGGCCTGACTGGGCTCGTGTCCGCGACCCTACCGGTGCTGGTTCTCATCCCAGTCAACAACGTCTGGGGTCTGGGACCAGCGCTGGCTGCGGCGCTCGGCGTGGCATTGGCTATTAGCGTGTGGCGTTTGGCCCGCAAAGAGACCCTGCAGCCGGCTGTTTCCGGCCTGTTGGGCGTAGCTATCTGCGCCGCTATTGCCTGGTTTACAGGGGATGCCAAGGGCTATTTCCTTTATGGAATCTGGATGTCGCTCGTGCTGTTCATCGTGGCGGTGGTCTCTATCATCGCGCGCTGGCCACTCGTGGGCGTGGTCTGGAAGGGCCTGAACGGCGATGACATGGGGTGGCGCACAGTACCGAAGGCACGGCGGGCCTATGCCTTAGCAACAGCGGGGTGGGCCGCAGTCTTCATCGCCCGGTTCATAGTGCAGCGCGCGCTGTACGACGCCGACGAGACCACAACCCTCGGCATCGTCCGCATCCTCATGGGCTGGCCGCTGACCGGTATCGTCACCATCTTGACTGTTTGGATGGTGCGTCGCGCCAACGCTGTTGTTGAGGAAGCGCAGGGCTCCGGAATTACACATGGAGAAAACTCATGACTAAGACTGAGCGGAACGCTGAGAGCGCAGCCATCACCAAAGGCCAGTCTTTCGGTACCTCCATCGAGCGCATGGGGCACGGCGGTGTCGGAATCGGCGCAGCACCCGACGGGCGTGTGTGTTTTGTCCCCGGCGCTTTTCCCGGAGACCAGGTAGTAGTGACGGCTACCAAGGTGAAGAAATCTTTCGTGGAAGCCGAAATTGATGCTGTGCTCAAGGCAAGCCCTGACCGCGTTGAATCTGCCTGCCCGGCGGCACAGCGTGGTGCCGGGTGCTGCGACTTCGCTGAGCTAGACCTAGCGGCGGAGCCGGGAATCAAGGTCGCAGTCTTGCGGGATCAGCTGCGCCGGGTAGGACGCCTTGAGAGTATTCCAGAAATTGAGCCTATTGATGTGGCGCCCCAGCGAGGGTGGCGCACGCGGGTCCGGTTGGGCGTCGACCAGCAAGGCCGTGCTGGTGTGCGCAAGCGCGGATCCACAGAACTGGTTACGGACGTGGCGTGCAGCCAGCTAGTACCGGGCCTTGTCAGCGGTCTGGTCGGTCCTGGAGCCCGCACATTTAGCCCTGGCGCGGAGGTCATTGCGGTCATGGACAACGACGGTAACCGCCACGTCGTGGAAACCCGGAAGGCGCCGCGCGGCCGGAGGATCGAGACTATTCGGGAGACCATCGAGGCGCCGACGCAAGACGTAGTTCAACGCGCTGATGGCCACGAGTTTCACTTCCCACCCACCGCCTTTTGGCAAGCACACATCGGCGCACCTGATGTCTACACACGGCTTGCGCGTCAGTGGCTCGCGGCTGAAGGTGAGGCCGAAGAACACGAAGCAACGAAGGGATCCGAGGTCACAGCAGTAGCGTGGGATCTCTACGGAGGAGTAGGGCTATTCGTTCCCGCGCTGGCTGAAGTCACTGCACCTGAGGGTGGGCACGCCACGGTGTATTCCGTCGATTACTCGCCGGCGGCTGCGGCAGCGCAGCCGGGCCTTTCAGGAATTGATGTGCACTTCCGGACAGCTAAGGTGGAGCAGGCCGCAAGCCAGCTGCCGCGGCCAACAACGGTCATTTTGGATCCTCCGCGTACCGGTGCGGGTGTTGAGGTGGTGGACGCCATTGCCGCTGCGGCGCCGCAGCGCGTCCTCCACATTGGCTGTGACCCCGCTACGTTTGCGCGTGATATCGCTGCATGGTCCGAGCGCGGCTACCGCATGGAGCGCCTAGCTATGGTGAATGCCTTTCCGGGAACACACCATTTTGAGACCTTGGCACTGCTGGTTCCTGCGGCATAAGGCAGGATGCATCCGCGGCGGAAGATCCCGGGGTAATGATTGACGTGTCACGCGTATAAGCGGGTACGGTGGTAGAGAAGAAAACGATCGATGAAGGGGTTTAAGGCAAGCTCTATGGGCATTCTGGATTCCATTCAATCACCAGGCGATCTCAAAGCCCTGAGCAAGACGCAACTGGTTGAGCTCGCGGCGGATATCCGCCAGCGCTTGATTGAGAAGGTGTCCGCCACGGGCGGTCACCTCGGGCCCAACCTGGGCGTTGTGGAGCTCACGGTGGCGATCCACCGCGTCTTCGACTCCCCGCGGGACCCCGTCGTCTTCGATACCTCGCACCAGTCTTATGTGCACAAGATGCTCACCGGCCGTGCCAACCAGTTTGATTCCTTGCGCCAGAAGGGCGGCTTATCCGGGTACACGGACCGTGGGGAATCGGAACATGACTGGACCGAATCCTCGCACGCTTCTGCAGCGCTATCCACGGTGGACGGCCTTTCCAAGGCTTTCAAGATTCGCGGTGAATCGCACCGCAATGCCGTGGCAGTCGTCGGTGATGGTGCCCTCACCGGTGGCATGTGCTGGGAGGCATTGAACAACATCTCTGCGGATAAAGACCGCAACGTCGTCATCGTCGTTAACGACAATGGCCGCTCCTATTCGCCGACCATTGGCGGCCTTTCGGAGAACCTCGGGCGTATTCGTGCACAGCATGGTTATGACGAGTTCATGGAGTTGGGCAAGAAACGCCTGAAGTCGATGGGTTGGGTAGGCGAGCGTACCTTTGATGCTCTGCACGCGGTCAAGGAGGGCGTAAAGTCCACCGTTCTGCCTACCGAGATGTTCCCAGAGTTGGGAATCAAATACATTGGCCCCATTAATGGCCACGATATCGACGCGGTGGTCCGGGCACTGAGTTATGCCCGGGACTATGACGGTCCCATCATCGTGCACACCGTCACGGAGAAGGGGCATGGCTTTGCCCCGGCGGTCAATGAGCCGAAGGACCAGATGCACTCCACCGGAGCTATCGACCCGGTCACCGGTGTCTCCAAGGGGCAAACGCAGCCGGGATGGACTGCGGCCTTTTCCGAGGAACTCATCAAGGCCGGTCATGCGCGCGAGGATATCGTGGCTATTACCGCTGCTATGGCGGGGCCGACGGGTCTTGCGCCCTTCCAGGAGGAATTCCCGGAGCGATTCTTCGACGTTGGCATCGCCGAACAGCATGCCATGGCCTCCGCCTCCGGTCTGGCGCTGGCCGGAATGCATCCGGTAGTGGCGGTGTACTCCACCTTCCTTAACCGTGCAGTGGACCAAGTCGTCATGGACATCGCGCTGCTCAAGCTGCCCGTCACCATCGTGCTCGACCGCGCCGGTGTCACGGGCTCTGATGGCCCTTCGCACAACGGAGTGTGGGACATGGCGTTGATGAGCATCGTCCCGGGGATGCGCATTGCCGCGCCGCGCGATGGCGCACGCCTGCGTGAGCTCTTTAATGAGGCCATCGCTATTGAGGATGGCCCCACGGTGGTGCGCTTTCCCAAGGGCAACCTCCTTGATGACCGCGACGAACTCAAGCGCCTCGATGACGGGGTAGATATCCTGAGCTATTCCGATGCTGCTGCGGCGGTGGCCACTGATGTACTTATCGTCGCTATCGGTGCCATGAGTGCGCGTTCCCTGGGAGCAGCTGAGCTGCTCGAAGCCCAAGGCTTCAACGTCACCGTCGTGGATCCGCGCTGGCCGGTGCCGGTCCCGCAATCCATCGTTGCACTCGCTGCTGATCATGATCTTGTGGTCACGGTAGAGGATGGCCTCTTGCGGGGCGGCGTGGGTTCCATGGTGGCGGAAGCACTCGACGCCGCGGATGTGGATACCCCAGTCCACCGCCTTGGTGTTCCTGGGTGCTTCCCCAAGCATGCCAGCCGCGGAGAAATCCTTGAGGAATTCGGGTTGACCCCGGAGGGAATCACGGACTCCGTGAATGAGTGGGTAGCTGCTCGGAGCTAGAGGCGCGGTGGCATAGAGCGTATTCGCGCTAGACCGCGACGCAGGAGCGGCGTGGACAGCTCTACCTGCCATTCGCGCGCGCCTTGGGAACGCAGGAAATCGGGGATATCGGCGTCTGCTGCGATTTCGCCCGCCACACCGCCTTCAGGTCCGCAGGCCGCCCAGACTACAGCGCGGACCAAGCTGGGTTTGAGGATCAGCTCGTAGCTCATGCCCAGCTCTTCACCGAGAGCCTCGAAATCACTACGGATCTCGGTATAGAGCTGCCACAGCTCGGGGAAATCTCGGTTAAAAGCTGATTTGGAAGGAACCGGGCGTGGGCTGCGCAACGCCTTCGGCCACTGCTGGCGCGGGCTAGCAAGGGCGGTCTCGACGGCATCGAACCAGCGCAAGGTGGCGCCGCCGCGGCGGCGGGGGAAGCCTTTAACTTGATTGATTTCGTGCGGCGACCGGGGCACGCGGCGCGCGATGTCGACGAGCACACGGTGCGGCAGTACTCGGTTAGGGGCGATGTCTTGGGAGCGGGCGATGGATTCGCGTCGCTGCCACAGTTCACGGGCTACCACGAGTTGCTCTCGGGAGCGCAGAGAGGAGACACCCTTGAGGGCCCGCCACGACCTGGGCTCAGGCCCAGTGATGCGGGCGTGGTCTTCGACAATCCGCTCAAACTCTTCATAGGCCCAGTCGAGCTTGTCCTGTTCCGCAAGAATATCTCGCAGTGTCACGGCGAGCTCGTTGAGAAGCTCCACGTCGAGCGCCGCATAATTGCGCCACTTCCGCGGGATGGGGGTTTCGGACCAGTCGGAATCGCCGTAGCCTTTTTCCAGTTCAACGTCGAAAAGCTCCAGCACCATTGCGGCCAAGTTAGGGTGTGCGAAACCGGCGAAGCGGGCAGCTAGCTCGGTATCGAACAGCATGCCCGGATATAGGCCCAGCCACGCTAGGCTTGGGAGATCGGAAGGGGCGGCATGGACCACCCACTCTTGCCCATTGAGCACCGGTGCGAGTGCTGCGCGGAGCTCATCGCGGTGATGCTCCGGGGCGAACAAGAACGTGCCTGCACCCTCTCGGCGGATTTGCACGAGGAAGGCGCGGTCATCAAAACGGTAGGACGAGGCGCGTTCGGTGTCGATGGCAAACGGCCCGGTGCCCGCAGCTAAGCGGGCGGCACCGGCCTGAAACTGACGGGGAGAAAGGAGGACTTTCGGCGTCCCATCAACCGGTACCTGGCGCAATTCGCTCATCTTAGCGTCCGAGTTCGGCTACGCCCTCTGGCGGCAAACCAGCGACGAGGGAGAGGACTTGCGCAAAAGCTTCGACGTGTGGGGCGAGATCCAGACCGGAAGCAGTCCACGAGGCGCGCATTTCTAATTGGTAGGCGCGCGGTGGTCCGCCAATTTCGCCGAAACGAACGGAAGCGGTCGAGGTAACGGTGCCTCCCAAGTTCGTATGCGTAGCTTCGCGCACGTCGAGGGATTCAGTGAGCCATTCCCAGGCGACGTCGGGAAGCAGCGGGTCCCCGGCGACGGCATCGTCCAAGTCTGCCTGGATGTAGGCCACCAGGCGCATCGCACCTTCCCATGCTTCCTCAGCGCCTGGGTCGTGCAACAGGATGAGGCGGCCGAAGGCATCGCCTTCAGAGTCAGTAGGGATAAGGTCCCCGTGTTCTGTGCGCTCAACCTCGAGGCCGATAGCGTGGCTGAATGGAGCCAGGCGTTGCGGTGGGCGGATGGTGCCCAAGGTGATTTCGGGGCGCAGCTGTGCGGCATGGAGGGACTCGACGGCCTCCGTGAAGGCGGTCGGAGTGCTCGGCTCCGCAGGGCGCGATTCGGCGGAAGAGGCGGCGGCGCGATCGTGCAGGTTGGTCGGTGCCCCTGCAAGGTTGCGCGAAGAAACGTCGGAATTGCTCACGGGGATCAAGGTATAAGCTCCGCCCGTGTGGCGGTGGAAGGCGCGCCGAAAGGCTAGTGGCGCGCGGGGGCGCCTCCAACTTATGATGGATAAGAAACTCTGTCGGTTGAAAGAAGGAGAAAGGCATGTCGAAGGTCAACTTCGCCGAGCTCAACAAGGTCCAGCGCTACTCGCAGCACGCGGTATTTCAGGTGATCCCGGGTGCGTTGGGCACGGAGCGCGAGGAGATCGTGGCACAAGCACAGAAGTTCTTTGCTGAGCTCGAGGACGCAGGCGTGGTTACCGTTCGCGGTATCTACGATCTCTCCGGGATGCGGGAGAGCGCTGATTACATGATCTGGTGGCACGCGGAAGAATTCGCCGACATCCAAAAGGCTTTCGCGGATTTCCGCCGCGAGACCGTCCTGGGCCAGGTTTCTGAGGTGACGTGGGTAGGAAATGCTTTGCACCGCCCGGCGGAGTTCAACAAATCTCACCTGCCGTCCTTCATCATGGACGAAGAACCTGGCGAGTGGATTTCTGTCTATCCCTTCGTGCGTTCCTACGACTGGTACACCATGGATGAAGAAAAGCGCCGCCGCATCCTCATGGAGCATGGCATGCAGGGCCGTGATTACCCGGATGTGCGCGCAAACACCGTGCCGGCCTTCGCGCTGGGTGACTATGAGTGGATCCTGGCCTTTGAGGCCCCAGAGCTGCACCGCATCGTGGACCTGATGTACCTGATGCGCTACACCGAGGCTCGCCACCACGTGCGTGAGGAAATTCCCTTCCACACCGGCCGCCGCGTGAAGGACGTCGCTGAGCTCATCGCTATCCTGCCTTAAGAGCTGCGATAATTCGCGGTAGCGGCAGCGAAAGGCACCGGAAGCCGGTTGAGGGTCTAGTCCTCGACCGGCTTTTCTTCTAGGTCGAGGCAGATGGAATTAATGCAGTAGCGCAGGTCCGTCGGCGTATCGTAGCCTTCGCCTTCGAAGACGTGTCCAAGGTGGGATTCGCAGTTGGCGCACAGCACCTCGATGCGGCGCATGCCCAGTGAATTGTCTTCACGCTCAATGATGGCGTCGCCGGCCAAAGGGGAGAAGAAGGACGGCCAACCGCAGTGCGACTCGAACTTTTCCGTGGAGCGGAAGAGCTCGGCACCGCAGGCCCGGCAGGAGTACACACCCTCGGCGGTGGTGTTGGTGTATTCACCGACGTGCGGTGCCTCGGTGCCAGCATCGCGCAGGACGTGGTATTCCTCCGGACTTAGGCGCTTGCGCCATTCAGCATCAGCAATGAGCTTGAAATCAGTCATGCAGGGATTTTATCGCTCGCTTGATGCTTGGGGCTAGTGCCTCGCTCCGCAGCCCACCAGCCGGCCACCGAGGCGGCGGTGACCACAATGAGCAGTCCCCACCCAAGGGTAGCGATAAAGACGCTCATCCAGTGCGCGGCGGTGGGCATGCTGGACGACGTCCACTCGAGCGGCGCCAAGAATAAAAATGCGGCCAACCATGCTCCCCACGTGTGGAAGACCGAGCGCGCAAGTACCACCGTAAACAGCATGGGGATAAGCCACATGGAGTAATACTGCTGACCCAGGGAGGAAAGGAAGAAGATGCCGACCATGATGGCACCACTGGTGCTCAGCGCCCAGAAGGTGGGCTCACTGTCGTGCCAGCGCAGCAGACCGAGGATCGCCACTGCCGCTAGAGCTGCGAAGAGCAACCAGATGGGATAGTAGATGATGCCGGGGAGATCGAAGTAGGCGCGCACGCCCGGCCACGAGGCGTTGGCATAATCGCGCGTGGTGGACAGGTAAGGCACAAGGTTGGCGCGGAAGCCCTCCACGCCGGGGACGAACGGCCAGGCTGCAAGGTTGACTACCAAAGGTACGGCTACGCCCAAGCCTACAGTGAGCCAGCGCTTGCGGACGAGGGCGAGGAAGAGCAGCGGGGCAAATTGTGGTTTGACCAGAATTGCCAGTCCGATGCACAAGCCAGCGGCCCAGCCGTGTTTATCCAACAAGGCCAAGAACGCCACCATCGCGAGCAGCAATAAACCGTTGATGTTGGTAAAGACCAACGTGTTGATAACTGATTCGGTAGCGAAGGCAGCAGCGATGCTGACCGGCCACAGTGGGCCCCGCAGGCTGTGGCCCACGAAGCGGGTCAACACGGCTAGTGCAGCGATGATGGCGGCGGCGTTGGCCAGAATGAAGGCGATGCGCGCGTGTTCCTCGGACACGAGCCCCAAGGGGGACAAGAGGACCGTGGCGCCTGGGTTATACAGGTAGAGCGGTTCGACGAAGGAATAGTTTTGCTCGTAGACCGGGGTGCCCTCCCACAGGTTCCGGATCGCGCGGTAGACGGTGCCGAAATCATCAGTCACCGTGCCGTTGAAGGCGAGCACGAACACGCGATGGAAAACCAAGACGATGGCGGCGGGCCACGCGGCGGCCGTCCACAGTCGCGCGGAATCAGCGAATGTGGAATCTGAGGGTGAGGGAGCCGGAGAAGTCACGGCAGCACAGTTTACGGGGTCTGAGTGCGCCGGTAGCGCAGAAACACCGTGTTGTCGACGGCGGTGACGTTCTCTAGCTCGAGCTTGAGCGCGGGGGAGGTGGCCTCGCCGTCAACGACTGGCTTTTCGACGGAAGGGGAAAGGTGCGGATCAAGCGTCAAATACAGCTTGTCTACGAGGCCTTCTGCGATAAAGGCGGAGTAGACGGATGGCCCACCTTCACAACTGATGCGGCGCGCGCCCTGGGCGCGGAGGGCAGCAATAGCCTCGCTCATGGTTCCGGTACCTGTGCTGACGACTTCGGCACCAGCGTCGGCTAAGCGCCGTGCCTCGAGTGAAGATGCGCGTTCTGCGGGGGTAAGCACGAGGGGGCCAGCTGCAATGAAGTCCTCGAAGCCGGAAAAATCGAGGGAGTGGCTGAAGACGGCGAGACGGGTATTTGACGCCGGCCCATAATCTTCTGCTTTCACCGTGGCTGAGCCGACGACGGCAACGTCCGCCCACTCGCGTAGGGCGGCAAAGAGTTCAGCGTCGGTGTCGTTGCCCATCGGTTCGGAGGTGCCATCGATGGTGGCGGAGCCGTGGAGCGTACTCACCGCAATTAAGCGGATTCCTTCTTGGTCTGGGCCCAGCAGGCGTTCTATCAGCGCAGTGTCACTCATGGCGCCCCACGGTACCTCAAAGGGTGACTATGCCTGGGCTGGGCTGCCCCTGCGCTGGACTGGGCTGTGGGCTGGGCCGAGCTTCAGAAGTTTAGGCGCTCTGGAGCCGCCACGTGCCGAAACGCAGCGCGGAGGCTCCCCAGTGGAGCAGCAAGAGCACCAGTAAAGCGAAGGACAACTGGTGCCAGCCTTCATCCCATGAGCCTAGGCACAGCGTTCCGACTGGGAAGGTCGAACCCCACCAGCCGGGGCCGTAGGGAGCCCACGCGAATACCGCTTGGTAGAAGCAGTACATGGCGAATGCTACGCAGGGTGCTCCGATGGCGAACATGATGATGCCGTAGAGGTGGGCGTCAAAAAGCAAAGTCGAGGCGGCCGTTGATTGACCAACCACGCCCAGCGGGATCCACGCTGTACCAGCAGCTGCGCCGCACGGCCTATCTCGGCGTTGTACAAGAGACCGGTAACAGTAGGCGAACAGCGGAATTGCCGTGATGAAGGTGAGGAAGAAGCACAGCTCGCCGGCAAAGTGATAGAACTGCCCATGGTTGATAGCCAATTGGCCTGCGGAGGTCGCCGCCACCATAGGGGAAACCAGCGCTAGCCCCCAAGGAAAAGCGGGCTTGTCGTAGTGGTGCGGCTGCTGGAATAACCCCCAGAGCTGCCACAGGCACACCACGACAGAAAGCGGTGCACCAATCCACCAACTTACTAACTGGAAGGCAACGTTTCCGGTTAACGCAGTCCACGCCGAGCCGCACGCCAGCAGACCCATCGTGTACATCCCCCACGCCGCCATGTTCTGGTGCCGAGGAGGTTCATTCTTTGCCCCCACGGTAAAAATCACCAGCAGCATTGCTGCGATAAGAGCGAAGACAATTTGGCCTACGTCTAAACCATGTAAACCCGACAAAGTTGACGCAATGGAGGTTCCCATCAAGGCGCCTGCCCAGGCTGGGCCAAACTTTGGCAACTGCACGAAAATCATCCTATTCCTGCACTTGTTGCTAGTGAACTTTTATGGAGTAATTGGATAACTGCGCCAGGGGGGCAGGTTCAATGTTGTGCAGGCTTGTTCGACCGTGCCGTGACCCCAACGCGTTAAGGTATGCGGGCTTAAGGGACATTTCGTGTGGATAAACCGATACGGATTCCTGGGGCAGCCTGGGATAATGCGGTGATCTTGATTTTGGATCGGTTCCAACGGCCCGATCTGTGAAATCAACACTGGATAGTCCTAGGTCTGTGATAGGAGGACTGCTGCTGGTGCGGTAAGGCCAATTCCTATGGCTAATAGGAATCGGCCGTCGTGTGACGTGTGCGGCCATGGACTGGTTAAGAACGGCAAGACCGCGGCAGGAACCCAACGCTGGCTATGTCCTAAATGCAACGTTTCATCGATTAATACCCGCGCACACGCCAGCGAGATTCGGCATTTCAAAATCTTTATTGACTGGATTCTCTCCGGCGAATCTGCAGACCATTTAGCCAAGCGCCTTGGGGTAACAAGGCGGACTTTGACCCGGTGGTTTAAGCTGCTGTGGTTTATCACCGTGCCCACTTCTTCTGACCCCTATCGTGTTTACGATCAGGTCTTTATCGACGGCACCTACTTTCACAAGAAATGCCTGTTGGTAGCCTGCACCAATACACACGTCATCGCCTGGCATTGGTGCCTGCGTGAAAGCTCATACGAGTACCTGAAACTGCTCGACAAAATCGCGCAACCACTCATCGTCACCACCGACGGGGCAGGCGGAGCGCTCAAGGCACTGCGCACTAAATGGCCCGACGTTGCCATTCAGCGCTGCCTAGTTCACGTCCAGCGCAACACTTTTGCTGATATCAGCCGCAACCCGATTCACCCAGCGCATAAAGCAATCCGGAAACTGGGCTACATGCTTGTCCAAGTACGCAACCGTGAAGATGCTGCGCGGTTTACAGCTGCAGTCCACCACACCCGCATTACCTTTGCTGATTGGCTTAAAGAGCGAACCTACCGCAGTGCTATACCGGCAGGCCAAGTACCGAAATGGGTCAGCCCCAACCAGAAATGGTGGTACACCCACCGCAACGCCCGCAGGGCTCTAAAACGGCTAGAAAAGCTCATCCACGCCGGACAATTATTTACCTTCCTTGACCCGCCTGAAGGTGTCACGCAAGACTTAAAAGCCACCACGAACCTGCTGGAAGGCGGCATCAACAAACAACTCAAAGACTTAGCCGGAAACCATCGTGGCATGTTCGATGAGCATCAGCGCATCACCATGGACTGGTGGCTCTACACCCACACCGAAGACCCTGTAGCGCCACTGGAGTTAGCCAAGCAACAAGACTTCGGACGCCAAGGAGAAAAAGCAGCACGCGCAGCCTGGGCAAGAGAAGAACTCACACGACGCGGCCACCCAGACGGGCGACCAGCCACATACGACATCCACATCGACAGCGAATGGAACCCCAGCTTAGGCATAAGAAAAGGCTGGGCCGGACGCTCCTAAATCCACACGAAATGTCCCTTAGTGCGACACGCCGCAAATCCACACGAAATGTCCCTTAAGCCGGTATGCGTCTAGCTCCGGTGGTCAGTATGAGGCGCAACGAGAAAACACCCCCGCGAGAAAGGATGAATGCAGGTTTATTATCCTCATCATCTCCACGTGGAGGCTTTTATCCAGTACTGCATGTTGCTGACTCGCAGTAATAATGGTGGTCCTAGCTGGGATTGAACCAGCGACCTTTCCGGTGTGAACGGAACGCTCTCCCACTGAGCTATAGAACCTCGGTGCAGGCTTTAAAGTACACCGCGCATATGGAAACCCCTAATCGTCCAGCTCAACCGTGTTTTAATTTGTGGCTTGTCGGCACTAGAGCCTTGATGGAGTTAATAAGGGGGCTTGCAACCGCCATCCCTGCCGTGTCCGTTGTAACTGCAGTCTCAATCACACTGATGTAATCTGAATCCTGTTGGAAGTCAGGGGATTAGTGCCGTGGGCTGCGGATTTGGAAACTGGGGCGGCGCACGATAAAGTTTCTTCTCGCACCACGGCATACCGGCCGGGAACGTGCAATGCGGATGTAGCGCAGTTGGTAGCGCATCACCTTGCCAAGGTGAGGGTCGCGAGTTCGAGTCTCGTCATCCGCTCCAGGACTTTCTTGAAGTCAAGGTCACTTGGCTAGGTTCAAGTAAGAGTCTTGATAAATGCATAGGCGCGATTAGCTCAGTGGGAGAGCGCTTCCCTGACACGGAAGAGGTCACTGGTTCAATCCCAGTATCGCGCACAAGGACTTAGTCCTAGAAACCGGGCCTGGTTTCGAATGCGGATGTAGCGCAGTTGGTAGCGCATCACCTTGCCAAGGTGAGGGTCGCGAGTTCGAGTCTCGTCATCCGCTCCAGCACATGTAGTGTGTGAGGCGGTATCGCCACGGTGGAATGGCCGAGTGGTGAGGCAACGGTCTGCAAAACCGTGCACACGGGTTCGATTCCCGTTTCCACCTCAAGAGCAGGCGCCCAACTCTGGGTGCCGTGAGCGCGTTTAGCTCAGCGGGAGAGCGCTTCCCTGACACGGAAGAGGTCACTGGTTCAATCCCAGTATCGCGCACAGGGTTTCCACTAGGAGCCCACGACGAGCGAGAGCTCGTCACGCGGATGTAGCGCAGTTGGTAGCGCATCACCTTGCCAAGGTGAGGGTCGCGAGTTCGAGTCTCGTCATCCGCTCCACATCGAGTGCCCCTCCAAATTGGAGGGGCACTTTTAGTTTTCTGTCTCCCGGATTTTAAGGGGGGTTAAGGATTAAGGGGGGTGAGGGGGCTCTTCCCCGTCAGCGAGAGAACTTCCAGTCAGCTGTTTATGATGTTTCTCACAGTCTTGTCGTCTCAAGGAAGTAGACATCATGAAAGCCTTTTCTCCACCTTCGTCTTCCCCGCAGGGCCTGTTACGCGGGGTCTTTGCTATTCTCGCAGCGCTACTCATCGCGTTTCTCACCGTCGTTGCGGTGCCAGCGTCTGCGCAGAATCCGACCGGGGTGTCGTCCAGCACAGCTCCGAGCTCCGAGGCCGCTACCACGAATAACCCGGAGTCCGGCCCCGATGGGGACGCCGCAGATCCCGAGAGCGGCGCGACGATGCTTGTTCTCGATTCTTCTGGCTCGATGAATGCGCAAGACGCTGGCGGGCAGACCCGCCTCGACGCCGCGAAGGACGCAACGAAGAAGTTCGTCTCTGAGCTTGGTGGGACTATCCCACTAGGTCTTGTTACTTACGGCGGCACGGTCGACGAAGCACCAGAGAATCAGGAAGCAGGGTGCCAAGACATCCACGTGGTCAGTGGCCCCAAAGAGGATGTAGGGGATTCTTTCACTGGCCCGATCGATGCGCTCCATGCAAAGGGCTACACCCCGATCGGTGATTCCCTGAAGAAGGCCGCCGAGGAATTGGGTGGCCAGCACGGCACCATTGTGCTTGTCTCTGATGGAATCGATACCTGTGCGCCGCCGCCAGTATGTGAGGTGGCCAAAGAGCTTCACGAGCAGGGCGTCGATCTGGTCATCAACACCATTGGTTTTAACGTCGATGAGGAGGCCCGAAAGGAGCTCTCCTGTATTGCAGATGCCGCTGGCGGCGAGTATCTTGACGCCGATGATGCAGACTCATTGGCAGCGATGATCAAGAAGGCAGCAGGGCGCGCCGCGGACATCTATCAATCCGATGTTGAACAGATTGAAGGCACCGAAGACATCAGCCGACCAACGCAGCTTCCACGCTGGGAGTCTGGTGAGGACTTCATCTTCCGCGCGGAGTTGGATGCCCCACCGAACGGCGGCGAGGAATCTCGCACCGATTTCCATGCTGAGTCATGGTCGATCCCCGTCAAGCCGGGTGAGCGCTATGTGGCGACGATGTACAAGACACTTGAAGGTGCAGTGGGAACACCGAACGACCTGTATTTGAAGACATTTTTCGGCGATGGTACAGAACCGCCAACGGGTACGCATGGTGGCGACGAAGGCTCAGATGATTGCACAGCTGACTGGGAAAGTGCGAACACCGGCACTGTATCTGAGGCCTTGGCAAACGCTAGCGCTTATACCTACGAAATCGGTTCCAAGAATTGCCAGGGCGACTTGGTCTTGACGGCGATGCGCGCAGGCCAGTACAAGGCCGATGAACCTTTCGACGTGGAGATTCTGCTTCACCGTGTTGACCCAGTATCCAACATTGACGAGCTTGTTAGTGGTCTTAGCAGCGAGCTGGACGGCGAACTCCATGCCAACGCCAACGATGCTGAACAGATGGCTCCCGGAAACTGGTTTGACAATGCCACGGAGCTTCGCAGCGGTCAGGCCATCGAAACCGACATTGTTCAGGGCGAAGCGCACGTCTACAAGGTCCCCATGAAGGAAGGACAGCAGTTGGCTGCCGCAATTAGAGCTGGAGAGGCTTCGGATAAGAAGGCTCTCCAGTACTCAGGCCTCGATGTGTCTATCCTCAATCCAGTTCGTGAGAAAGCTGGAGAGCATGAGTCTTTGATCTGGCCCGATGAGGGGGACGAGGGATCGGTCTCGGCAGCAAACCCTATTGCTTTCACTAACCGCTTCAGCTCGGATTCTGCACCCTCTTATGGCAACGCGAACTGGTTGGAGGGTGACTACTACATCGTGGTGACACTAGATGCAGGTACGGGGAATAATCTAGCGGATAGTGAAGGCAATTTCACTGACAAACGTGCCACCATGAAGTATTACCTCACGTCCAAGGTGTTGGGGGAGCCAATCCAAGGCCCAATCTATGAACCCGTCAAGGACCAGACTGAGGCACCGAAGAGTGATGGTGACGAAGGAAAAGTGGACCAAGCAGCAAGCGCCGATGAGGATGAAGGCTTTGGCTTTGGCATTCTTGGCTATCTCTTAGCCGCTGCGCTGGGCATCATCGCTGTTGCCGTAATCATCCTGGTAGTTATCCTTCTGCGCGGACGTAGCCACTAGAAGTCTTATAAGAAACACGACCTTGCTGCTGGAGAGGGCTGGGAACTTTTCCGCCGCGTGCAACGACTACTTGGTAACCTCGCGCATTTCGCGCGGGGTGAGGATTGGCTCGAGGATCCCTCCCGGCGATAGGATGAGGGAGCCTTCAATCAAAAGTTTCATCAGACCATCAAGGAGTAGTCCGGGAAATGCAGCTGCGTCAGGTCACTACGGGAATTGCCGCTGGGGCCGCGGGCCTTGCGATTGGGTTGTCCGCGCCGCTAGCGGTGGCACATGACTCAGTCATTGGCGGAAACGTGGTGGGTGACGCACCGCTGGAAGAGTTTCCGCGTGAAATCACACTAGAGTTCTCTGGTATTCCCCGGGATGACTTCAATACTTTTGCCGTGAGCGATAAGTCAAGCGGCGAGGTGCTCTTTGACGCCACCCCAACCATTGATGGCCGCAATCTCACCGTTGAGGTTCCTCAGGACATCGAACCTGGCGATGGTGAATACCAGGTAGGTTTCCGCATTACCTCCTCCGATGGCCACTCCACGCTCGGTTCCGTGCCGTTTAGCGTGGGCTCTGGGGCCGGCGGACATGAGGCTGCAGATGCTTCTGCTGATGGTGCCAAGGAAGGCGAAGAGGCGCAGGAGTCTCAGGATCCGCTGAGCTCCTTGCCCACCGCGGCCAGATGGATCATTGGCGTAGGGGCAGTTCTCGTTGTCGGCGCAGCGCTTTTTGCCTTCGGAGCAAAGACCCGCCGCGCTGGTGGAGAAGGCTCAGAAGGCTAAACACCACCAGCCTCCGATGAGGCGAGGGTCAATCCGTACTTTCCTTAACTACTGTTACTGCAGAAAGGCATGTCCCATGCTGAATACCCGTTCTTTCCTCCGTGTCTCCGTGGCGGCCCTCGCAGCCGGCAGCCTGACCTTGGCGGCTTGCTCCCCGAGCGAAGAGGATTCCGCCGCAGCTCCGTCGAGCGCCGCAAGCAGCGCGGAGCAGGACAAGAACGCAGAGACCAGTACTTCGGCTTCTTCCTCCGCTGAGTCTGGCGTAACGTTCGAGGATGCTGTTGTGCGCGCCATGGAGAAGGACTCCGATATGACCGCTATCTTCGGCACGCTCCACAACAACACGGACAAGGATATCAACGTGGTTGGCTTCAGCTCTTCGGTGAAGGCGAAGCACTATGAGATCCATGAGGTTGTCGATGGCGTCATGCAGGAGAAGGAGGGCGGCTTCGATATCCCTGCCGGCGAATCCATTGAGCTCGCGCCGGGCGGTTTCCACTTCATGTTGATGGGCGTGACCGAGCCTGTTATGGCCGGTGAGACTGCCACCCTCACGCTGGAGCTTGCCGACGGTTCCTCCGTCGAGCTCGGCGATATCCCGGTGCGCACCATTGGTGCCGGCGACGAAGACTACGGCGGTATGGACCACGGATCCATGGACCATGCAGAGCACATGGACCACTCGGAGTCCGCAGACATGTCTGACATGAAGAAGGAAGAGCACGCGCACTAGAAACTAGCGTGCTCTGGGCCAAAGTAGGCAAGAAGTCGGTTCTCACGAGATAGGGAGAAATCAAGGATGAGCGGGTTCGCGGAACCTGTCAGCCGGCGTGGATTACTCGCCGGAAGTGCTGTGGCGGCAAGCGCGGTAGCGCTTGCAAGCTGTGCGAAAGGGGATGAACCTGGACAGGCATCTGCGGATGCCTCCCGCGCAGCACAGGCTGGGGACGCCGGAAGCACCGGTCCGGACAGCCGCGAGGAGACCATGGGCGGCGATATCGTCGCCTTCGACGGAAAGCACCAAGCGGGCATCCAAACTCCGGTCCAAGCGCACGTGGAACTGGTGGGCTTTAATCTGAAAAAGGGGACCACCGCACGCGGCGCGGCCGCGCTCATGCGCCTGTGGACAGAAGACGCCCGCCGTCTGTGCACCGGTGAGAACCCGTTGGGCAGCCTCGAACCCGAATTGTCTACCACCCCAGCAAACCTCACCGTCACGTGCGGTTGGGGAGAGGGATTCTTCGACACGGTGGACGTCGCCAAGCCCAGCTGGCTGCGCGATATCCAGGCTTTTGACCATGATGACCTCCGCCCGGAATGGGGCCAGACAGATATCGTCCTGCAGATCTGCAGCGATGACCCTTTCACTGCCGCCTTCGTATTGCGGCATATGACCCGCGCGGGCAAAGATTACGCCGATGTTGCGTGGATCCAACAGGGATTCAGCCATGCCTATGGCTCCGCACCGAAGGGTATGACTCCGCGCAACCTCTTTGGGCAAAAGGACGGAACGGTCAATCCCCGAAGCGATGAAGACTTCAACGAACAGGTGTGGATCGAAGACGGCCCCTTCGCCGGCGGCAGCGCCATGGTGGTACGCCGCATTCACATGAACCTGGACACATGGGAGCAGCTTGATCGCGCGGCACGTGAGAACTCGACTGGGCGCACGCTCGATACCGGAGCTCCTATAGGCGCTAAGGACGAGTTCGACCCGGTGGATCTGGATGCCCGCAACGAGTTTGGGCTCAAAGCCATTGATGAAAACTCGCATGTCGCCAGAGCGCATCCGCCGGCAGAGCATCCAGAACAAAAGCTTTTGCGTCGCCCGTATAACTACAACCTGCCGCCGACTCCGGAGACCACCCAGCGCGGTGAACTTAGCAACGCGGGATTGATCTTCATCTGCTACCAGAAGGACCCGACGACGCAGTTCGAGCCTATTCAAGCGCGCCTTGATGAAGCGGATCGCCTCAATGAGTGGATTCGCCACATTGGTTCGGCCGTGTATTACATGCCGGCCGGAACTGAAGGCGAAACCTTCTGGGGCGAATCGCTCATACGCAGTTAAGAGGGGTAGACTAAGCCGCTGTAACTTTCTCGTTGAGTGCTGCTCGGCCAGGTATGTCGAGCGGCGCGTGAGCGCAAAGGAGCGCACCAAGTCATGGCGGAAATGATTCCAGCAGTCCCGGTGAACTACGAACCAATCACGGTCCCCGCCGGTACTGCCGTGGGAGCAGCGATGCGCGAGCATGAGCTGCCCAACAAGGGCCCGGAAGCTGTCGTCGTCGTCCGCGGCGCCGATGGAACCCTCTACGACCTTTCCCACACCCCGGACACGGACGCCGAGTTCACCCCGGTTGCTGCCTGCGAGGAAGACGGCCGCGCCGTTATCCGCCACTCCTGCGGACACGTCATGGCCCAGGCAGTGCAGGCGGAATTCCCCGGCACTAAGCTGGGCATTGGCCCGGCCATCGAGAATGGCTTCTACTTCGACTTCCAGACCGCTGAGCCCTTCACCCCGGAGGACCTCAAGGCCATTGAGAAGCGTATGAAGAAGATCATCAAGGGCGGCCAGCGCTTCGAGCGCCACGTCTACGCCACCACCGAAGAAGCTGAAGCGGCATTGGCCAACGAGCCCTTCAAGCTGGAGCTGGTCCAGGACAAGGGCAACGTGGAACCAGATTCCGATGAGGCCGCCGAGGTGGGCGCCGGAGATCTGACCCACTATGACAACGTAAACCCCCGCACCGGCGAGGTGGAGTGGTTTGACCTTTGCCGCGGCCCGCACGTGCCGACCACCAAGTACATCCCGGCTTTCACCCTGACGCGATCCTCTGCTGCCTACTGGCGCGGCGACCAGTCCAAGGCTGGCCTGCAGCGCATTTATGGCACCGCCTTCGAATCCAAGGAGGCCCTGGAGTCCTACAAGACCATGGTCGAAGAGGCCGAAAAGCGTGATCACCGCCGCCTGGGTGCTGAGCTGGACCTGTTTTCCTTCCCGGATGAGATTGGTTCCGGCTTCCCCGTCTTCCACCCGAATGGCGCTACCGTGCGCATGGAGATGGAGGAGCACTCCCGCCGTCGCCACATCGCGGACGGCTACTCTTTCGTGTCCACCCCGCACCTGACCAAGGGAGACCTGTTCAAGAAGTCCGGCCACCTCGACTTCTACGCGGATGGCATGTTCCCGCCGATGCAGCTCGACGGTGAGTGGGATGAGGACGGCAACTGCACTAAGCAGCCGCAGGATTACTACGCCAAGCCGATGAACTGCCCGATGCACAACCTCATCTTCGCTTCTCGTGGTCGTTCCTACCGTGAGCTGCCGCTGCGCCTCTTCGAGTTCGGCACGGTCTACCGCTACGAGAAGTCAGGCGTTATCCACGGCCTGACCCGCGCCCGCGGCTTTACCCAGGATGATTCGCACATTTACTGCACCCCGGAGCAGCTCGAAGACGAGCTGACCAAGGTTCTGGAGTTCATCATTTCCTTGCTCAAGGACTACGGTCTGGATGACTTTTACCTGGAGCTATCCACCAAGGACCCCAACAAGTACGTTGGCTCGGATGAGATTTGGGAGCGCTCGACGGCTATCTTGCAGTCGGTGGCGGAGAAGTCCGGCCTCGAGCTGGTCCCGGACCCAGCAGGCGCGGCCTTCTACGGCCCGAAGATTTCCGTTCAGGCGCGCGATGCCATCGGCCGTACCTGGCAGATGTCCACTGTGCAGCTGGACTTCAACCTGCCGGAGCGCTTTGAACTGGAGTACACGGCGTCGGATGGTTCCAAGCAGCGCCCGATCATGATTCACCGCGCACTTTTCGGTTCCATCGAGCGTTTCTTCGGCGTGCTACTGGAGCACTACGCGGGTGCATTCCCGGCGTGGCTGGCACCTCACCAGGTGGTGGGCATCCCGGTCGCCGATACCTTCGCCCCGCACCTCGAGGAAGTCTGTGCACAGCTGCGCGCACGCGGCCTGCGCGCTGACGTGGATACCTCTGATGACCGCATGCAGAAGAAGATCCGCAACCACACCACGGGCAAGGTTCCATTCATGCTGTTGGCCGGTGAGCGTGACGTGGATGCCAACGCGGTGTCCTTCCGCTTCCTCGACGGCACCCAGGTCAACGGTGTGCCCGTAGAGACAGCAATCAACGTGATTGAAGCATGGGTTCGTGAGCGCAACAACGAGCAACCGACTAAGGACACTATCGCTGAACGCGTCTAGGCGGATGCATCTAGGTAGAGGTTAGAAAAGGAGAACACACAGAGTGGGAGAGTACGTCGATACCGGCCTGGGAACCCCCGACCGCTTAGAGCGCCTGTGGGCGCCGTACCGCATGAGCTACATCAAGCGTGAGGGCGGCGCCGGCGACGTGCCCAAGGAAGCCCATAATCCGTTCGTGGAGATTCCACAGATGTCGGACGAGGACGGGCTCATCGTTGCGCGTGGCGAGTTTGTCTATTGTGTTCTCAACCTCTACCCCTATAACGCCGGGCACATGATGGTGATCCCATACCGTCAGGAATCAGAGCTGGAAAACCTCACCGAGGAAGAATCTCGCGAGCTTTTTCAGTTTGCCCAAGCCGCCATCCGCGTCCTAAAGAAGGTCTCCGGCCCCGATGCCGTCAACGCTGGCTTTAACTTGGGGCGCGCCTCGGGCGGCTCGGTGGGGCAGCACCTGCACATGCACATCGTTCCGCGCTGGAGCGGGGACTCAAATTTCATGACTATTGTGGACGGCGTCAAAGTGCTGCCGCAGCTCCTCAAAGACACCCGGTCCCTGTTGGCGCAGGGGTGGGCGGAGCTCGCCGCCGAGGGAATCATTTCAGGAGAAGCGCATGCTTAGTGTTCATGGGCGCAAACCCGCCGCCGTGGTTGTGGTCCCAGTGGCCAAACTCTTCCTGAAGGTGGGGCTCACGCCCAATGTCGTCACCGTCGTGGGCACAATCGTCACCATTGCTATTTCGGTTATCCTGATCCCGCTTGATCACCTCTTTGCGGCGGCGCTGCTGTCGGGACTCTTCGCTGCCTTCGACATGCTCGACGGCACCATGGCGCGCCTGACCACCGGCGGATCCAACTTCGGCGCGACTCTCGACGCCTCCTGCGATCGCATCACTGACGGTGCTTTGTTCGCAGCGATCGCCTATTGGATGGTGTACGTCGATAACGCCCACCCTCTCAACTTCGCCGCCTGCATGGTGGTGCTCGTGAGCTCCCAGGTCATTTCTTATGTCAAGGCGCGCGGCGAAGCCTCCGGTTTTAAGATGGTCGGCGGACTCGTCGAACGCCCCGAGCGCCTCATCTTGGGCCTCGGCGGCGTGGGGCTGGAAGGCTTGGGCGTGCCTTATGCACTCGAGGTTGCCCTGTGGCTGCTGGCCGTGGGCTCTGTCTTCACCATTTACCAGCGTATGCGCCAAGCAGCGCGTCAGGACACCAAGGCGCGTTTCAAGAAGGAACTGAAGCACATTTAGTCCGACACCCTCTTCTACCGGAAGGTACCGCGCCCTCAGCCCACACAGAAAGGCTCCCGAACCGTGGCTCTACTGGACCGTGACCGGCTGACCGCCGCCGCATACATCGCGTGCTGGAAGGTTGTGCGCTTCCTTCCCCAGCCGCTGGCAGCCTGGCTGTTCGAACGCGGCGCGGATCTGGCAAGTGACAACGGCCAAGGCATGGAACAGCTGCGCCAGAACCTGAGCCGGGTCGTGGGGGCGGAAAACGTCACGCGGGAGTTGGTGCGGGATTCGATGCGCTCCTATATGCGCTACTGGCTCGAGGCTTTCCGTCTGCCTGCTATCCATTCGGATCCGGATCTGCAGAGGCATCTATTGGCAGGTCTGCGAGGCAAGGAACATGCTGATGCCTCCGTGGCTTCCGGGCGCGGGGTGATTTTTGCGCTTCCGCACTCCGGTAATTGGGACATGGCGGGTGTCTTCTGCGTGGGGCACTATGGCGGCTTCACTACGGTGGCTGAGCGCTTGAAGCCAGAGGTGCTTTTTGACGCCTTCGTGGACTACCGCGAGAGCCTTGGCTTTACTGTCCTGCCACTGACCGGTGGCAGTTCTTCTCCTTACCCGCGTCTGAAGGACACTCTGGAACGCGGTGGGGTGGTGTGTTTGTTGTCTGAGCGGGACCTCACGCGCACCGGTGTGACGGTAGACTTCATGGGCGAAGAGGCTAACGTTGCCGCCGGCCCCGCCCAGCTGGCCATCGAGACAGGAGCTGCACTCCATGTCGTGCACTCGTGGTTTGACGGTAAGGATTGGGGGCTATCGGTCAGCCCCGAGGTGGAGGTCACTGACCTGCAGGAGACGTGCCAGCGCCTTGCGGATGGCTTTGCGGAGAACATCAGGGCACATCCAGAAGACTGGCACATGTTGCAGCCGCATTGGAACGCCGATGTGGAGCGGCGGCGAGCCGCTCGCCAGAAGAAGTAGAAAGGCAGAACACAGATCATGCGCATAGGCATCATCTGCCCTTATTCCTTCGACGAACCCGGTGGAGTTCAGGCTCATATCCTTGACTTGGCGACTGTCTTAATTGAGCAAGGACACCACGTGGAAGTACTCGGGCCCGCAGCGGCGAGCACGCAGGTTCCCAGCTTTGTTCGCAAGGGTGGCTGGGCGGTGCCGATTACCTATAACGGATCCGTGGCTCGTCTCTCTATTGGCCCGCACGTGCGCCGCAATATTAAGCGTTTCATCCGCGAGGGAGATTTCGACATCCTCCATATCCATGAACCCAACTCCCCAAGTTATTCCATGGCTGCTCTGGCAGTGGTGCGCGGGCCCATCGTAGCGACGTACCATGCTTCGGCCTCGAGCTCTCTGGCATTGACCCTGGCTAAGCCTTTCCTCCGTCCGTATCTGGAAAAGGTTCGGGGAGGTATTGCGGTTTCAGAGATGGCTCGGCGCTGGCAGGTTGAGCAGTTGGGAGGGGACCCTGTGCTCATCCCTAATGGGGTCGACACCTCTGTCTATGCGCGCGAGCGTGCCCGCGCCGAGCATAAAGAGAATGATTCAGAGATTGAGATTGTGTTCTTGGGCCGGCTCGATGAGCCGCGAAAAGGCTTGGACATTCTTCTTGAGGCTCTCACGCTACTCCCGCAGCCGGTCCGGGTGACGGTTATGGGCGGGGGACACCCGCGACGCGTTCCGGGGGTTGACTTCGTGGGGCGTGTCAGTGATGCCGAGAAGGCGGCTATTTTGGGGCGCGCTGATATTTATGTGGCTCCCAATACAGGCGGCGAGAGCTTCGGCATTGTTCTTGTTGAGGCAATGGCCGCTGGATGCGCAGTGGTGGCTTCAGATCTGGAGGCCTTCGCCGCGGTGTGCAACGCAGACTCGGAGAAACCCGCAGGCGCCTTATTTAAGAACGGTGATGCGACGGACTTAGCGCGGGTGTTGCAGGATTTAGTGATCAATGCGGACAAGCGGCAGGCCTTGATTAGGGCGGGGGTGGAGCGTGCCCGCGAATACGACTGGGATCATGTGGCCGCAGCCGTCATGCAGGTATACGAGACCGTGGCGGATGGCACAAAGGTCCGGGTGTCATAAATGGCTATCGAGATAGTTATCACCCTCGCTGTGCTCCTCGTACTAGGTATGTGGGCGCTGTACACGGCGCAGCGGCTCAACTCGCTCCACATTCGCACGGACGCAGCCTTGGCGCAGCTCGAAGCCACTCTGGATCGCCGCGCAGCAGTGATAAGTGCCTTGGCTCCTGAGCTTGAGGCTATCGCGGCGCGCGCAGAGTCAACGGAGCTTGTGCAAGGGCATTTCGATGAACGAGCCGCCCGGGAACGGGAGCTTTCGGCGGCTATTGCGCAGCGCTTTGAGTCACGCCCGCCCGTGCTTGCCGACGCCGAAGGTCGCATCCACCTAGCGCATCGCTTCTACAACGAGGCAGTCAGCGATACCCGCGCGCTGCGCCTGCGGCCAGCCGTCAAGCTGCTGCGTCTGGGAGGAACCGCGAAATTGCCGGAGTACTTTGAGCTCAGTCAGATCGACGTGTGATTCACCCGCCCTGTCACACCCGCGCCTGATTCGCTCTTGCCACACGGTACTCAAGCAGGTGCCAGTAGACGGCACATGCGGTCATTGCCAGGATGAGCAGATTGCGCAACAGGAGCGCGTAGACCGGGTTGGGGTTTTCGCCCACAAAGAACCAGATGTAGTTATACCCATAGGGGTAGATGACGGTTCCCAAGGCCGCCGTTCCTACAGCGAGCACCGCCATGATGGCGCGTACCCCTTTAATGTCAGCGGCCACCTTCCGTGGGGTGGTGGCCGCCGTGGGAGTAGGGGAGCGAAGCGCCACCGCTAGTATCGGCCCAAGCCACACGATGTATTGCGGGGAGAAGACCTTATTTGTCGCGATGAGAAGGAGAATCGCCGCGATGAAGAAGACGAGGGAGGAGTGCGGGCTCCAATTCCCGCGCAGAAAGTGCACGAGTGCCACTCCCACGATCCACGCGAGGGCCGCTCCCATGGCGATGCTGCTCAGCGCAATCGTTGTGTCGACGCCCGGGCCGGTGATCTCAAAGCTTTTCGAGGCCGCGTATCCCATCGTCCACACATCAGGCTGGTGATGAGCTTGGTAGACGAACCAGGTGGCGGCCAGAGATTCGATCTGGAGGCCGCGCTCTCCTTGATAAGTCAACGGGGATAGAACTCTGTCCACGCTGGTCATTGCTGCCACGCCGATGCACAGGGCAACGAGACTTCCAAAGAACGCGACTAGTCGCTGCCACGTAGCGCGGGAGGTTGCGCGCCCGACGAGTCCGGCAGCGAGGACACCGGGCCACAGCTTTGCTGCGGTGGCCCAAGCCAACAGAACTGAGGCAAGCCGCGGGCGGGTAGCCAGAAGTGCGCCCGCACCGGCAACTAGTAAGGCGGGGTAGAGATCGAGCCGCCAGGTAAATACATGTCCCGCCGCGGTGCCGAAGAATACCCAGAACCACCCAGCGCTATATGCCCCTGGGGTGGAACGGTGATGGTGCAGGAGGAGGGCGAGGAAAGTGGCGTCAGCAAGCAGCATCATTGCCGTAAAACCGATGGCATAGCGCTCAAAGTCGTAGCCAGTAAGCCACGCAAGCAGAACGCTGGGCCAGGTACCGACTTGGGGATACTCCGTCATGTCGCTGGGGTTCGCGCCGTAGACGCCTTCGAGGTAATACCGAACGTCCCCGAGCGGACCCTTCTCGTTGAGGAGTAGGTAGATAAGGAAAAGGCGTGCCAGCACCCACCCAAGCCAGATGCTTGGGGCCTTAGCGATTATTTTCAATGGCGGACTCGACGTCGACGGGTGGCCCCACCATGAGCAGAACGCTGAACACTACGGCAACGACGAGCAGCGCGATGAGCGCGGTGCGCACCGGGTGGCGAATGGCCTGTGCCAAGATCGTGTCGAAGACACCGTGCGGCTCTGAGTCATCGGCATTGCTGAACCGCCACGGGCCGGCGACGAGTCCGCGCCGCGATACCCACACTGCAAAGGGCAAGGCCGCGAAGGGGATTACGGTTACGACTAACCCCAGAATTCCCACGCCGAGTGACCACCGGTTATTGATCCATACCAGCGCCGTCATGAGCAGGAAACAGAGGAAGCCAAAGCCGTGGATACCTCCCGCGATGGGGGTGAGTGCTTCGGTCGTGCCGGAGTACTTGAGGATCATGGAGAAGATCAGCAGGCCCCACGTGAACATTTCCAGGTACGCGGCCACACGGTGCACGCTGTGCGGGGTGGTTGAAGTCATGCGGAATATAGTACGCAACTTCCGAGAGCGGATCAGCACGTGAGTAGGATGGTCGGCGTTAGTGTGGCGAGCGCCATAACAGAAAGGAAAGAGGAGAGAACATGGCATCGGTGGCCCAGGCGGTCGATATCGAGCGGATCGGTGAAGACGAGTTCCGCGGCCCCGTGGTTCCCTCGCTCATTACGCGCACCTTCGGCGGACAAACCATGGCGCAGGCGCTGCGGGCAGCGCAGCTTACTGTCGATGAGAAGCTAGCGCACTCCATGCACTGCTACTTCGTGGGCCCGGGCGATTCCAGCGCTCCCACCACCATCCAGGTCGAGCGGATTAGGGACGGCCGTTCTTTTGCGCACCGCCACGTGCGCGTCTTTCAGGATGATCGCTTGATCTTCATGCTCAGTGCCGGTTTCCACGCGACCGGGGATATCGGTCCTGAGCATCAGGCCGACATGCCGCAGGTGCCGCCACCGGAGATCATTAAGGACTCGCCTTACTCCACCCGTATCATTTTGAAGGAGTGGGAAGACTGGGATGTGCGGCTCGTTCCGGACGCGGACCGCGATGCTGTCGCTGCCGAAACCACTGGGGCAGGGTTTAGAAATATTTGGTTCCGCAACACCGGTGACCTGCTTGCTGCTACCTCTGACCAATCCCTCCACCAGGTAGCGTTGTTGTATATGTCTGACATGACGTTGATCCGCACGGCGCTTCTTCCGCACCAAGGCGAAAGGATTCAGCTAGCCAGCTTGGATCATGCGCTGTGGTTCTTGCGGCCAGTGCGGGTGGATGAGTGGATGCTGTTTTCGCAGTCCAGCCCGTCAGCGCAATCCGGTACGGGACTTGCCCAGGGAAAGATTTTCAACCAGCGCGGCGAGCTACTGGCCGTGGCGATGCAGGAGGGGCTGACGCGCACCTTGCATCCGGATAGTGATGGCTCCAGCGCCAATGGCAATTGGCAAAACGTCTAGGATGCAGGCGGGGCACGGCCCCCTGTGCTGGTGGAGGCTCGGTGAGGCCGTATAATTACAACAGTTTCCACACAAGTCTTTTAAGCCACATCGAAAGGGATGACATGGCAGGCCACTCTAAATGGGCAACAACGAAGCACAAGAAGGCGGCGAACGATGCCAAGCGTGGCAAGGAATTTGCCAAGCTGATCAAGAATATCGAGGTGGCAGCACGCACCGGCGGCGGTGACCCCGCAGCCAACCCCACCCTTGATGACATGATCAAGAAGGCTAAGAAGGCCTCCGTTCCCAACGACAACATTGAGCGCGCCCGCAAGCGCGGTTCCGGCGAAGAGGCCGGTGGTGCCGATTGGGAAACCGTGATGTACGAGGGCTATGGCCCGAACGGCGTGGCCATGCTCATCGAGTGCCTGACGGATAACCGTAACCGTGCGGCGACGGACGTCCGCACTGCGATGTCTAAGAATGGCGGCAACCTCGGCGAGTCCGGTTCCGTGGCATATATGTTCTCCCGCACCGGTCTGGTTATGGTGGAGAAGGGCGAACTCAGTGAAGATGACATCCTTCTCGCCGTCCTCGAGGCCGGCGCCGAAGAGGTCAATGACAACGGCGAGAAGTTCGAGATCACCTGCGCACCGGGCGATGTTCCTGCCGTGCGCGAGGCGCTCGTTGCTGCCGATATCGAGGTCGATGACACCGATACCGACTTCCGTGCTTCCGTTGAGGTGCCGCTGCAGGCAGATGATGTCCGCAAGATCTTTCGCCTCATCGATGCTCTCGAGGATTCGGATGATGTCCAGAACGTTTATACCAACATGGACTTAAGCGAAGAGGTCCTCGCCGAGCTGGACGAGGACTAAGAAGGCTAGTCGAGCTCGAGGCCTTCCATGCCATGAGCAGTCACCGTCTCTGACAATGGTGCGCGGCCCGGGGCAGTCTTGAACACGGGGCTGGACTGGTCTGCTACGCCGAAAGTTAGGGCGGTGACGAGTTTGTAATCCTCGTCCACGCCCAGGAACTCACGGACGGTTGGGGCGAGCAGCGAAATCATGCCCTGCGGGACGCCGTGATAGCCGTGCGCCTGGAGCGAGAGCAAAAAATCTCCGCATAGGTGCCTTGGTCAAAAGCGGCACGGATGCGGTCACCCATCGGGGGAATGAAAAGCAGCGCGGTGTGCGGGGCACCGAAGAAGCGAAGGTTTTCACGGATAAATTCCGTGCGGGCTTCTTTATCTTCACGCGCAATGCCGAGGAGCCCATACATTTTGGCTGCCAATTGCTGAGAGCGCTGCGGGTGAACGCCTTGACCGTAATCAATCGTGAAGTCTGGGTTGATGCCGTTCTTATCGAATTCGGATATGAGAGCAGCGCTTAGTTCTTGCAGTGCCGTACCGCCGACGAGGTGCACATTCCATGGTTGGGTATTGGAATTGGAGGGGGCGGATCGGGCGTCGATAAGCACCTGCTTTATGACATCAGCGGGGAGCGGCTCCGGAAGGAATGCGCGCGGTGAATGGCGGGAACGGATAAACTCTGAATAGTCATTAGGATGTTGAGACATGCGCGCCACTCTACGCCGCGCAGTAGGAGAGGCGAGTAAGCGGCTTGGGGGACTGCCTAGACTAGAACACATGTGTGTACACTGTTCCTAGATAAACAAGCGCTTCACAAGGGCGCGTGCAACAAGGGCGAGGAGGCGGCCGTGAACTTGGAGGGGTTGCGCGTCATGGGCATTGATCCCGGTCTGACGCGTTGCGGTCTGTCAGTTGTCCAAGCCGGTCGTGGGCGTGGGGTCATTCCCATCGCCGTAGGGGTCGTCCGCACCCCCAGCGACAAGGACTTAGGGGAGCGCCTGAAGCGACTATCGGTGGCAGTCCGGGAATGGATGGATGACTATAAGCCGGATGTTTTGGCCCTCGAGCGCGTATTCGAACGCGGTCAAGTCTCAACCGTGATGCAGACCGCGCACGCGGTTGGGGTATTGGTCCTTGCCGCAGCAGAGCGGGATATTCCGGTGCACATGTACACCCCTTCCGAAGTCAAGAAGGCAATTTCAGGCAATGGACGTGCTGATAAGAAGCAGATGACTGCCATGATTACTCGAATCTTGGGGCTCAGTGAGGCGCCTAAGCCGGCCGACGCTGCGGATGCCCTAGCCCTAGCCGTGTGTCACTGCTGGCGTGCGCCAGCCCTGGCATGGATGACCGGCGGTGATGCGAGCGCTGGCGTCGGGGCCGGGGCACGAACGAGCGGAGTACGCGGCACCTCGCCGCGTACCGCATCCGTCTCCCGGGCGGCGAAGACGACCTCCTAAGCTAACTGGCACAACCACTCACACCAAGGAACCCTATTAATGATTGCATCTTTGCGCGGAACCGTCCTAGACATCCAGCTTGATCATGCCGTGCTGGAATGCGCTGGCGTGGGCTATAAGGTCCTGGCCACCCCGGCCATGCTGGGAACCCTACAGCGTGGCGAGGAAGCGCGGATCATGACCACGCTCGTGGTAAAGGAAGACTCGATGACGCTGTACGGCTTCACCAGTCAGGATGACCGCGATATGTTCCACGTCCTCCAAACGGTTTCTGGGCTGGGGCCAAAACTGGCTCTAGCTGCTCTGTCCGTGATGAGCGCGGGCGATTTGGCACAGGCGATTGCGGGGGAGGAGGCCGCACGCTTGCAGAAAATCCCGGGAGTGGGCAAACGCGTTGCACAGCGGTTGATTCTGGAGCTCAAAGATAAGGTCAAGGCTTTCGCCCCGGCAGAAGGCGCGGATCTCTCGGCTGCTGCCCCGGCTGCCGCCGGGCCGGTGGTTGAGGATGTCGTTGAGGCTCTTATTGGGTTGGGCTTTACTGATAAAATGGCCCGCCCCGTGGTGGAATCCGTGGCGGCAGAGCAACCCGATGCGGCGACGCCGGTGGTGCTGCGCGCAGCGCTGAGCCAGCTTGGCGCCAAGAAATAGGGGAGAGTGGGTGACATGTCAGACGTAGAACGCACTGAATTTAAGCTTCCGGAGGGGATGGATTTAAGCTCGCCCCCGCAGCGTAACCAGGATGTGGACGCCACAGAGCAACAGGGCGAGCACGATATTGAGCGCTCGCTGCGCCCGAAGTCCCTCGATGAATTCATTGGCCAACCCAAGGTGCGCGAGCAGCTATCGCTCGTGCTCAATGGCGCGAAAAACCGTGGTGTCACCCCGGACCACGTATTGCTCTCCGGCCCGCCTGGGCTGGGCAAGACCACCATGGCGATGATCATCGCCCAAGAGCTGGGAAGCTCCTTGCGTATGACCTCGGGCCCAGCGCTGGAGAGGGCCGGGGATCTAGCGGCGATGTTGTCGAATCTGATGGAGGGGGATGTGCTCTTCATCGATGAAATTCACCGCATCGCCCGCCCAGCTGAGGAAATGCTCTACATGGCAATGGAGGATTTCCGCATCGATGTCATCGTGGGCAAAGGCCCAGGAGCGACGTCCATCCCGCTGGAAATCCCGCCTTTTACACTGGTAGGAGCGACAACTCGTGCGGGCATGCTGACTGGTCCGTTGCGTGATCGCTTCGGTTTCACCGCGCAGATGGAGTATTACGATACTGAGGATCTCACCCGGGTAATTAGCCGTGCAGCGCGGATTCTGGAGGTGGACATCGATCAGGATGCCGCGGTAGAGATTGGTTCCCGCTCGCGTGGAACTCCGCGTATTGCCAACCGGCTTTTGCGCCGAGTCCGAGACTATGCCGAAGTCAACGGGGATGGACATATTAATGTTGCAGCTGCCCAGGCAGCGCTGCGGGTCTTCGACGTCGATGAGCGCGGATTGGACCGTCTTGACCGCGCGGTGCTCGGGGCTTTGATCAAAGGCCACGGCGGTGGCCCCGTAGGAGTGAATACCCTAGCCATCGCGGTGGGCGAGGAACCATCGACGGTGGAGGAGGTCTGTGAGCCCTATCTCGTGCGTGCCGGCATGATCTCACGAACCGGCCGCGGCCGTGTGGCAACAGCCGCCGCATGGCAACACCTAGGACTGGAGGCGCCCGAGGGAGCGGTTGGCGGGACCCTTTTTTAATTGGCCCGGAGGTAGGGCGGTCTGGCACACTGGCCTTTTATGAACGGAACTCAACTTCTTCTTCTCCTTGTTCTCGCCATCCTCGTCATCTTGCCGAGCTTCATGTCGATGCGAGCGCAGCGCAAGCGCCAGGCGCAGATGCAAAAGCTCCAATCCTCGCTGCAGGCGGGGCAGGAAGTGATTACTGCCGGCGGCCTCCACGGCACCGTCGTCGAAACCCGCGGCGAGCAGGTTGATCTGCAGGTGAAGGACGGCACGGTGATGACTTTCGACACGATGGCCATCGTTCGCTCCGCTGACGCAGCCGGCGCAAACACTGATGCGCCAGTGGAGACGGAGGACGAGAACGACGAGCGCTTCCCGAAACTCTAAGATTGCGTTGCGCTCGTCACAGTGCGGGCGCGTACCTTAAGTCTGTTAAGGAAAACAACAGTCCATGACGTACCATGGTGGACTGTGCTTTAGTCATGGAGGCACCGCGGCGCCCAGTGCGTGCGCGGCGGTTGCTGCCATGACCTATGATTTTTAGCCCTGTTCCTCACAACACAGGAGATCTTTGTGTCCGCTTCGAAACGTGGTGGCGTTAGCAGCCGTCAACGGCAATGGCCCAAGCGTGCGATGGCGTTTTTCGCGCTCATTGTCATCGTGGTTTATGCGCTGATATTTTTGACCGGTGATAAGTCACCAACACCCAAGCTCGGCATTGACCTGCAGGGCGGAACCCGCGTAACCCTGGTGCCGCAGGGCGAAGACCCCACCCAGGAACAGCTGCAGCAGGCGCGCACCATCCTCGAGCAGCGCGTGAATGGCATGGGCGTGTCCGGTTCTGAGGTCGTCATCAGTGGCTCCAGCTTGGTCATTACCGTCCCCGGTGAAGATGCCTCCCAGGCGCAGGCCGTGGGCCAAACCTCCCAGCTGTTGTTCCGCCCAGTGGGCGAGCAGCCGATGCCAGACATGGGCAAGCTTGAGAAGACCATGACGGATATGGCTAACCGGTGGGTTAAGTACGGGGTGGTAACTCCGGAGCATGCTGATCAGTCGCTGGCCTCCATCCATGAGGCACTCAACCAGAGTGCCGACGCCGCCCAGGGCGGCGATCAGAAGGACGAGGAGAAGGATGACAAGTCACCGGCTCCGACTGTGAGCGAAAAGCCGCTTCCGGACCCAGCGAACTCCCTTGAGGAAACTGAGCGCCGCGACAAGGTTACTGAGGTTCTGCTCAAGGACCGCCAGTCCGAAGACCCCACCGTGCAGACCGCAGCCTTGGGACTGATGACCTGTGATGCGGAATCCGATCCGCTGGCAGGTACCGACGACCCTGCAAAGCCCTTGGTGGCTTGTGATTACTCGAATCAGCAGCCCTATATTCTTAACCCGGCTCCGCTGCTGGACGGCATTGAAGATCCGAACGGAACTCGCCTGACCGGTAACGAGATTGATAACAACGCCCCGATTCAAGGCGGGCTCAATTCCCAGACTGGTCAGATGGAGATTAACTTCGCCTTCAAGACCGGCGATGGCCCCAATGGTTCGCAAACCTGGGCTACCCTGACCCAGGAGTACCTCCAGAAGCAGGTGGCTATCACCCTCGACTCCGCCGTTATTTCCGCGCCGGTAATCCAAGGCCCGACCCCGGTTGGTTCTGCCACTTCCATCACCGGTGACTTCACGCAGGAGGAGGCCCAGAACTTGGCCAATAACCTGCGTTATGGTGCGCTCCCACTGTCCTTTACCGGCGCTAACGGCGAGCCGGGGGGCACGGTAGAAACCGTTCCGCCATCGCTGGGCAAGGCAGCTCTTGAGGCAGCGCTCATCGCGGGCATCGTGGGCCTCATCCTGGTTTCGCTGTATTCCATCTACTACTTCCGTGCCCTGTCTTCGGTGGCTCTGTTGGTCCTCATCGCTACCTGCGTTCTGCTTTATGGCGCACTGGTTCTGCTGGGCCGGTGGATCGGTTACTCGCTTGATCTTTCCGGCATGGCGGGCTTGGTCATCGGTATTGGTGCCACCGCTGACTCCTTCGTCGTCTACTACGAGCGTATGAAGGATGAGCTCTTGAGCGGACGTACCTTCCGCTCCGCCACCCGCACTGGTTGGGAGCGTTCGCGAGCAACGATTGTCACAGGTAAGGCCGTGACCCTCATCGGCTCCGTCGTGGTCTATTTCTTGTCCATTGGCGCCGTCAAGGGTTTTGCCTTCACCATGGGCCTCACCACCATCTTCGACCTCGTCGTATCCTTCCTGATCATGGCACCGCTCATGAAGCTTCTTGGTAGCCGCCCAGCCTTTGCCAAGCCGTCGATGAACGGCCTAGGCGGTATTTACAACCTTGTGGAGGAACGCCGTGAACGCGGCTTTTATGCCAAACCGGCCAAGAAACCCGTCGCTACTGCTACGGATGAGGAGAAGTAACCATGGCTGTCGAAACTACTAACCGCAAGATTTCCCGTTTTGACCGTCTCTATGTGGACGGCAGTGGATTTGACTTCGTGGGCCGGGCTAAGACCTGGTACACCATCGCCGGCGTGCTGCTTATTGCCTCGATCCTGGCTATCGTACTTCGCGGCTTCAATCTGTCCCTTGATTTCGAGGGCGGCACGAAACTCAACATGCCTGCAGGCGATCTTTCTACTGAACAGGTAGAAGAAACCTTCACGGAAGCCACCGGTGTCACTCCGGAGCTGGTGCAGATTGTGGGCGCCGGTTCTTCGGAGACTCTGGAGATCACCTCCGAGCGCCTGTCGCAAGATGAGGTTAACCAAGCCCGCCAGGCTATCTTTGAGACCTACCAAGTCAAGGATGACAACGGCAAGCCGAGCCCGGATGCAATTGGCTCCTCGACGGTGTCGGAATCCTGGGGCTCGTCGATCACCCAACGCATGGTTATTGCCATGGCGGTCTTCCTCGTGCTGGCCACCATCTATGTGGCGGTCCGCCTGCAGCGCGATATGGCTTTTGCCGCTATCCTCGCGCTCATCTTTGACGGTGTCTTCATCGCGGGCATCTACGCGCTCTTCGGATTCGAGGTGTCCCCGGCAGTCATCATCGGTCTGCTGACAGTCCTGACCTTCTCCCTCTACGATTCCGTCATTGTCTTCGACAAGGTGGATGAGAATACAACGGGGCTGGAAGGCCAACGCAAGAAGACCTACGCCGAGCTCACTAACTTGGCTGTCAACCAGACCGTGATGCGTTCCATCTCCACCTCGGTGATTTCGGCCTTGCCTATCATCGCGCTGTTCATCGTCGCCGTGTGGTTAATGGGCATTGGTACTTTGCGCGATCTGGCATTGGTTCAGTTCATTGGCGTTATTGAAGGTGTCTTTTCCTCCATCTTCCTGGCCACCACGTTGCTGGTGACCTTGTCGAATCAGCGCAAGAGCGTTAAGAAGCACAATGAGGTGGTCGCTGCCTACCGCGCCGAGGGGTGGACTGCAGAAGCAGAGGATGAGGATACGCCGAAGGCAACACGCACCGTGGCATCCCCGGCTGCAGCTTCTGCACCAGCCGCAACACAGACCGAATCCGGGCCGCGTAGCGATGAGTCCGGTGGGGCGTCCTGGCGCCCTGGGCGCTAAGCCGTGCGTAGTCCATCATTCGCGGCGCTGTGTGCCGCGGTAGCTCTTGCTGTGACCGCATGCGGGGCACAGGAAGGCGGCCTTGACAAAGACACCCCGCCATCGCGTTTTGCGGTGCTGGCCGACGCCCCCATTGCCACCAGCAATGCAGCCACGGCGTGGGGGGATGCGGTGGGGGCGGCCCAGCTGGCTAGCCGTGTTTTCCCGGCACTCTACGTACCGGGCCCGGCGGGGCAGATGGTCCCTAATTCAGATCTTGCCGATGCTGAGTTCTTCGCTGCCGAGGGTGAGGACGCTGGGGCGCACGTGGACTTCACGCTCACTGAGCAAGCACGTTTTGCTGACGGTGAAGCCGTGACCTGTGATGATTACCTTTTGGCCTTCACCGCCGGGCAGTTGAGCGAGATTTTCGGTTCCTACCTTCCACTGATGGAGGAAGTGACAGAAGTGGAATGCGCGCCCCACAGCAAGAAATTCACCGTATGGTTTACACCTGATGCCGGCTCGCGGTGGCGGTATTTGTTTGGGCCGGGTTCGGTTGTCCCAGCACACGTGTTAGCCAAGCGGGCTGATATGAACCTCGAAGAACTCAATGCAGCTCTACATTCTCAGGACGTAGCTACTTTGCAGCCGGTAGCAGAGGCGTGGCGCTATGGTTTCTCTACGGAGCCTGGGCGCTTTGACCCGGAGTTACAGGTTTCCTTCGGTCCTTATCAAATCGAGCGCGTTGAGGATGACGGTGCCATTGTGCTCACCGCCAACGATAACTATTACGGCGATAAGCCGACCCTGCGCGAGATCCTCATGCTTCCGAGAAGCGCAGACGCTGCCGCGTTTGTTGCCTCAGATGAGCTCCGCGTTGCCGAGGCTGCCACCGCGTCACCGTCGTGGTTCGACCGGGATGCAGAAGGCAAGCCAGTAGAGGTGACGTCTTCGGCAGGAAGCCTGACAGACACCTTAGTATTCTCCGAGGCTGGGACCTTTTCTCAGCCGTGGGCACGCGCTGCCTTTGCGGCCTGTGTGGATGCACAGCACTTGGCGCAGGTCTCATCGAAGGAATCTGGCGTGGACGTCCCCGCTGTCACCGTCCGTACCGTGCGCAATGATGATCCGGTCGCGGCGCAGATGTCTTCGCTGACAACCGTTCCTGTAGACAATGCAACGGCATCCGGTCTGTCCGGCTACACCATCGGAGTGGGTTACCTCGGGCCTAACCCGCGTTATAAGGCGATGGTGGAGGAGCTCCGCGCCGCGTGCGAACCTGCGGGGATCATGGTGGAGGACCGTTCCGGCGAGCGGGTTTCCCGTGCGCAATTGGCCGCGGATCCTGCAACTGGGCAGCCGGAGATAGATGTCTACCTCGGCGCCGTGGACCCGATGCGTGAGCATTCCGCGCCGTCCTCTAGCGTGAAGCACGCGGCGGCGCTGCGGAATCTGGAGCAGGAATTGTGGGAGGAGCTGCCCTCTATTCCCATCGCCGCGCAGCCTCGCACATTCATTGTCGACCGCGCTGTCACCGGCGTGGTGCCCTACACTGGCCTTGCGGGTATCGGGTGGAACCTCGACCGTTGGAGCTATAACCCCACAACAGCAACTGAAACAAAGGAAGAGTCGTGAGCGAGATTTACGTCGCAGCAGCACAAGCCTTGAAGGATAAGGTGCGCCTTGTCCAGGATTTCCCAGAGGAGGGAATTCTTTTCGAGGATCTGACCCCGGTGTTGGCTGACGCAGATTCCTTCACCGTCGTTGTCGATGGCTTAGCAGAGGCCTGCAAGGAGCTCGGCGCAGACATGATCGGCGGCCTCGATGCACGCGGTTTCCTGCTTGGTTCAGCCGTAGCCTACAAGCTGGGACTAGGAATCTTGGCTATCCGCAAGAAGGGCAAGCTCCCACCGCCCGTCTTGACCCAGGAGTACGAGCTGGAATACGGCACTGCAGCACTGGAAATCCCCAGTAGCGGCATTGATATTAAGGGCAAGCGCATCGTGCTTGTCGACGACGTCCTCGCAACCGGCGGCACACTCCACGGCGCCACCTTGCTCTTGGAATCCGCTGGAGCTGAAGTCGTGGGCAACGTCGTGGTCCTAGAGGTCCAAGGACTTGAGGGCCGCGAGCGCCTGCAAGGTTCTCCGCTGATTGTGCTCAACCAGATGGGGACGAAGGACTAAGGTTGTATGCCTAAGCTACTTCGCGGAGGCAGACATGACGACTGAAAAGCAGGACAAGACTGCATGGCGGCCAGGCAGTGTGCGCGGCATGTCCGCGCGATTGGCCCGCTCCCTGACAGGTGGTCGCGTAAAGATCAATCCGGCTCTGGACCCGTTGATGTCGATCCACCGGGAATTTCACCCGAAGGCGGATGCGGAGCTGCTCAACAATGCCTACACCACGGCACAGCGTCTGCACGAAGGCGTTTTCCGCAAATCCGGCGAACCTTATATCACGCACCCGTTGGCGGTAGCGACAATTGCGGCTGAGATTGGTATGGACACCACGACTGTCGCGGCGGCTTTGCTCCACGACACAGTGGAAGATACTGACTATTCGCTGGAGGACCTCACCCGTGACTTTGGTCCCGAAGTGGCCCGGTTGGTCGACGGCGTAACGAAGCTTGACAAGGTCGCCCTCGGTGCCGCCGCGGAGGCAGAGACAATCCGCAAGATGATCGTGGCCATGGCCACCGACCCGCGCGTGCTCGTTATCAAGGTGTGCGACCGCCTGCACAACATGCGGACCATGCGCTTCCTGCCGCCCGAAAAGCAGGCGAAGAAGGCACGCCAGACTCTCGATGTCATTGCGCCACTGGCTCACCGCCTAGGAATGGCCAGCGTCAAATGGGAGCTTGAGGATTTGGCCTTCGCCATCCTGTACCCAAAGAAGTACGACGAAATCGTGCGCATGGTGGCGGATCGTGCTCCCTCACGCGATCGAGCGCTGAAGGAAATCAAGGCCCAGGTAGGCCAGGCTCTCAAGGCTAATGGTATTGAGGCCGAGGTCATGGGGCGCCCGAAGCACTACTGGTCGATTTACCAGAAGATGATCGTGCGCGGCCGCGACTTCGCGGAGATTTTTGACCTCGTGGGAATCCGCATCCTCGTCGATGACATCAATTCCTGCTACGCGGCCATTGGCGTGGTGCACTCGCTGTATCAAGCTCTTCCAGGGCGCTTCAAGGATTATATTTCCTCTCCGCGATTCGGCGTATACCAGTCACTGCACACCACCGTGATTGGGGCCGGCGGTTCCACCCTTGAGGTGCAGGTGCGCACGCACGAGATGCACTATAACGCGGAGTTCGGCGTGGCCGCCCACTGGCGTTATAAGGAAACTAAGGGCAAGAACTCGGGCCACCAAGAAGAAGTGGACCAGATGGCGTGGATGCGTCAGCTGCTGGATTGGCAGAAGGAAGCTGCAGATCCCAACGAGTTCTTGGATTCGCTGCGCTATGACCTGACAACCAAGCAGATTTTTGCCTTTACCCCCAAGGGTGACGTGGTCAATCTGCCCGCGGGGTCCACCCCTGTGGACTTCGCCTATGCGGTGCATACCGAGGTCGGCCACAGGTGCATCGGCGCAAAGGTCAACGGCAAGCTCGTGGCTCTAGAATCGGAGCTGAAGTCCGGCGATAAGGTCGAGATTTTTACCTCAAAGGATCCGAATGCTGGCCCCTCGCGGGATTGGCAGGAATTCCTCGTATCGCCTCGGGCGAAGACGAAGGTGCGGCAGTGGTTTGCCAAAGAACGCCGTGAAGAGCACCTCGAGGCCGGGCGCGATGCCTTGGCTGCTGAGGTGCAGCGCGGCGGCTTGCCCATGCACCGCCTGTTTACCGCCAGCTCCATGAAGCAGGTGGCTGAGCAGCTGCACTATCCCGATGTGGATGCACTCTATACCGCTATTGGCGCGGGTCACGTGTCGGCACAGCACGTTGCCAACCAGCTCATGGCCCTGTTCGGGGACCAAGACGATGCCGTCGATGCCTTGGCTTCGCGTACCCCACTGAGCGAATTGGAGAACTCCCGTGCTCAGCACACGAAGGATTCCGCAACTGGTACCGGCATCTTGGTGGAGGGCAGCCCAGACGTCATGGCCAAGTTGGCGAAGTGCTGCCAGCCGGTGCCTGGTGACGCCATCTTTGGTTTCGTCACCCGCGGCGGTGGCGTGTCTGTCCATCGAGCGGACTGCACCAATGCCGAAAAGTTGAAGTCCGAGCCGGAGCGCATGATGCAGGTGGAGTGGGCCGGCGGGCCGAAGTCCTCCGGTGCATTCGCCGCATCCTTGCAATTGGAGGCCATCGACCGCCAAGGCCTGCTTTTTGAGCTCACGCGAATTTTCAGCGAGCAGAGCCTCAATGTGCTGTCGATGACGTCCAATCGCGGTGATGATCACATCGCGACCGTGCGCTTTTCCTTCTCGGTTTCCGATACCAAGCAACTGGGCCAGCTCATGACAACGTTGCGCAACACGGAGGGTGTCTTCGACGTTTATCGCGTCACCGCCTAACCCGCCACCCCTGATTCGGGGGTGCGTGGCTGAACTCAAGGTTGCGCCTGGGTGAAACCGTAGAAGATCCTACGTGAACCCGCTGGTGGTGGTCTCAGCATGCGCTGCGCCATTGTGATGTATGCGTTATAAACACGTGGACAAGATTCCTCTCATTCTCAGGAGACCTACGTGAACTTCCGTCGCTTTGGCCAGCTGTTGGCCGCCACCACCGTTACCGCCGTTGCTATCTCCGGCGCACCTGCCTTCGCCGCCGAGGCTGATCAAGTGACCTTCTCCGTCACTAACTTCACCGACTTCCACGGCCACCTTGAGCTGGCTGAGGAGTTCGACAAGGACACTAAGGAATTGAGCGGCTACACCGAGATGGGTGCTGCTCGCATGGCTGCGCTCATCAAGGCCGTCAACAAGGATCAGGAGTACGCCCTGACCTCCGCCGGTGATAACGTTGGCGGCTCCGCCTTCGTGTCTGCAATTTCTGAAGACAAGTACACCAACGAGGCCCTCAATACCATGAACCTCGATGTCACGGCTGTGGGCAACCACGAGTTCGACAAGGGCACCGATGACCTGATGGGCCGTATCAAGGACCAGTCCAACTTCCCGATCCTGGGCGCCAACGTCACCAAGGATGGCAAGCCCCTGCTCGATGCTTCCTTCGTCAAGGAGGTAGACGGTGTGAAGGTCGGCTTCGTTGGCACCGTTACCACCAACACCAAGTACAAGGTGTCCGCCGCCTCCATCCCAGGTGTCGAGTTCTCCGACCCCGTCGAGGCCACCAATAAGGAAGCCAGCCGCCTGAAGGAATCCGGCGAGGCCGAGGTTGTAGTGGCGCTCATGCACGAGGATGCTCAGCAGTTCGCGCAGGGCTTCAACAAGGATGTGGATATCCTCTTTGGCGGTGATACTCACGTCAAGACCCAGGGCGAGGTTGCTCGTGAGGACGCACTGCCGCTGTACTGGGCACAGGGCTACGAGTACGGCAAGGTGCTTAACGACGCCGACATCACCTACGACAAGGCCGAGAAGAAGATCACCAAGATTGATCTCAAGCAGTACGACGTGGCCGACGCAGATGTCTTCGCTCAGCTGCAGGGCCTCGAAGACGACCCCGAGGTAGCTAAGGTTGTCGAGGAAGCAAAGAAGGTAGCGGAGATTGAGGGTGCCAAGACTGCTGGTACCACCGAGAAGGCCATGTACCGCGGTTCTGATGAGGGCAAGGACACCGGTACCAACCGCGGTGTGGAGTCGACCCTCAACAACTTTATTGCCGATGGCCAGCGCTATGCTCTATCTAAGCAGACGGACAAGGACATCGAAATCGGTGTCATGAACGCAGGCGGTGTGCGCGCCGACCTCAAGCAAGGTGATGTTTCCTACCAGGACATCTTTGCCGTTCAGCCATTCGGTAATTACGTGATCACCGCGGAGGTTAGCGGCGCAGACTTCATTACCGCGTTGGAGAACCAGTGGAAGCCTGGCCAGTCCCGCCCGCGCCTGGCTCTGGGCCTGTCCAACAACGTCACCGTTGTCTACGACCAGAAGGCTGAGCAGGGCAAGCGCGTTAAGTCTGTCACCATTAACGGTGAACCGATTGACCCGGAGAAGAACTACAGCATTGCTCTGTCCTCCTTCCTTGCCTCCAGCGAGACGGAGGCCGGCGGCGATGGCTTCTTCGAGCCCGGTTCCATCAAGAACCGCAATGACGTTGGCTACATGGACACCCAGGCGATGATTGACTACATCGCTTCCGGCGAGTCCAAGGTTCGCACCGGCCAGGGCCAGATTGGTGCCCACGTGTCTGGTGACCTGAAGCCGGGGGAGGAGATCACAGTCGACCTTTCCTCCCTGAACTACTCCAACGCAGAAGAGTCACAGGCTAAGAAGGTCACCGTTGCACTGGGTGACGCTAAGGCCGAGGCAGACATTGACAACGCAGCACAGCCCGGTGACGAGCAGTTCGGTGAGCGCGGCCGCGCGACCGTCAAGCTCACACTCCCGGAGGAGCTGGCGGGTGATGAGAAGCTGCTCATCACTACCGATGCTGGTACTGAAGCAGTTCTGCCGCTGTTCCCTGGTGGGGATGACGGCTCTCGGGACGGCGGTTCCGCCAAGGACGCCGGGTCCTCCATCGGCTTGGGCGTAGGTATAGCTGCCGCAATCGCTGCTGCGATGGCGGCAGTCATCGGTGCCATTAATATGCCGGTTGCTGCACTCCCAGCGCCGGTACAGCAGTTAATTGAGCAGCTGCGCAAGCAGTTCAACATCTAGTCATTTCTGATGCACAGGCCCGCGCTACGGTGCGGGCTTTAGCTTTTTCTTCCGGAAGGTAGGGTAGTAGGGTGTGGATACACTGAGGCTTTTTGGACGCGAGGCAATGTATCAGCTCGGCATTGAGCTTCACCGCATCCCCCTGGTGATGCTCGCAACGCTGGGTATCTATCTGGCCTTCATGGTCCTGGTCAAGCTTTTCGGCAGCCGTGTTCTGACGTCCATCACTGCCTCTGACGCCGTCATCATCATTATGTTTGGTGCGGTCTCTGGCCGCGTCATCGTGGGAAACCCGCCGACGCTCGTCGCCGGCATCATTGGACTTTTCACCCTGATGCTTTTGGAGGCCGCATTCGGTACCTTCCGCCAACTGGTGACGTGGTCACGGTTCATCGACCGCAAGCCAGTCTTGCTCGTGTACAAGGGGCAGCTGCAAGAAGACAATATGAGTTTCGCCCACATTACCGAGAGAGACGTCAATTCCGCAGTGCGCAAAGCTGGCCTGGGCCGGCGCAGCGATGTGCAGCTGATGATTTTGGAGCCAACCGGCCAAATTTCCGTCATCCGTCGAGGCCAGCTTGTTGATGCCTCCGTGTTCAAGGACGTCCTCGGCGCCGAGCGCATCGAGGAAGTGGATGAACCGGACTAGCCTGTATGTTCTGGCTTCTTGAGAAATTGAGTGCTTAAGAAGCCGCATCGACCCTATCGGGGGCGCCGTATCTGGTGGGACGGAAAACCAAAAACTCCTCCTGCGCGGAGTGCGCAAGAGGAGTGTACGGAGCCAGTGGCTTACTTGGTGCCGGCGAGCTTGTCGCCGAGACGCATAGCGTCATCCATGGCGCCGATGATGGAGGTGACGACCTTGATCCACTCGCGGATCTCCTTTGGGCTGATGTTGCCCTCATCGTCGGAGGAGAGAGCGAAGAAAGCCTTGGAGGAGCTGTCATCCTCAACCGGGGCTGCGGAAGCAACTGCGGTACCGGAGAAAGCGATGGTTGCAGCGGTGGCAGCAGCAACGATGGACTTACGGGAGAAGAACTTCATGGTGTGGTCCTAATCTGATTCGAATGTGAACGGAAAGTCTGAGCTATTCGGTCTGACTTACTTAGCGAAGTTCTTGTTGTAGAAAGCGAAGACCGTGCCCAGAGCGCCGATGATAGCGGTGAAGACAGCGATCCAGTCGCGGATCTCACGCGGGCTCATGTCGGAGATGGAGGAACCCTCGGAGTCGTTGGAGGAAGAGGAAGAAGACTCCTCGTCCTTGTCCTTGTTCCCGTCCTTGCCGTTGTTGGTGTTGTTCTTGCCCTCAGACTCAGGAGCGTCCTTGCCGGCGTCCTCGTTGGTGTTGGTGTCGTTGGTGGTGTCGTTTACCGCGGCGGTGTCATCGTTGGTGGTCTCAGCGGTAGCAACGGTCACGCCGGACAGGGAAACGGTAGCGGCGGTAGCGGCAGCAACAAGTGCCTTACGGGAGAAGAGCTTCATTCTCGTTCCTTAGGTATCTCGGGAATTTCAAAGACCTCACAGATGCTACTGAGGCACTACGCGTTTTGCAAGGGTTCTACCATTCGAATAGCGAGTCTGAAGGTCTGCTGACTGTCGCATGTGAGCTGGGTTTATCACGATATGACGCCTTTGGGCGAAGAATGCTTTGCTAAATGAACAGCTCAAGGCTAAGAAATTCTTAGACCGTGATGGATGGTGAGGGACGGGAAAGGAAAAGCCCCGCTCACTGAACGTGTGCGAGGCTGATCACCGTAAAGGGGGTAAAACTTAGCTTTCGATGGTGGCCTTGGTGATGCGAACCTCTTCAGCAGGTTCACCATCGGATTGTCCATCCTTGACGCCCTTAGCGGCAATGGCGTCGATGGTCTTCTGGCCCTTCTCCGTCAGGTTGCCAAAGTAGGTATAGGCAGGCGGAAGCTGCGAGTCCTTGTAGTTAATGAAGAACTGGGAACCATTGGTGTCTTCACCGGCGTTAGCCATGGCGATGGAACCCTTCGGGTACAGAGCCGGCTGGGCCATTGCTGTGTCGTCAGCTTCATCGGTGGGGTATTCATTAGCAAACTGGAAGCCAGGTCCGCCGGAACCCTTGCCGGTGGGATCACCGCACTGCAGGACGAAGATGCCGCCATCAGTCATGCGGTGGCACACGGTGTCGTCGTAGTACTTTGCCGAAATCATGTCCGTGATTGCGTTGACGGTACACGGAGCAAGCGAGCGATCGAGAGTCATCTCAATATCGCCTTGCTTGGTGGCGAAATTGACGGTCACCTCACCCTTGGCAGGAATGTCCTTGCCCTGCGGGGTGGGGACCTCACGGGAAGCGTCGCCAGTCTCGTTGTACTCGCAGGTGACGGTCTCACCAAGGGACTTAGCGCGCTTGCCGCTCAAAGCCTCGGCAGTGGGGGCTTCGGTGGTGGTGTTCGCAGCCGAGCTTTCCTCAGCTTGAATCTGCTCTTCCTCCGACGAGCGTGTGGACAGGAACCAAATACCGCCAACGAGGGCGATAATGACCACGGCCGCCATGAGAACAACGCCTAGCGGTCGGCTCTTTTGTTTGCGGTCACGGGACTTCAGCTCGCGATCGAGCTGATTGAGCGCATCATCCAAGCGCTGGCTGTTAGTAGACACCTATGTTTCCTTCACTGTGGTGGTTCACAAACTTTCGACCCACTCATCCTAACCGCACCGTTGTTCACCGTGGCGAGCCGCCCCGCGGGTCAGTACGCTTGGGTGCCATGGCTACAACGAATTTTCAGAATGAACCCGTCGAAACCAACACAGAGCTTCCCAAGGTTGGTGACGCCCTGCCGGACTTCACCCTCGTGGGAACCAACTTGGCAGAGCTGACTAACGCTGACTTCGCAGGCAAGCGCCTAGTGGTGTCTTGCTTCCCATCCGTGGACACCGGTGTGTGCGCGGCCCAGCTGCGCAAGTTCAACGAAGAGGCAGCTGGTCTAGAGAACACTGTTGTCCTGTCCGTCTCCCGCGACCTGCCTTTCGCGCAGGAGCGTTTCTGCGCTGCGGAGGGCATCGAGAACGTCGTCAGCGCTTCTGATTTCCGCTCTGATTTCGCCGATAAGCTCGGTCTTGTCCTGGAAGGCTCCCCGCTCAAGGGCCTATTCGCCCGCGCGGTCATCGTCACCGACGCCGAGCACAAGGTGATCTACACCGAGCTGGTTCCGGAGGTCACGACCGAGCCGGACTACGACGCAGCTTTGGCAGCTCTCAAGTAATGAGCGCTCCCGAAATCTACGGTTTCGCCGCTGGGCCCTATAAAACCAACACCTATGTGGTGGCTAACGGTTCCCGGGCGTTCATCGTGGACCCAGGGATGCACACGCGCGAGAAGCTTGAGCAGCTCGCGCGTGAGAAGTCCTTGGAGTTTGAAGCCGTCGTGCTCACCCACGGCCACATTGATCACACGCGCGACGCTGCCGAGTTTGACCTACCGGTCTACATCCACCCGGATGACGCGTTCATGCTGGTGGATGGCTCCGGTGTGTCCCCCGAGTCGCAGATGCTCTTTGCTGCCGCTTCCATGAAGCAGGTAGTGGACCGCCGCGACTTGATCGGCGGGGAAACGTTGAGTCTTGTCGGCCTTGAATTTGATGTGCTCCATGCACCGGGCCATTCCCCGGGATGTGTCATCCTCGTGGCTGAGGGGATTGCCCTGACGGGCGACGTGCTATTTAAAGGCTCCATCGGGCGTACCGACTTGCCACACTCCGACCACGCCGCGATGCAACGTTCACTGCGCGGTCCGGTGTGGGGTCTTGATGACTCCCTTGCTATCTTGCCGGGCCACGGCCCGACGACGACCATGCGTCGTGAACGCGCGACTAATCCGTTTCTACGCGCAGCAGGGGATGTACTCTAAAGGGCGTGAGTGATAAGAAGCAGTTCAAAGCCCTGTCCGCGCCTAAGGGTGTGCCGGACTACGTCCCGCCGCAATCGGCCATCTTTGCCAAGGTCCGTGAGGCCTTCGTACATCAGGCACACCTGTCCGGCTTCCAGCACATCGAACTCCCCGTCTTTGAGGACACATCGCTCTTCGCCCGCGGCGTAGGGGAGTCCACGGACGTGGTGTCGAAGGAGATGTATACCTTCGCCGATCGTGGTGATCGTTCCGTGACGCTGCGACCAGAGGGCACCGCGGGTGTCATGCGCGCGGTCATTGAACACAACCTTGACCGCGGTCAGCTTCCGGTGAAGCTCAACTATTTCGGCCCCTTCTTCCGCTACGAGCGCCCGCAGGCGGGCCGTTACCGTCAGCTGCAGCAGGTCGGTGTGGAGGCCATCGGCGTGGATGATCCGGCGCTGGATGCCGAGATTATTGCCTTGGCGGATCGCTCCTACCGCAGCCTAGGCCTGAGCCAATTCCGCCTTGAGTTGACCAGCTTGGGTGACCACGACTGCCGCCCGGCCTACCGCGAGAAGCTGCAGGAGTTCCTGTTCAAGCTGGATCTAGACGAGGACACTAAGGCCCGCGCGGAGCTCAATCCCCTGCGCGTGCTCGATGACAAGCGCCCAGAGGTCCAGGAGCAGCTTGTTGATGCTCCCTTGATGCTTGACCACCTCAATGCCGAGTGCCGCGAGCACTTTGAAACGGTCACCGGCCTGCTCGATGACATGGGCGTGCCCTACACCATCAACCCGCGCATAGTCCGCGGCCTCGACTATTACACAAAGACCTGTTTCGAATTCGTCCACGATGGCCTTGGCGCGCAGTCCGGCATCGGTGGCGGCGGCCGCTATGATGGCCTCATGGCCCAGCTTGGTGGGCAGGAACTGTCCGGAATCGGCTATGGCCTTGGCGTAGACCGCACCATTCTGGCCCTCGAGGCTGAGGGAGTCGAGCTCGAGGGTGTCGACGAGCGCGTGGCCGTCTACGGTGTGGCCTTGGGAGCTGCGGCGAAGCAGAAGATGGTCAGCATCATCAATGACTTGCGTAAGGCCGGCATTGCTGCCGATATGTCCTTCGGCGACCGTGGCCTTAAGGGAGCGATGAAGGGCGCTGATCGTGCCAACGCCCGCTTCGCACTCGTCCTCGGTGACCAAGAGCTAGAGGCTGGCTCCGTGGCGCTCAAGGACCTGCGCGCGCACGAGCAGCGCGACGTCCCTGTGGGGGACATCGTCAACCAGCTCCGTCAGCTGGTTTAGCACTCCACCTGGGAGACGGTAAAGCCCATCGTCTTCGCTAGGCCGCCGAGCGAGGTCTCCTTGTACTTGGAGAGCATGTCGCGTCCGGTTTCGGCCATGGTGCGGACCGCGTTGTCGAGGGTGACGTGGTGCGTTCCCTCACCCATGCGCGCTAGGCGAGCGGCGTTAATGGATTTGACGGCGCCAATAGCGTTGCGCTCGATACAGGGGATCTGCACCAGGCCGCCAACAGGGTCGCAGGTCAGGCCGAGGTTATGCTCAAGCGCGATCTCGGCGGCGTTTTCCACCTGCTCCGGGGTTGCACCGAGCAGCTCAGCCATACCGGCCGCCGCCATGGAGGAGGCGGAGCCCACCTCACCCTGGCAGCCCACCTCGGCGCCGGAGATGGAGGCATTGGACTTGATGATGATGCCAACGGCACCCGCAGTGAGCAGGTAGCGGCGGGCATCGGCGCGCGTGAAGTCCGCCATAAAGTCGCGGGCATAATGGAGCACCGCCGGGATGATCCCACAGGCGCCATTCGTCGGTGCAGTAATGACGCGGCCGCCGGCGGCATTCTGCTCGTTGACGGCGAGCGCGTAGAGGTTTACCCATTCCATTGCGGAAAAGCCACAAGACTCGTCGTCCTGCTTGGCCAACAACTGTTGGTACATCTGCGGCGCACGGCGGTTGACACGGAGGCCACCAGGCAAGATTCCCTTGGTGGAAATTCCCTCGGTCACGCATTCGCGCATGATGTCCCACACAAGGTCGAGGTGTTGGTAGACGTAGTCGAGTCCGCCTTCTTCGCGGTGCAGGACTGCCTCATTGGCGGCGACGATTTCCCAAATGTCCATGTCGTTGGCCGCGCACAGGTGAAGCAGGTGCTCACCCGATTGGAACTCATAAGGAACGGCGTCCTCGGCGGTCGCCGCAGCGACACCGGCCGGAACTCCAGTGTCGGTTTCGAGCTGGGCGTTGTACTCCTCGCGGGACAGAATGAAGCCGCCGCCGACGGAGAAGTACTCCGTGTTGTCGGCGAGGATGGAGCCGTCTTCGTCCCAGGCAGTGAAAATCAGGCAGTTCGGGTGTTCTGGCACCGGCTCGTTGTTGAACTCAATGCTGTACTGCACCTTACCTGCAGGGCCTGAGATGGAGCCCTCGCTGGGGATGAAGGCATCAGCGCGCGGCTCGGCGTCGAGCGGCACCGACAGTGGGCCCCAACCAGCAAGGCCCAAAATTACGGCGCGATCTGTAGCGTGGCCGCGGCCGGTAGCAGAGAGCGAGCCGCGCAGTACGACGTGGACCTTTGCAGGGTGTTCATCCAGTGTCTCGAGGAAAGCCTTGGCGGCGCGCATGGGGCCGACGGTATGAGAGGAGGAAGGGCCGATGCCGATGGAGAAGATATCGGTCACGCTAATTGTCATGTGGGGTCAAACCTCCTTAGAAGCGTTAAATAAGTTACGCTTTACGATAGTACCGAGAGGCCTCCATAGCTGCTTAGTCCGGTTGGCCGTCGTGGCGGGAGAGGAGTTCGCGGAAACCTGCAGGATCCGAATCCAGTATGTCTTCGGAACTGTCCTGGGGCGTTTCCTGCGTTTCGCTGAGGGTGCCCGTAAGCCCAGCGACCCGGTCGAGCGGGCGCACCATGAGATCCGCTAACTCCCTAGCGGCACGCTCGATGCGCCTTTCATTACGCGCGCCCTCCGCGGTGCCATAATCCTCCGTGGCTTGGAAGACGCCGGTGGGGACCACCGTGGCGTGCAGGTAATTGAGTAGAGGCCGCAGGGCATAGTCCAGGACCAGCGCATGCCGGCTGGAGCCGCCCGTGGCCGCGATAAGGGTAGGAAGCCCCTCCAAGGAATGCGGCTCCAAGGTGTCGAAGAACATCTTGAACAGGCCCGAGTAGCTTCCTTGGAACACGGGACTGACTGCGATGAGACCGTCGGCATTCAGCACGGCGGACTGTGCCGCCTTCAGACGAGGCGTGGGCGAGACCCAGTTGGTCATGGCCTCGGCCAGCTCGCCCGCGAGTTCGCGTAGCTCCACGACGGTGATGTCCACGCCTTCACCCCGGGCGGTGACATGGGCGGTGGTGGCGGATGAGAGGGCGTCACCAAGCGCGCGCGTCGACGACGGCAAGGACAGCCCAGCCGTAACAACCACCAGTGAGCGCATTTATTTCTCCTCTCCAGGGCTGACCAGCGCGTGTGGGGTATAGGAGCCAAGCGTGGCGTGCGTCGGTGGGTCAGAAGGTACATGATCTGGGCGGCGTTCCTCAAAGCGGCGGCGTAGTTCCGGCACTACCTGGGTGCCGAGGATTTCGATCTGCTCCAGCACCACCTCTTGCGGCAGTCCAGCGTGATCGATGAGGAAAAGCTGACGCTGATAGTCACCGACCCAATCAGCAAACTGCAGCGTGCGCTCCACCACTTGCTCCACGGTGCCTACCGTTAAGGGGGTCTGAGCCGTGAATTCTTCCAGGGAAGGGCCGTGGCCGTAGACCGGAGCGTTATCGAAGTAGGGGCGGAAGAAATCCTTCGCCTCCTGTTCAGTAGACCCGATGAAAACGTGCCCGCCGAGGCCCACGATGGCCTGATCGGCATGGCCGTGCCCATAGGATTCATAGCGGTTGCGGTAGAGGTTCACCATCTTCGCGGTGTGTTCCTTGTGCCAGAAGATGTTGTTGTGGAAGAAGCCATCGCCATAGTAGGCAGCCTGTTCGGCAATCTGCGGGGAGCGGATGGAGCCGTGCCAGACAAAGGGCGGGATACCGTCGAGCGGCGCCGGTGTGGCGGTGAAGCTCTGGAGCGGGGTTCGGAACTTCCCTTGCCAGGAGACGACGGGCTCACGCCAGAGGCGGCGCAGCAAGTGATAATTCTCCACCGCGAGTGGGATGCCCTCGCGGATGTCCTTGCCAAACCACGGGTAGACCGGGCCAGTGTTACCGCGGCCCAGCATCAGGTCGATGCGCCCGTCGGCGAGGTGCTGGAGAAAGGCGTAGTCCTCCGCGAGGCGGACGGGGTCGTTGGTAGTGATCAGCGTGGTGGCAGTGGAGAGTTGAAGGTTCTTTGTCTGTGCCGCGATATAGGCCAGGTGAGTGGTGGGTGCCGATGGGACGAAAGGTGGGTTGTGGTGCTCGCCGGTGGCGAAAATATCGAGCCCTACCTCCTCCGCCTTGAGCGCGATTTCCGTTATCGCGCGGATGCGCTCGGCCTCGGTGGGGGTGCGGCCGGTGGTGGGGTCTTGCGTGACGTCACCAATGCTGAAAACTCCGAATTGCATGCCAATCTTCCTTCTGTGACGTGTCAACAATAATGTACCAGGAGATTATTCCCATTCGAGGGCGTCGACCAACACTGCGAGATCCCCCGGTGTCGCGATAGCCAGCGGACGCTGCGAAGCCTTTCCATGCTCGGTGAGGAGGACTGCGCTGGCACGGACGCCATCTACGGTGGCCTCTGTGAGAGCATCGATAACCTCTTGCGCGCTGGCTGTGCGGGGCAGAAACTCGGCGCGGTCCTTCTTCTCGGCGAATTCCAGAACGGCGCTAATCGACGCCGCATTGACCACACCATCGTCTCCCAAATCAGCCGCAATCCACCGGGCGATGACGTTGGTCGTCAGCAGCGCCTGGTAAGTCCCCGAATCATAGATAGGGATCTGCGAATAGCCGGTCTGGTTAATGAGCCGTAAGGCCTCCATGATTGGGGTTTCGGGGGCAAGAATGGTTACGTCACGGTCAGAAAGAAGGGACTGCGCTGTAGGCGGATCCGTGAGAAGGCGCTGCAGGTTTTCCAGCTGCGTGACGACCTGTGGGTGTGGGGTAGCGATGGGTGCGCCGTCGAAGTAGCGGCCATGGGCAATGGCATTGCGCAGGTTACCAAAGTCCTTCAGCTGTTCCGCTTGGCGCTTGCCCAACAGATGTTTGTCGTGTGCGCGATCAACAATCCACCAGAAAGAATCTGAATTCTTCGCCCCAATTGCCTGGCGGAGAAATTGTTCAATGTCGTTGAAGGCGGAAAAGAATCTGGCCAGGGAGTTATCGCTCATGAAGCCCCAGTGTACGGATTTGGCAGTGCGTGCTGTGTCCGGTCGCTAAAACACAATCACCGCGAGGACCCCGGTTGTTGGGGCACTCGCGGCGATAGGGCACTATGTGCTGTGCGCGTGTGATGCGCTGAAGCTTTAGAAGGCGACGCGCAGGATAGAAACCGTCACGGCTGCGATGGCTGCCGCTGCCGGGAGGGTGATAACCCACGCGAGGGCGATCGGCTTCATCAGCTTCCAGTTGGCGGCGCGGTTTACGATGCCGACGCCAAGGACAGCGCCGATGAGGATGTGGGTCGAGGAGACCGGCAGGCCCAAGAGGGACGCTGCCATGACGACGGCAGCGGCGGCCAGTTCAGCGGCGAAACCGGAGGAGGGGTGCATCTGAGTCAGGCCCGAACCGACCGTCTGGATAACGAAGCGGCCGATGAACCAGAGGCCAGAAATCAGGGCGATACCCATGGCCACCATGACCGGGAGAGGGACAGTGACTTCATCGGAAATCTGGTTCGTCCGCAGGACGTCGAAGACGGCGGCGAAGGGGCCAATAGCGTTAGCGATATCGTTCGAGCCATGTGAGAACGCGAAGGCCGAAGCAGTAAAGACCTGCATCCACGAGAAGAGAAGGAAGGTCGAGCGTGACAGGGACTTCTTCTTCAGGGAGCGGGCGAAGATAAACACAGCCATCCAGACCACGGCGCCTACCATGCCCATAACCAGGAAGTTCTCCAGGGTGGAGAAGTCAACGCCGGTGTTCTTCAACCCCTTGAAAAGCATCATCGCGGAAATAATGATGGCGCCCAAAGCAGCCAGCAGTGGGACCCAGTTCTCCAGGGCGCGGTGCGCATTGATGTCCTCAAGATCCTTGTTGAGGTTATGCAAGTCCCGGTAGTAGTCGGACTCGAGAGCCTCTGGGTCATAATCATCTTCCGCTGTGAGAGCAGCATCACGAGCCATGGCGTTGGTGTAGGAAATCTGCTGCAGCTCATTCATGCGCTCGAAGCGGGTCTTGTGCTCCTTGCGTAGTGCCGAGCGACGAACCTTGATCTCACGCAGGCGTTCGTCCGCAGCGTCGTTGTACACCAAGATGGAGGACTTGATCCACTTGAAGAGAAGGAAGGCGGCAATGCCACCAAGAACTGGGGAAAGGACCCAGGAGAAGGCAATGGTGCCGATTCCGCCCCACTGCACCATGTCCATGCCACCCTTGCCGGTGATGAAGCCGACGGTCAGTGCAGCGCCGACGATACCGCCGACGATGGAGTGGGTCGTAGAAACCGGCCAGCCCATCCGGGTGGCGACGAGTAGCCAGATGGCGGCGCCTAGGAGCGATGCCATCATGATGTAGACGAACTCCATCGGGTCTAGACCGTCAATTGCATCAAGGTCCACGATGCCGGAACGGACGGTATCCGTCACCTCACCGCCAGCGAGGATGGCACCGGATACCTCGAAGACTGCAGCGACCGCGAGGGCCTGCTTCATCGACAAGGTTCCTGCACCCACGGAGGTACCGAAGGAGTTGGCGACGTCATTGCCGCCAATGTTGAAGGCCATGAATAGGGCGAAGATGATCGCTGTAATCAGGACTACGCGATTAGCCCCCTCAGCAACTTCTCCGTTGCTCCAAATGATGAAGAAGATCAGCGTGACAGCGGTGATGGCGCCGAAGAACAAGTGCCAAATCCAGTCCTTGTTCTTGCCATTCATCGATTCGAGGTCAGGCATCGTCGGCGTGGCGGTGCTCAAAACGTCGTTCCTTTCATGAAGAGAACGCTGCGTGATGAGGAAGCGCGGGCTGCCACAGGCAGGGCGAATGCGCCGTGAAAGCAGGGGATAATGTGCCTGTCGCGGTGCAGGGTGATGGCATCACGCACGGTTCTTTTATGCTTTTAAAGACAGAGCGGATCCCACCACAATCCGGCGGGAACTTGATCAGGGTAAAGCATCAAGATTGCCGGCAGGTAAACACTTCATGTATTTGAATTTAATCTGCACTTTTCTGGCACATTTGGGGGTGGTGCGACCTTTCATCGGCCGCACTAGTACTTTTAAGCGCAGTATTAAGTCTTATAGACGCCTCGGCCCAAGGTATCGCACTGTTCCATCTTGCCGGTGTTATATCCAGCGAGGAAGGCCTGAGCGCGGTCCTCGGAGGAGCCGTGCGTCCACATGTCCGGGCGTACTTCGCCGCCCGAGCGGCGCTGGATGTTGTCATCGCCTACAGCACGAGCGGTGTTCACGGCATCGGTTACTTGTTGTTCAGTAATCGTTTCGAGCAAAGCGTCTTCGCCCTCATCGGCGTAGTGCGCCCAGAGGCCGGCATAGCAATCAGCTTGCAGCTCAATCTTCACAGCGTTGGAATCCTCGCCGGGCTCGTTGTAGTTGGACAAGCTGAGCGTGCCTTCCAGTTTTTGAATGTGGTGGCCAAACTCGTGGGCCACGATGTACATCTGGGCCAGAGGAGCATTCTCGCCGCCGAAATTGCGGAGCTGATCAAAGAAGGCGGTGTCGAAGTAGGCCGACTCATCCGCTGGGCAGTAGAACGGGCCCGTAGCGCCTGAAGCCTGGCCGCAGCCCGACATGGTGGTGTTGTTGAAGATGACGCGGCCCGGCTCGACGTACTCGATGCCTGCCTGATCCGGCAACTGCTGGGCCCAGACCTTGTCGACGGACTGGGCGGCGAACATGACGCGGCAATCGTCGTACTTATTGCCGTCCTCGGCAGTTTGGCAGTGCGCAAATGCGTCTTCGCCGCTTTCCTCTGGCCCTACCTGGGTTTGGTCGGGCTGGGGATCGCTTCCGGTGATGGCGCCAGGATCGCCGCCGAGGAGTAGATAGAGACCAATGAGAAGGAGAGAGCCAATGCCGCCGCCGGTAGCGATCATGCCGCCGCGGCCTCCACCGCCGGAGCTAGCTCGCTTACCATCAAAATTGGCGCCAGATTTAAAAGTCATGCCAGAGATTTTGCCACAAGCCGTAGGTGCTGTCTGCTCGATAGGTGGACTGCTGTTAAGCACACGGTGCTCACCCTAGCGCTGTGCAAGTCCGGTGTGGGCGGTAGACTTGGGCCGTTCAAGTACTTGCATCCCTCGGCGCGTGCTGTCTACGCGTGGCGTGTGTGGGTGCGAGCGTCAACAATGAGAAGGGATTGAACGAGAGTGCTGCGTACACATTTGGCAGGCGAACTGCGCAAGGAGATGGCAGGGGAGACCGTCACCCTGACGGGTTGGGTCGCTCGCCGTCGCGACCATGGCGGTGTTATCTTCATTGATCTGCGTGACCGCTCTGGCGTTGCCCAGGTGGTTTTCCGCGAATCTGAGGTAGCTGAGCGCGCCCACGATCTGCGTTCTGAATACTGCGTCAAGGTTACCGGCGTAGTGGAGCCGCGCCCGGAAGGTTCGGCTAACGCAAACCTGGCATCTGGTGAGATTGAGGTTAACGTCTCGGACCTGGAGGTGCTCAACAAGTCCGCAGCGCTGCCGTTCCAGATTGATGATCCGTCTTCTTCCGGTGAAGTCGGTGAAGAGACCCGTCTGAAGTACCGTTACTTGGACCTGCGCCGCGAGCGTCAGCACGAGGCTCTGCGCCTGCGCTCCGCCGCTAACCGCGCCGCCCGCGAAGTTCTGGACAACCACGACTTTACTGAGATTGAAACCCCGACCCTGACCCGTTCCACCCCGGAGGGCGCTCGTGACTTCCTCGTGCCCGCCCGCCTCAAGCCGGGCAGCTGGTACGCACTCCCGCAGTCTCCGCAGCTTTTTAAGCAGCTGCTCATGGTGGCCGGCATGGAGCGCTACTACCAGATTGCTCGCTGCTACCGCGATGAGGACTTCCGCGCGGACCGCCAGCCTGAATTTACGCAGCTCGACGTCGAAATGTCCTTCGTAGACCAGGACGATGTTATTGCACTAGCGGAAGAGATTGTATCCGCTCTCTGGAAGCTGATCGGCTACGAGATTAAGACGCCCATCCCGCGCATGACCTACGCCGATGCCATGAAGTACTACGGATCTGACAAGCCGGATCTGCGCTTCGACATCAAGATCGTGGAGTGCACCGACTTCTTCAAGGACACCACCTTCCGTGTCTTCCAGAACGAATACGTCGGTGCTGTCGTCATGGAAGGCGGAGCCTCCCAGCCGCGCCGCCAGTTCGATGCGTGGCAGGAATGGGCAAAGCAGCGCGGTGCGAAGGGCCTGGCTTATATCACCATCGCCGAGGACGGCACCCTGGGCGGCCCAGTGGCCAAAAACATTACTGACGCCGAGCGCGAGGGCATTGCCGAGCACGTCGGTGCTAAGCCGGGCGACGCCATCTTCTTTGCCGCCGGTGACGTAAAGTCTTCCCGTGCTTTGCTGGGCGCTGCGCGCGGTGAGATCGCAAAGAAGCTGGACCTTATCAAGGACGGCGACTGGGCCTTCACCTGGGTCGTGGACGCACCGCTCTTCGAGCCGGCCGCCGATGCCACCGCTTCGGGTGATGTGGCTCTGGGTCACTCCAAGTGGACGGCTGTCCACCACGCCTTTACCTCGCCGAAGCCGGAGTACCTGGATAACTTTGATGAGAATCCGGGAGAGGCCTTGGCCTACGCCTATGACATCGTCTGCAACGGCAACGAGATTGGCGGCGGCTCCATCCGTATCCACGACCAGGATGTGCAGAAGCGCGTCTTCGATGTCATGGGCATTGGTGAAGAGGAAGCGCAGGAGAAGTTCGGCTTCCTGCTCGACGCTTTCCAGTTCGGTGCCCCGCCGCATGGCGGCATTGCTTTCGGTTGGGACCGCATTGTCTCCCTGCTGGGCGGATTCGATTCCATCCGCGACGTCATTGCCTTCCCGAAGTCGGGCGGCGGCGTTGATCCTCTGACCGATGCTCCGGGCACCATCCCCGCTGAGCAGCGCAAGGAGACCGGCGTGGACTTCAAGCCGGAAAAGGCGGCTAAGGCTGCACAGGGTGAAAAGGCTGGGAAGGAGTCTTAAGACCGCGCAGCGCCGGTAAGGTAGTTGGGCCTACGACTAGTGGAGGCAGGCAAGCAAGTGAATTCGATGGGACACGAGTCCATGGACAGTTCTGCGGCTGATGCCGTGGTGGCGGAAGCATCGCTGATGATTTCCCGCCGCTATGGCGGCGAGCCTGAGCTGAGTGACATTCAACAGCTCACCGGCTCGGGCAATGCTGTGGTGCTTCGTGCCCGCACGACACCAAGTGCCTTCTTTCCACATCGGTCGGTCGTCATCAAGTACAACCCGGTCACCGGACACACTATTGATGACGCCGCACTCCTGCGTGAAGTGGTGGCCTATCAATTCACCACAGCGCTGTCTGAAGAGGTCCGCCCAGGCCCAGTCCTTCTTGCGCACGATGTGGAAAAGCGCATCCTCGTGCTCACCGACGCGGGCGATGGCGACACCTTGGCGGATGCCCTCGCCCACAGCAGCGATGAAGACCGCGTCGAGCTGCTCCGATCCCTGGGCAGCGCGCTGGGCAAGATGCACGCAGGAACCGCAGGGCGCGAGGAGGATTACGAGGCCCTGCTGAACCGTCAGCTGCGCCGGCATCCCGAATACGCTGAGCACCAGGCGCTGCGTGATGATTCGCTGAAGAGCTCCATCATGATCGGCGCTGACATTCTCAATGAGGCCGGACTGGAACCGCCGAAACACGTTCGCGAATTGGCTCGCACCGCCATGCAGAGCTTTAGTTCTGGCCGCAACCGCGCCTTTACCCCCTTCGATCTGTCCCCAGACAACATCATCGTGGGGACAGCGTTAACCTTCCTGGATTATGAATGGGCTGGTTTCCGTAACGTTGGCTTTGACGTGGCCTGCGTTGTTGCAGGCTTCCCACAATTCCTGTTCTCACGGCCGATTACTGATAGCGAAGCGGAAATCTTCATCCAAGCCTGGCAGCGCCGCATCGTCGATGTGTGGCCCCAGTTTGCTGATGAGAAGACGCTGCATGAATTGCTGGTGGCCTGCCTCATAGGCTGGGCCTTGTCGAGCGTGACCACCATGTATGCCGGCGGGATCGAAGGCGTTGTAGCTCTGGCGGAGGGCAACGCCGAGATTTATCGTGACCCGCATCGCTCGTTGCTTCGCCGTTCCGACCAGGGGCCGTTCACCGAGGATGAGGCTCTCATCCGCCGTGATCTTTATGAAACTTTCGAGGCGCTGTCGCGGTTTGCCGCGCAGTGCAAGAATGATGGATGCTCCGTGGTGGCCGCATTTGGCCGCGCAGTTGCTTCCCGTCTCCGGGAGTCCTGATGGGGCAGGAGTCACTCTTCGGCGATGACCAGTCAGCGCCCAGCCTGCCGGGTGGCCCCGATATGTTTGCAACTCATTCAGGCTCACCCCTTGCCGCGCGCATGCGGCCGCAGAGCCTCGATGAAGTGGTGGGGCAGAAGCACCTACTGGAGCCGGGGACCCCGTTGCGCCGGCTGGTGGAGGGCTCGGGGGAAGCCTCGGTCATCCTGTACGGCCCGCCGGGAACCGGAAAGACAACGCTCGCCTCCCTGATCGCTTCCTCCTTGGGGGATAACTTCATTGGGCTTTCTGCCCTGGACTCTGGTGTTAAGCAAGTCCGCGAAGTGATCACTCATGCGCGTCGCGAACTCATCGAAGGTCGCCGCACGGTGCTCTTCATCGATGAGGTACACCGCTTCTCCAAAACCCAGCAGGATGCGTTGCTGGCGGCCGTGGAGAACCGCACTGTCCTTCTCGTGGCCGCGACCACCGAGAATCCTTCGTTTTCTGTGGTAGCGCCGCTGCTTTCGCGTTCGCTGTTGCTGCACTTGGAGCCGCTTGACGATGTCTCCCTCCGCAGCCTCGCGGAGCGGGCGCTGAGGAGTGAGCGCGGTTTGGCGGGGCGAATCACTGCCACGGAAGACGCTTTGGATCAGCTGGTGCTGCTCGCCGGCGGTGATGCTCGACGGACGCTGACCTATCTCGAGGCGGCCGCCGAAGCGGTGCCGGATGGCGGCGAGCTCACCGTCGACATTCTCAAAGACAACGTCAACCGCGCGGTCGTGCGCTATGACCGTGACGGGGACCAGCACTATGATGTTGTCTCCGCCTTTATTAAGTCCATCCGCGGCTCCGACGTGGACGCCGCGTTGCACTACCTTGCCCGCATGATTGAGGCCGGCGAAGACCCGCGCTTCATAGCGCGCCGGCTCATCGTGCATGCCTCCGAGGACGTTGGGATGGCGGATCCCACCGCTTTGCCCACCGCCGTGGCCGCGGCGGAGGCTGCGGCCCTGATTGGCCTGCCCGAGGCGCGCATCCCGCTGGCGCAGGCCACGATCCACCTGGCCACGGCGCCGAAGTCGAATTCCGTTATTAGTGCCATCAACGCTGCCCAAGCCGATGTCCAGGCCGGTAAGAGCGGGCACGTCCCGCCGCACCTGCGCGACGGCCACTACGAGGGTGCCAAGCGCTTGGGAAACGCCGTCGGCTACCGGTACCCGCATGATGATCCACGCGGTGTGCTAGCCCAGCAGTATTTACCGGAGACGCTCACCGATGTCGAGTATTATCAGCCCACCGACCACGGCGCGGAAAAACGGGTGCGCGAGTACCTGGGGAGGTTGCGGGGCATCATCCGGGGGCGGCGTCGCTAAGCAGAGCACCGGACGGGTAAAGTTGAGCGCTGACTAGAAACCATTCAACAGTGAAGGACTTTTGCTCGTGAAGACTCATGAGATCCGGGAACGCTTTACCCAGCACTTCGTCAAGGCCGGCCACGAGGCCGTGCCCAGCGCATCGCTGATCCTGGATGACCCGAACCTGCTCTTCGTCAACGCCGGCATGGTTCCCTTCAAGCCCTACTTCTTGGGCCAGCAGACCCCGCCTTTTGCTAACGGTACGGCGACCTCTATCCAGAAGTGCGTGCGCACCCTGGATATCGAGGAAGTAGGCATTACCACCCGCCACAACACCTTCTTCCAGATGGCAGGCAACTTCTCCTTTGGCCAGTACTTCAAGGAGGGGGCCATTACCCACGCCTGGAACCTGTTGACGAACTCGGTAGAGGATGGTGGCTTGGGGCTTGACCCCGAGCGTTTGTGGGTCACGGTCTACCTCGATGACGATGAAGCAGCCGATATCTGGCACAACAAAATCGGTGTTCCCCGCGAGCGCATTCAGCGCCTCGGCATGGAGGATAATTACTGGTCCATGGGCATTCCTGGCCCGTGCGGACCGTGCTCCGAGATCTACTATGACCGTGGCCCGGAATATGGCCAGGACGGTGGTCCCGTCGCGGACGATAATCGCTACATGGAGATCTGGAACCTGGTCTTCATGCAGAACGAGCGCGGCGAAGGCATTGGCAAGGGCAACTTTGAGATCGTGGGCGAGCTGCCCAAGAAGAACATCGATACCGGCATGGGCATCGAGCGCGTCGCCTGCATCCTGCAGGACGTGGACAATGTGTACGAAACGGACCTGTTGCGCCCAGTCATCGACGTAGCCGAAGAGCTCACCGGTGCGAAGTACGTTCCGGATGCGCCGAAGGAAGACCTGATCCGTTTCCGCGTGGTGGCGGACCACTCGCGTACCGGCATGATGCTCATCTTGGATGGCGTTACCCCCGGTAACGAGGGCCGCGGCTACATCCTGCGTCGCCTGCTTCGTCGCATCATTCGCTCCGCCAAGTTGTTGGGCGCGAAAGGCGAGACCATGGAGCGCTTCATGAACACCATCATGGACACCATGACGCCGTCCTACCCGGAGATCGCAGAAAACCGCGAGCGTATTCTGCGCGTTGCCGTGGCAGAGGAGAAAGCCTTCCTCAAGACCTTGGAGTCGGGTACCAAGCTTTTCGACGAAGCAGTGATCGAGCTGAAGAGCACCTCCCGCGCAGCTACCCCGAAAGTCCTGTCCGGTGAAAAGGCCTTCGAGCTGCACGATACCTATGGTTTCCCCATCGACTTGACCCTGGAAATGGCGCAGGAAGCCGGTTTGACCGTAGACATGGAAGGCTTCGACGCCGCCATGGGTGAGCAGCGCCGCCGCGCCAAGGCGGATAACCAAGCCAAGAAGCATGGTCATGCTGATCTGTCTCTGTACCGTGACTGGGTGGATAACCACCCGACGCTGTTCACGGGCTACGAGACCTTGGAGTCGGACGCCAAGGTCATCGGTCTTGTGCGCGATGGCGAGAAGGTCTCCGAGGTCCAGGCAGGGGACACGGTCGAGGTTATCTTGGACCAGTCGCCGCTCTACGCCGAAGCCGGTGGCCAGACCGCCGACCGCGGCCGCATTATCGCGGGCGAGACCCTGCTGGAGGTCAAGGATGTTCAGAAGATTGGCAAGAAGTTGTGGGTTCACAAGGCCACGGTGACCGCCGGTGGCCTTGAGCTTGGCAATGGCGTGACCGCCGCAGTTGACCAGCAGTGGCGCCACGGCGCCGTGCAGGCGCACTCCGCAACGCACCTTATCCACGCCGCGCTGCGCCAGGTGCTGGGCCCGACCGCAGTCCAGGCTGGTTCCTTGAACCGTCCGGGCTACCTGCGCTTTGATTTCAACTACACCGACCAGCTCACGCAGGAGCAGCTCGATGAGATCGCTTTGGTGACCAACCAGGCGGTGGACCAGCACTTCCCGGTCAATACCATCGAGGCCTCCTTGGAGAAGGCCAAGGAGATGGGGGCGATGGCCCTCTTTGGTGAGAACTACGGTTCTGAGGTCCGCGTCGTGGAGATGGGCGGCCCCTTCTCCATCGAGCTCTGCGGTGGTACGCACGTGAAGAACACTGCAGAGATCGGCCCGGTATCTGTCCTCGGCGAATCCTCCGTGGGTTCGGGCGCGCGCCGCATCGAGGCTTATTCGGGCCTGGATGCATTCCGCTACTACTCGAAGGAGACCGCCCTCGTCGAGGGTGTCTCCCGCGAGCTCAAGGTCCAAACTGAGGACCTGCCGGAGCGCATCGCGCAGCTGACGGAGAAGCTCAAGGCCGCTGAGAAGCAAATTGCCGAGCTTCACAAGGCCCAGCTCATGTCCCAGACCGCGGAGATGATCTCTACTGCGAAGACCGTCAACGATTTCACCCTCGTGGCTGTTAAGCTGCCTAAGGGGGTCAACGGTGGAGACTTGCGCACACTGGCTTCTGATATCAAGAACCGTCTCGGTGATGCCGCCGGTGTGGTTGTCCTGGCATCGGAGAACGAGGGCGGCAAGCTCCCGTTCATCGTTGGCGCCACTAAGCCCGCAGTCGAGCGCGGTGTCAAGGCTGGTGACTTGGTCAAGGTTATTTCTGGCTATGTCGACGGCAAGGGCGGCGGAAAGCCGGACATGGCCCAGGGCTCGGGCGCGAACGCGGACGGCCTGCAGGCGGCCTTCAATGCTGTACGCGACGAGCTCGGTCAGCACTAGTAAGGTGCATGCAAATAGCTGAGTCGCAGAATCAGGAGGAGCACGATGGCCGTAGAGCCTGACAAACCAGGCGTCGACGATCCCGGCCCGGGGCGCCGTTTGGGCCTCGACGTCGGTACCGTCCGCATCGGCGTGGCGGTATCTGACCGAGACGCGCGCTTGGCCATGCCGGTCGAAACCGTCCGGCGTGAGACCGGGTTTAAGGACCGCGACAAGGGCGATATTGACCGTTTGCTCGAGCTGATCCATGAGTATGACGCCGTCGAGGTGGCCGTTGGCCTGCCGCGTGATCTCAAAGGCAACGGCTCATCAAGTGTTAAACATGCCAAGGAAATCGCGTTTCGTATCCGCCGCCGCTTGGCAAAAGATGACAGGATGAAGGAACCTCCGCCCGTACGCATGGTGGATGAGCGCCTCACTACGGTGGTGGCAACCTCTGCTTTGCGGGCCTCTGGCGTGTCAGAGAAGCGTGGTCGCTCGGTCATTGACCAAGCTGCCGCGGTGGAAATTTTGCAGTCCTGGCTGGATGCGCGCCATTTCGCGTTGTACGGCCACAGCCCTTCAAACGTAGGAGACGAAGTACGTGAGCCGTAAACCTTCACGCATCGGACGCTCGATGGAACCTCAATATGTCAAGCGCCGTCAGCGCGGCATGGCCGTGCTCATCGCAAGCTTGGTCCTTATCATTGGCGGACTCGGCTACATCGGCTTCCGCCTTCTGGGAGGGGGCAGTACCTTGGACTACGAGGGGCAAGGCAACGGTGTCACACAGCTTGTTCAGGTCCCAGAAGGCTCGTCCATGGGTGAATTAGCACCCGAGCTGGCAGAAAAGAACGTGGTGAAGACATCCGAAGCTTTCTCCTCAGCAGCCAACTCCAACCCACGCGCAAGCCAAATCAAACCCGGCTTTTACCGTCTCCAGGAGGAGATGAGCGCGAAGGCCGCTGTCGAAGCGCTGCTCGATGAAGCCAATATGGTGGACCTCCTCGACGTCCAAGGCGGTGCCACGCTGCTCGACGTCAACGTGCTTGGCGGTGATGTTCGCTACGGCATTTACTCCTTGATTTCCCAGGTCTCGTGCAAGGAAGGTGGCTGCGTCTCCGCTGAAGAGCTCGAGAAGATTGCGGCCACCGTGGACCCAGCTGAGCTGGGCGCACCGGAGTGGGCCCTGGAAGAGATTCGCGCACGAGGCGAGGACCCGAAGCGCCTTGAGGGGCTGATTGCCCCGGGCCAGTACGTGCTGGATCCGAACATGGATGCCCAGGAGATTCTGACGGACCTGATCACCCGCTCTACGAAGAAGTACAACGACACCAACATCGTTGACCGCGCCCAAGCAATTGGTCTGAAGCCCTATGAGCTTCTAACTGCCGCTTCATTGGTGGAACGCGAGTCCCCGGCCGGTGAATTCGACAAGGTTGCTCGAGTGATCCTCAACCGCCTCGATGAACCGATGCGCCTCGAGTTGGACTCCACCGTGAACTATGGCCTCGAGGACGTGGAGCTGGCCACCACCGATGAGGACCGCCACCGCGAGACGCCATGGAATACCTACGCCAAGGACGGTCTGCCTGATTCGCCGATTGCCTCGCCTTCGGAGGAAGCTATCCAGGCCATGGAGAACCCGGCGGAAGGAAACTGGCTCTTCTTCGTCACCGTCGATGACAAGGGCACCACCGTGTTTACCGATAACTACGATGAGCACCTTGCCAACGTCGATGATGCGGTGCGCTCTGGCATCCTGGACAGCCAGCGCGAGGCCGAAGGTGCGCCGCCAGCCGAGGAGCAGTAAACCAATGCCGCGCGCCGCAGTCGTGGGCAGCCCCATTGCCCACTCGCTCTCACCAGTCCTGCATAACGCTGGGTATGAGGCCCTGACCCTGAAGGAGTGGGACTATACCAAGCATGAGGTGACGGACTTGCCGGCCTTCCTCGCCGAAGTAGGCGAGGAGTACTGCGGTTTCTCCGTCACCATGCCGCTCAAATTTGATGCCCTTGCTTGTGCCGATATCGTCAGCGAGCGAGCTGAGCTCATTGGCTCCGCGAACACCTTGGTACGCACCCCGGAAGGGTGGCGCGCGGATAACACGGATACCGAAGGCGTGCTGGGCGCGCTCGATGAGCTTTTGGGCTCTTCCCAGCCGTCTTCGGCGCTGCTCATCGGCGCCGGCGGAACCGCGCGGCCGGTCCTGTGGGGGCTGGCTCAGCGCGGAGTGAAGGACGTTACCGTGTTGAATCGCTCCGACCGTTTAGCTGAACTGCGTCCGCTCGCTGACGCCCTCGGTCTCACACTCCATGCGGCAACCTTCGAGGATGATCTAGCAGGCCTTGCGAGAGCAGTAGATCTCCTTGTCTCCACCGTGCCCTCTGCTGCGTTGGAGGGATACCTGACGCAGCTGGCCAAGGCTCCGGTTTTTGACGTTATTTATGATCCGTGGCCTACTCCGCTCACTGTGCATGCGGCCGCTGATGGCTACCGGGCCGTCGGCGGGCACATCATGCTGGCTAATCAGGCTTATTCGCAATTTGAGCAGTTTACCGGGCATACTGCCCCGCGGGCAGAGATGCTGGCGGCGCTCAACAAGGCGCTCAAGCTGCCCTAAGCAAGTCCCCACAGCTTGGTGCGTGCGTCTTGTCCGCCCACGCGGTAGGCTGCGGGACCATGGGGGAACTGCTTTTCTTGGCGTGGGGGTGCGCTTTAATTATTTATGACCTGCGTTTCAAACGCCTGCCTAACTATCTGACTCTGCCTGCCGCAGCCTTATCGCTGTGCTGGTTCAGCGTGGCCGGGCTGCTGTGGCCGGGTATCTACGTGGTGGCGGCGTTGCTAAGCCGCGCCGGAAGCATCGGCGGGGGAGACCTCAAACTGGCGCTGCCGCTGGGAATGGTGACCGCACACGTGGCGGGCGTACCGGGGGTTGCGCTGGCGATGATGGGGGCGTCGCTGAGCACGGTGCTCTGGGGCTATATATCCAGGGATAGGACACCCGCGCATGGACCCGGGATGTTGATTGCCGCAGGACTTGTTGTGTTATTTAGCCCCGACATGGTGTGATAGCAGGCCTAGTGACCCCGAAGGAACCCTTGGCGTGTGATAATAGTCCGCATGCTTCGTTGGACTACCGCAGGTGAATCTCACGGCCAGGCACTCGTTGCACTCATTGAGCACATGCCGGCCGGGGTTCCCGTTTCCCAAGACGATATTGCTCTCCAGCTCTCTCGCCGCCGCCTCGGCTACGGCCGCGGCGCCCGCATGAAGTTTGAAGCTGATGATCTCACTCTGCTCAGTGGCATTCGCCACGGCCTTACCCTGGGTAGCCCCATCGCTATCATGATTGGCAACACGGAGTGGCCAAAGTGGACCACCATCATGTCCCCGGATGCGCTAGATCTCGATGACCCGGAGACTGCTAAGGCGATGGCTTCCGGTCGCGGTGCTCCGCTCACTCGTCCACGCCCTGGGCACGCCGATTTCGCCGGCATGGTGAAGTTTGATCAGGCGGAGGCCCGTCCCATTCTGGAGCGTTCCTCCGCACGCGAGACCGCTGCCCGCGTCGCCGCGGCCACCGTTGCCCGCAACTTCCTTCGCGAAACCCTGGGAGTCGAGGTGCTGTCCCACGTCATCTCCATTGGTGCCTCAGAACCTTATGAGGGCCCGCACCCTAGCTTTGCGGACCTTGAGGCCATCGACGCCTCTCCGGTTCGTGCCTGCGATAAGGCCGCAGAGGAATCGATGATCTCAGAAATCGAGACCGCCAAGAAGCAGGGCGATACCCTCGGCGGCATTGTAGAGGTCATCGTGGAGGGCCTGCCGATTGGTTTAGGCTCCCATACCTCGGGGGAGGACCGTCTCGACGCGCAGCTCGCCGCCGCCTTGATGGGTATTCAGGCGATCAAGGGCGTTGAAGTAGGCGACGGCTTCGCTGAGGCGCGCCGTCGCGGAAGCGAGGCCCACGATGAAATGGTGCGCACCGATGAGGGAGTGGACCGGGAGAGTAACCGGGCTGGTGGCCTGGAAGGCGGCATGACTAATGGCCAGACGCTGCGTTTGCGTGCGGCGATGAAGCCGATTTCTACCGTCCCGCGCGCCCTGAAGACCGTTGATATGGTTACGGGTGGGCCAGCCACTGCCATCCATCAGCGTTCTGATGTCTGTGCAGTTCCAGCGGCTGGCGTGGTGGCCGAAGCCATGGTGGCTCTCGTCCTTGCGCGTGCCGTGTTGGAGAAATTTGGTGGCGATAGCTTAGCCGAGACCAAGCGAAACATTGCTGCCTACCAGGATTACGTGGCTAGCCGCTTGGATTGGGGTGAGGCATGAATTCCCCGCACGTCGTTCTCGTAGGGCCTCCTGGCTCCGGAAAGACCACCATTGGCCGGTGCCTCTCCCGCGCGCTGAACTGCGAGGTTGTTGACTCTGATGCCCTCATCGAGGCCCGCTACGGCAAGGCTTGCGGCGAGATTTTCTCTGAGCTGGGTGAACCAGCATTCCGTGAGGTCGAAGCCGAAGCGGTGCGCGAGGCACTCGCCACTACTGGCGTGGTGAGTCTAGGCGGCGGGGCAGTGCTGACCGAATCTACACGCGCCCTGCTCGATGGCCTGACTGTTGTATTCCTTGATATCACCCCCGAAGAAGGCGTAACCCGCACGCTGGGGGACAGCAACCGTCCCGTGTTGGAGTCTGCGGACCCGCTGGCGCACTACACCCAACTTTTGGAAACGCGCCGATCCCTCTACAGCGAGGTCGCTGACTTAAAGGTGCGCACTGGTGTGCGCTCCCCGCAGCAGGTGGTGGGTGACATCTTGAGCTTCCTCGAAACCCTCTAGGACGACGAAACTTCTTTACCCGCTACGTGTCGACGCCTCACGAACCCTGCCACCCCAGCCGAAGGAGCACCACCCATGCACACCATTGCTGTTAATGGACCATCGCCTTATGAGGTCACTCTTGGCAGTGGCCTGAGTACCGCCATGATTGAGCGCGCCGCGGCGATTGGGGCGGCTAAGGTGGCAATCATCCACCAACCGCCGCTCGCGCAGGCTGCCCAAGACTTAGTTAAACAGGCTCGCGTACAGGGGATTGAGGCCACCGCAGTTGTGGTCCCCGATGCCGAAGCCGCCAAACGGATCGACGTGCTCGCCCGCTTGTGGGATATCTTCGGAGAAGCAGGTTTTAGCCGCCGCGATGCCGTCATTGGCCTAGGCGGCGGTGCGGTAACGGACCTGGCTGGGTTTGCTGCGGCGACGTGGATGCGCGGCATCCCGGTGATTCAGGCGCCGACGACGTTGCTCGCCATGGTGGATGCCGCCGTGGGCGGCAAAACCGGCATCAACACAGCCGCGGGAAAGAACCTGGTTGGGGCTTTCCATGAGCCGGACTCAGTCTTTGTTGATGTGGAGCATTTGCGCACGCTGCCAGCCGAGGAAATCGTCGCCGGTTCTGCAGAGATTATCAAGACTGGCTTCATCCATGACCCGCAGATCATTGAGCACTACCTGAAGGATCCCGCCACATGCCTTGAGCCCGACGGCCTGCTGCCGGAGCTCATCGAGCGTTCTATTGCGGTCAAGGCCCACGTGGTGGGTCAGGACTTGAAGGAATCCGGGCTGCGCGAGACTCTCAATTACGGCCACACCTTTGGCCACGCCGTGGAGCGTCGCGAGAACTACTCGTGGCGACACGGCCGCGCGGTAGCGGTGGGCATGATGTTCATTGCCCACCTATCCCACGCGCGCGGGCTTATCGATGCCAACCTCGTGGCCACGCACCGCGACATCTTGACCAGGATTGGGCTGCCGACCACTTATGAGCAGGACCATTTCGAGGAGCTGCTGGATGCAATGCGCCATGACAAGAAGAACCGCGGCGGCCACATCCGCTTTGTAGCGCTCACCGGGATCGGGGAAACCACGCGCTTGGAAGACGCCACTGATGAGGAGCTGCGCGCAGCCTACGCGCAGCTGACCGTATAGGAATTTAAGGAGTTCGCCATGACCATTCTCGTCCTCAACGGCCCGAATCTGAACCGCTTGGGCAAGCGCCAGCCAGAAATCTATGGCAGCGAAACTTTGGAGGATATAGAGACTCGCGTCCGCGCGGCGGCGGGGGAGGAAGAGATCGTCTTCTTCCAATCCAACCACGAGGGCGAACTCATTGAACAGGTGCATCGCGCTGCCGACGAAGGCTGGCCTGTCATCATCAACCCGGGCGGTTTTACACATACCTCGGTGGCCCTGCGTGATGCCTTGGCGGAGGTAGCCGATGGCCCCGGATTCGTCGAGGTGCACCTATCCAACGTGCATGCGCGGGAAGCATTTCGGCAGCACTCTTACCTGAGCCCCATCGCTCGCGGTGTTATCGCGGGCCTCGGCTCTTATGGATATGTCGCGGCACTGGGGTACTTCCTGGCAGATTAGCTATCATGGAGTATCGCTTGAATTGATTGGAGTGGTTCTCTCATGGCATTAGCCGATACTCGTTATGGCAACCGCCGCCGCAAGCTCATGACTGAGCTGACTGGTCAGCGCATTGACGCCATTATCGTTACCCACCTGACGCACGTGCGTTACTTGACCGGCTTTTCGGGATCGAATGGTGGACTGCTGTTGCGCAAGGACCTCTCCGCGCTCATGGCAACGGACGGTCGCTACACCACGCAGATCGCGGAAGAGGTTCCGGACATCGAAGCCAGCCTTGGTCGCGATGTAGGCCCGCACTTGCTGGGGCAGGTTTCTCAAGATCTGCGGGTGGGCTATGAAGCCGACTACGTCACTGTCGCACAACTGCAGCGTCTGGAGAAAGCAAAGCCGGAGGGCGTGACTCTGGTACCGGTCACCGGCGTGATTGAGAAGATTCGCCTGGTCAAGGATCACGTTGAGCTGCAGAAGCTCGAAGAGATAGCGGCCTTGGCCAACCAGGCGCTCACCGATCTCGTAGAGGCTGGGGAGGTCGCCGCTGGGCGCACGGAACGCCAAGTCGCTGCCGATTTGGAATACCGCATGCGCATGCTCGGCTCGGAGCGCGTGAGCTTTGACACCATTGTGGCTTCCGGTGAAAACTCCGCTAAGCCCCACCACGGCGCGGATGACCGCGAGTTGCGCAAGGGGGATTTGGTTACGATCGACTTCGGTGCCCACCTGCGCGGCTTTAACTCCGACTGCACACGCACCTTCGCTATCGGTGAGGTCACTGAGTTTGCCCGTGAAATCTACGACATTGTCCTGCGCGCCCAGGAGGCAGGTGTGAAGGCAGCGGTGCCAGGTGCCAAGCTTGTCGACGTCGACGCGGCCTGCCGTGACATCATCACTGAGGCCGGCTATGGCGAGTACTTCGTTCACTCGACTGGCCACGGAATCGGCCTCGACGTGCACGAAGGGCCCTCCGCAGCGAAAACCGGCAAGGGCGAGCTCGCCGAAGGGATGACGCTGACCATTGAGCCGGGCATCTACGTTCCTGGTAAGGGCGGCGTGCGGATCGAGGACAGCCTGTTTATTACCTCAGGGGCACCAAAGATCATCACGGCCTATCCGAAGGAACTTCAGGTGCTGTAGCCAGCACCCCTTCGTACCGTGCAGCAGCCGCGTACGGTATGCTTAGACACTGTTTTCATAGTTTCGACTACAAGTTATTTGGGAGAGTCATTTCATGGCAGATACCACTGATTTCAAGAACGGCCTCGTTCTGAAGATCGACAACAAGCTGCAGCAGATCGTTGAATTCCAGCACGTCAAGCCTGGCAAGGGTCCTGCATTCGTGCGCACCAAGCTCAAGGATGTGGTCTCTGGCAAGGTCACCGACAAGACCTTTAACGCTGGTGTGAAGGTGGAGACCGCCAACGTTGACCGCCGCGACATGACCTACCTGTACAACGATGGCCAGAACTACGTGGTCATGGATGATAAGACCTACGAGCAGTACGAGCTGCCGTTTGATAAGTTCGGCGACGCCGGCAAGTTCCTCTTGGAAAACATGCGTGTCCAGGTCTCCTTCCACGACGGCGACGCTCTGTTCGGTGAGCTTCCGATCTCCGTTGACCTGAAAGTTGAGCACACCGAGCCAGGTCTGCAGGGTGACCGCTCCAACGGCGGCACCAAGCCGGCGACACTCGAGACCGGTGCCGAGATCCAGGTGCCGCTGTTCATCGAGACCGGTAACACCCTCAAGATCGATACCCGCACTGGCGAGTACCTCTCCCGCGTCAACAACTAAGATGACCCGACCAGAGCCTAACTATAAGCGGCACACCGCGCGCTACCGCGCGCGCCGCCGAGCTGCGGATATTCTCTTCGAAGCAGAATCACGCGACGTTGATCCGGTAGCCATCGTGGAAGACCGCGTCGAGCTTGCTCGCGACCCGGAAAACGGCGTGGCGCCGATCGCGGACTACACCCGCGAAATTGTCAGCGGAGCAGCTGAAGAGCTGGACGCCATTGACGATGCGATTGCTCGTTACCTCTCCAGCGAGTGGTCGCTCGAACGCATTCCCGCTGTTGACCGCGCGATCATGCGAGTATCGGTATGGGAAATCCTCTTCAACGCGGATGTTCCGAACGCTACCGCGCTCGTTGAAGGCGTGGAGCTTGCTTCCGAATACTCCAATGACAAGGCCGCGCCTTATATCCATGCGGTGCTGGATGACGTCATCCAATCACAGTCTGCGGATAGCCCGATGGCCTCGTCCTCTGCCGAGGAGCCCGCGGAGCCCGCTGAGACTGCGGAAACGGAAGGGGACACCGAATAGGGACCCACCGCTGGCGTTAATTGTTTCGCCAGCCCTTTCCAGAAAAACTCCGGCCAGTTACCTTTGCGGACTGGCCGGAGTTTTGTCTTGGACGGGTTCAAATAGAAAACTGCCCTTGTTGCCAAAGATCTGGCCAGATCTTGAGGTGAGGGCGAGAAACTTTGGCAACAAGGGCAGTTGCGGCGGTGCTGCGTGCGTGGTGGTGCAGTGCGCTAGAGCAGCGAAGAGAGGAAATCCTTCGTGCGCTGGTGCTGAGGATTGTCCAAGACCTGCTGTGGGGTGCCGGTTTCGATGACGCTGCCGCCGTCCATGAAAACGATGGTGTCGGCGACCTCCCGGGCAAAGCCCATCTCGTGGGTGACAACGAGCATGGTCATGCCATCGGCGGCAAGTTCCTTCATCACGCGGAGCACCTCACCGACGAGCTCGGGGTCGAGGGCGGAGGTGGGCTCGTCGAAAAGCATGAGCTTCGGGTCCATCGCAACCGCGCGAGCAATGGCGACGCGTTGCTGCTGACCACCAGAGAGCTGGACTGGGTAGGCGTCCGCCTTGTGCGCGAGGCCAACCTTTTCCAGCAGCTCCATGGCCTTTTTCTTTGCCTGCTCCGGGTTCTGCTTCTTTACCTGGATGGGGGCCTCGATGATGTTTTCCAGCACGGTGCGGTGGCTAAAAAGATTGAATTGCTGAAAAACCATGCCGATATCTTGGCGCTGGGCGGCGGCTTCTTTCTCGGAGATTTCATAGAGCACGCCGTTGCGCTCGCGGAAACCAATCAGTTCGCCGTCGATGTAGAGGCGGCCGGCCGTGACCTTCTCCAGGTGATTACAGCAGCGCAGGAAGGTGGACTTACCAGAACCGGAGGGCCCCAGAAGGCACGTGACCTCACCCGGCATGACGGTGAGGTCGATGCCTTTGAGAACCTCAAGTTGGCCGAAGGACTTGTGCACATTTTGTGCGGAAATCATGGGTGTCGGCATTAGTTCTTTACCTCCGGGATGACAGAGACGTTGCGGGGAATGGTTCCTTCGGCATCCGCCAGCGCGGCCAACTGGCGGCCGGTGAGCTCGCGGGTGGCGCCGCGCTCAAAGCGGCGCTCTAAGAAGTACTGGCCCACCATGAGCAGAGAGGTGATGGCCAAATACCACGTCGCCGCGACCATAAGCAGGGGGATGGGCTCGAAGAGCGCAGCCGAAATGTCCGTGGCGCGGCCGAAAATTTCCGCCGTGTAGGGAATAGCAACCACAAGTGAAGAAGTCTTGAGCAGTGAAATAAACTCGTTGCCGGTCGGCGGGATGATGATGCGCATGGCCTGCGGGAGCACAGTGCGGCGCATGGTCATCCACCATCCCATTCCCAGGGCCTTGCTGGCTTCCTTCTGGCCCTCCGGAACAGAAGAGATACCGGAGCGAACAATCTCCGCCATGTATGCGGCTTCGTTCAAGCCTAAGCCTAAGACGGACAAGAGGAATGCGTTATTGAGTACCTCGGTGAGGGAAATCTCTGTGAATCCAAGGTTGATGGATTGGTAGAGGGCTGAAAGTAGACCCCAGAAGACGAGCTGCACGTAGATTGGGGTGCCACGGAAGAGCCAGAGGAAGACCCACGACACGCCACCTAGCACAGGGTTAGGGGACATGCGCATCACCGCGAGGGCAGCGCCGCCTACGACGCCGATGATCATTGCCAGAATCGTAATGGCAATGGTGTGCAGGGCAGCGGTGGCAATCCGAGTATCGAAAAGATACTGGAAATACGTGCCCCACCCGAAGGCTTCGTTGCGTGCCGAGGAGATGATGAACCATACGGCAAGCAGAGCGAGGACAGTGGCGAATACCCAGCGCCAGGGGTGACGCAGTGGGCGGGCTTCGATCTTTTCTGGGGCAGTCGAAGCCGATGAATTCGACGCTGCCGGGAGAGAGGAGTTAGTCATTGATCGGCCTTTCGTTAATCATTGCGTGTTCGACGAGTCCGTCGTCAACACCCCATTTATCGAGAATTTCAGCGTATGCCCTGGTATCGATGAGATGCTGGAGTGCCGCCGCCACGGCAGGGCCGAGGTCTGAATCCTTTGGCACGGCGAAGCCGTAGGGTGCGGCGTCGAACATCTTGCCGACCATGGACATACGTCCATCTGAGCGGTTGACAGCCCATGCGGAGACTGGTGAATCCGCAGAGAGGGCGTCCGCGCGGCCCATCAAAACCGCAAGGGCGGCGTTATCGCTTGTGTCATAGGGCAGGATGGTCAAGTTACCATCGCAGGCTTCCTGCTTGGGACGCAGATCGTCGGTCTCCGACACCGTCGTGCGCTGCACCGCGACGGTAAGGCCACAGGGATTCGATGGATCGACCTTGTGGGGGCCGTCGGTGAGTTCTGCCCACTGGATGCCGGCGTAGAGGATGTCGACGAAATCGAAGTTTTCCCGGCGCTCATCGGTATCGGTGAACCCGGAACCGCCGAGATCAATCTGTCCCGACTGAACCGCCGGCAAGATCATGGAGAAGTCTTGTTCCACTGGCTGGAACTTGAGCCCCAATACTTGGGCGACTGCATTGGCTAGGTCCATTTCCAAGCCGATGATCGAGCCGTCGGAGTCCTTGAACTCGAACGGCGCGAACGGTGGGTTCGTGCCGACGGTGAGGACACCATCGGTGTCCTGATACATCGCGGCAATCTCGGGAACTTCGTCCACGTTGGGCGCGGACCAGCCCTCTGGCAGCGCTGGCTCCTCGTTGGTGACGCAGCCGGAGAGGGCAACGGAGGCCAGCGCTCCGACAGCGCCCACGATGGCCTTCTTCTTATTCATGCTTTAACTCTCTTGATAACTTGCGGCTTTGCGCCTATCCACGGCGATGAAAATAGCGACGATGATGCCGCCGAGCGCGAACATAAGCAGGATAAGCGGTGTGGAAGCATCCTGGTCTGCGCCCCACGGCCACAATGCGCGAAGCGAGCCCAGCATAAAGCCGGCCATGGCGGCCAAGGTCGGATCGCGGTGGGTATCGAGTAGGTAATTCAAAACCTTGACGAACGCGACAAGGCCGCACAGCGCGCCGAGGGCGAAGACGCCCACGATGGTCATGTTCCGGTCAGAGACCGCGCCAATGACAGGCTGGTAGAGGCCCATCGTCAGCAAGATGAGTGAGCCCGATACGCCGGGGAGAACGAGCGCGCAGACGGCCACCATGGCCGCCAAGAACACCACAATCAGGCTGGGGTCTTCGACAGGAGTTGAAGTAAAGCCGGTAACGAAGAAGATCGCGACGGTGGCGATGATGAATGCGGCGATGGACGCGGGCGTAAACCGCGACATCATGCTTATTGGAACGATGATGGACACGGCGACCATGCCGAGGAACAATGCGCGGGACAAGGACACTTGTCCTTCCACAAAGTTGTGGAGCAGCGTGGAAAAACCGAAGACGGCAAGGAACATGCCGGCGGCGACTGAGAGGAGGAAGCCCCACTCAACCTTTTTGAAACGGCCGGAAATGAGATCATTGGCGTTGTGCAAAGCGCGTTCATAGATGCCTACGATGAGCGCCACGGTGCCTCCGGAAATACCGGGGACCAACTCGGCCATGCCAATGAGGGCGCCGCAAATGGCGTTAAGAATATAGTGCATAAACCGAAAGTAACGTTGACAGTCTCCTCGGTGGGGATGCCGTGCCGAAGGAGAGGAATGGGCAGATGACTCCTTATTCTCTCACTCCGCGAAGGGCTTATGCAAACTATTCAGCCCATAGAAGGTTATACGTTGCCTACATCGGCAAGCGCTTGGCCACCTCGCCGTAGATCGAACCCAGGATGGCGAAGGCAGCGAGGCCTACGAGGCCGTCGAGAAGCACGGTGTAGAACGTGTTGAGCTGCGGATCATCCGAGGAAGCCGCAGACTTACGCAACTCCTGGTAGTAGGAGGAGCCTTCCACCTTGGAGGAGACCTCCTTGTCGGCGCTCGATTCTGCGGCAGTAGCCACGGTGGTACCGCCCAAGGTGAGGGCAACGGCGGTGCTCACAGCGATGATAGTGCGACGCATAGTAACGGATTCCTTTCGGTTGAAAACGCTAACACCCCACAACAGGCTCTGTTGCGGGGTGGAATTGTGCCCCTGGTGAGACTCGAACTCACACTACACGGGTTTTGAATCCGTTGCCTCTGCCAATTGGGCTACAGGGGCGCACAAGCAACGATAGTAGCGCAGCCGACCAATGTGAACCTAATTGCCTGCCTACGGCCCTCAACGGTGCCGCTCCGTGCAACACGTTAGGATGGGCCGGGTGACTACTTCTCAGCCCCGACTCTTGCTCATCGACGGCCACTCCATGGCCTTTCGCGCATTTTATGCACTGCCCGCGGAGAACTTTTCCACCTCAGGCGGTCAGCACACGAACGCTGTGTACGGATTCCTTTCCATGCTGGCGAATATCCTGGCCGAAGAGAAGCCAGATTTCGTCGCCGTTGCCTTCGACGTGGGGCGTAAGACCTTCCGTACCGAGATGTTTCCCGAGTACAAGGCGCAGCGAGAGGCTGCTCCTGAAGAATTCCGCGGCCAGGTTGAGCTCATCCGAGAAGTGCTAGAAACACTGGGAATCACCACGCTGTCGCGTGAGAATTTCGAAGCCGATGACATCGTGGCCACGCTGTCGACGCAGGCGGGAGCGGGCTATGAGACCTTCCTGGTCACTGGTGACCGCGACTATCTGCAGCTTGTCGACGACTCCACGACCGTCCTTTATCCCATGCGCGGGGTGTCCAAGCTGCATCGCTTTACACCGGAGGCGGTGAAGGAGAAGTACGGCCTGAGTCCCGAGCAGTACCCGGATTTCGCAGCCTTGCGCGGAGATCCTTCCGATAACTTGCCTTCCGTTCCGAAAGTGGGGGAGAAGACCGCCACGAAATGGATTACCCAGTATGGTTCCCTCGATGGCCTCATTGAGCATGCCGAGGAAATCAAGGGAGTGGCGGGCCAGAACTTCCGCGACCGCATTGAACAGGTCAAGCTCAACCGGAAGCTCACCCAAATGGTGACGGACATGGACCTGGAGGTTGGACCGGCAGACCTGGAATTCAAGGGAGCGGTCGCTAGCGAGGTCGCGGCTCGCTTCGACGAGTTGGAATTTGGCACCAACCTGCGCGAGCGGGTCCTCAACGCCGTTCCGCACGATGCCGCCGCCGAAGCTGCCGCGGCGGAGGAAACGCCGGATGTATCGGTGACCGTGGTGGACACGCCGCTGGCTAAGTGGCTCGAAGGTAAAAAGCATGTCGCGGTATTCGTGCAGGGTGACGGAACCCCAGGTGCAGGAGATGCGGCAGCGCTAGCACTGGTCGATTCAGCTTTTGAAGGACTCCAGATTGAATTGGCGGACCTGGATGCAGAAGATGACGCCGCCCTGGCCGCGTGGTTGTCATCAGATGCGCCGAAGTATGTGCACGAGGCAAAGGCTACTTGGCACATGCTGGCGGGGCGAGGGATTGAACTACGTGGAATTGCCCATGACACAGCCCTGGCGGCCTACCTCCTGCGCCCAGGTCAGCGCACGTATGCGTTGACGGACGTGTACCAGCGCCATCTGCAGAAGTCCTTGGGGGTGGCCACGGAGCAGCTTTCCCTCTTGGATGACAATCAACTTGTAGAACAGGCCGGCGCCATCATGGAGCTGGCGGCAGAACTGACTAGTCAACTCCAAGAGATTGATTCCTTCGAGTTGTATACAGACCTTGAGTTGCCGCTCGTGACCATCCTGGCCCAGATGGAGGCCGCTGGTATTGCAGTTGACCGCGATGTCTTGGAAACGCAGCGTGATGCTTTCATTGAGCAGGTCAATGAGCAGGAACGCGCCGCCCGCGAGTTGGCTGGTGATGATTCTCTTAACCTGAATTCCCCGAAGCAGCTGCAGGCGGTGCTCTTCGATACTTTCGATATGCCGAAGACGAAGAAGACTAAGACAGGTTATTCGACCGCAGCTAAGGAAATTGAGCAGCTGGCCGTTACCCATCCGCACCCCTTCCTGGATCACCTGCTGGCGCACCGCGAATACCAGAAAATGAAGACGACGCTGGAGGGGCTCATCAAGACCATTCAGCCGGATGGCCGCATTCACACCACGTTTAACCAGACGGTGACTTCAACCGGCCGCCTATCCTCGACCGAGCCGAATCTGCAGAACATCCCGGTGCGCACGGAGGCTGGTCGCCAGATCCGCTCGGCCTTCGTGGTCGGTGAAGACTTCGAAACCTTGATTACGGCCGATTACTCGCAGATTGAGATGCGAGTCATGGCGCACCTCTCTGCCGACCCTGGGCTTATTGAGGCCTACCGGGAGGGTGAGGACCTCCATAACTACGTTGGTTCCAAGGTCTTCGATGTTCCTGTCGATGAGGTCACCCCAGAGCTGCGCCGCCGAGTCAAGGCCATGTCCTATGGCTTGGTCTATGGGCTATCCGCATTTGGCTTGTCGCAACAGCTGGGCATCCCCGCACGGGAAGCCAAGGAGATCATGGAGAGCTACTTTGAGCGATTTGGTGGTGTAAAGCGCTACCTCGACGAAGTTGTCGTGCAAGCTCGAAAGGACGGCTACACCTCCACGGTCTTCGGGCGCCGCCGCTACCTACCGGAGCTGAACTCCGATAATCGTGTTGCTCGCGAGAACGCCGAGCGCGCAGCGCTCAACGCCCCGATTCAGGGAACTGCAGCAGACATTATCAAGGTGGCCATGATTCGCGTGGACAAGGCGCTTGAAGGTTTGGCCTCGCGCGTCTTGCTCCAGGTTCACGATGAACTCGTCGTGGAGGTGGCTCCCGGCGAAGCGGAGGACGTCCAGCGCATCGTGGAGCGAGAGATGGACAAGGCTATCGAGTTGACTGTGCCCCTTGAGGTCTCCGTTGGTGTGGGCAAAAACTGGGATGCCGCAGCGCACTAGGGCTTAGGTCAAGCCCACCGCGCGCTCGTCTTCGGTGGGCGTGCGGCGCTCGACCAAACATCCGGCAAGGAGGTCGAATGGGGTTTGTCCCAGCAGCAGGACGCTGAGGCCGAGGATGCCCAGGATGGTTGCCTCCACGAAGGGGAGTCCTGTCAACGCGAGAAGTGTGAGAAGGAGCCAGCCGTTGCGAACGGCTGCGCTGCCGATTCCGGGATGCTCAGCAATGACTTCTAGCTTTAGCGACCACTTACCCAGGGAAGTCTGCTTTGCGGCCTCTACCCACACTCGGTAGACGTAGAAGACGAGTGCGAGGGCAACGATGTCATAGACAGCGCCTGCTCGACCGCTCAGCACTTCATCGGCGATGAGGTTGATAAGCCACTTGAGTGCCACGATGATGGCGGCGGCGAGAAAGGCATCAATCCACCAGGCCACTGCGCGGCGCGCGAAAATCCCGAGGCGTTCTAGAAGCATGGCTGTCAGCTTAGTTCGCTGCAGCCGATTGATTCGATACCAGGGGAGGTAGTGTCTGACCTACCGTGCTTCGCACACGAAGATGGCGGTGCCGGGGAAAATGGCTCCCCGCTCAGGCGACCATTGTCCCCAAGTAAGTGTGTTTTCCTCCGGCCACTCGGGTTCGATGAGGTTGCGAATTTCAAATGCACCGCGCACTTGGAGTGCTCGCACCCAATCGCCCATCGTGCGGTGGAACTCGGCATAGCTGAGCTCACCGCTGTCATCCTGCTCTAGGTAGGCGCGTTCAAAATAAGACAGCTGCGCAGTGAGGTCCTGTGGATCATCGGGGAAGACCCAACGCATGGGGTGTGGCACAGAAAAGACGAAGCGGCCATGAGGGTGCAGAACACGGTGGACTTCGTTCAGTGCCTGGTCAAGGTTGGCCACGAAGGGAAGGGCGCCAAAGGCGGAGAAGACGACGTCGAAGGATCCGTCACGATAGGGAAGTGCTAGGACATCAGCCTGAACGAGCGGTAGGCCACTCTCGGCATGGGAAAGCATTCCAGACGAGAGATCGAAGCCCGTGGCAAAGCGCGCGCGTCCTTGCAGCCACTGCGTGCAAGGCGCGGAGCCGCAGCCGAGCTCGAGGACGGTAGCGGAGGAGACATCGCTCAGTAGCTGCGCTTCCGCCTCGTGCAGCATCTCAGGACACCAGTAGAAAGAGGATAGATATTCGGGGTGTTCCGCGTGGTAGGAATCGGCGTCACGATCCCAAAAATTGCGATTGGCTGAGGAAGCAGAAAAGGCTGCAGAAGACATTCTCACTTTTCCAATTTCTTTTCCGTGTTGTATTTGCCGTTTTAGCTGCGAGGATGTAGGGTTGTACGGGCGTGTCTATGACTCGGGACGCGCTGGGCTACTGTAGGAGAGCTCGGCACGGCTGCGAGTCGGGATTGAAATCCATCTTAAGCCTTGCGCATTTGCGCTGCTTAATGACGCTTTTCAAGAGACGCGTAACTGTCCAATTACGATCTCCTACGTTTATTCGGAGCATAACTACATGCCAACTTCTAACACCCCTCAGGTTGCGATCAACGACATCGGAACCGCAGAGGACTTCCTCGCAGCCGTCGACGCCACCATCAAGTACTTCAACGATGGTGACATCGTCGAGGGCACCGTGGTCAAGGTTGACCACGACGAGGTCCTGCTCGACATCGGTTACAAGACCGAGGGCGTCATCCCGTCCCGCGAGCTCTCTATCAAGCACGACGTCAACCCGGATGAGGTTGTCGAGGTCGGCGACGAGATCGACGCACTTGTTCTCACCAAGGAGGACAAGGAAGGCCGTCTGATCCTGTCCAAGAAGCGCGCACAGTACGAGCGCGCTTGGGGCGCCGTCGAAGAGCTGCACGCCAAGGAAGAGCCGGTTACCGGTACCGTCATCGAGGTTGTCAAGGGTGGTCTCATCCTCGACATCGGCCTCCGTGGCTTCCTCCCGGCCTCCCTCGTTGAGATGCGCCGCGTTCGCGACCTGGAGCCGTACATCGGCCAGGAGCTCGAGGCTAAGATCATCGAGCTGGACAAGCAGCGTAACAACGTTGTCCTGTCTCGCCGCGCATACCTCGAGCAGACCCAGTCCGAGGTCCGCTCCGAGTTCCTGCACCAGCTGCAGAAGGGTCAGGTCCGCAAGGGCGTTGTCTCCTCCATCGTCAACTTCGGCGCCTTCGTCGATCTCGGCGGTGTCGACGGCCTGGTTCACGTTTCCGAGCTGTCCTGGAAGCACATCGACCACCCGTCTGAGGTTGTCACCGTGGGCGACGAGGTCACCGTCGAGGTTCTCGACGTCGACCTGGACCGCGAGCGCGTGTCCCTGTCCCTGAAGGCAACCCAGGAAGATCCGTGGCGCGTCTTCGCCCGCACCCACGCTGTGGGCCAGATCGTCCCGGGCAAGGTCACCAAGCTCGTTCCGTTCGGCGCCTTCGTTCGCGTCGAGGAGGGCATCGAGGGCCTCGTCCACATCTCCGAGCTGGCTCAACGCCACGTGGAGGTTCCGGACCAGGTTGTCAACGTTGGCCAGGAAGTCATGGTCAAGGTCATCGACATCGACCTCGAGCGTCGTCGTATCTCCCTGTCTGTTAAGCAGGCCGACGAGGACTACACTGACGAGTTCGATCCGTCCAAGTACGGCATGGCTGACTCCTACGACGAGCAGGGCAACTACGTGTTCCCGGAGGGCTTCGACCCAGAGACCAACGAGTGGCTCGAGGGCTACGACGAGCAGCGTCAGGCTTGGGAGGCTCGCTACGCCGAGTCCGAGCGTCGCTTCAACCTGCACACCGCTCAGATCGAGCGCAACCGTGCTGCAGCTGCTGAGGCCGCTGAGTCCGCTGCCAACTCCAACTACTCTTCCGAGTCTCAGGATGCAGCTCCGGCATCCGATTCTCAGGCAGAGGTTGGCGGCTCCCTCGCATCCGACGAGCAGCTCGCTGCTCTGCGCGACAAGCTCGCTGGCAACTAAGAATGGATCTTTCTCGGTTCGCACTCAGCGATGAACCCGAGATGGTCTAGCTTTTGAGAAAGGCCGCTTCTCCCACTGTGGGAGGGGCGGCCTTTCGCGTATCCTAAGCCGGTATGAAGCTCATTGGACTCACCGGCGGTATCGGCAGCGGAAAATCTACAGTGGCGCAGCTTCTCCTGCACCACGGATGGGAGCTAGTTGATGCCGATCAGATAGCTCGGGACATCGTTGAACCGGGGCAACCGGCGCTCGCTGAGTTAGCAGACGCTTTCGGGGAGGATATCCTTCAAGCCGATGGAAGCCTCGATCGTGGGCTGCTGGCTTCCCGCGCTTTCGCCAGCCGGGAGAAGACCGATCTCCTCAACTCCATTACGCACCCGCGTATTCAGGAGGAAACCCAGGCCCGCTTCGACTCCGCGCGCCGCGCTGGCGCCGACTTCGTGGTGTATGACATGCCGCTCCTCGTGGACAAGGGTCTACACAAAAATATGGACGCCACCATCGTCGTTGACGTCGATGTGGAGGAGCGGGTTCGCCGCCTCGTGGAGTATCGCGGGCTGGATGAGGGGGATGCGCGCCGCCGGATAGCCGCGCAGGTCCCGGACGATGTGCGCCGCGCCGCTGCTGATTTCATCATTGATAACAACGGCGCTCGCGATAAGCTCGATGCGCAGGTTGACGGGGTCGTCGACAAGCTCCGCTCCCGGTTCGCCTAGGGACGCGCAATTAACTAACGCGTCGCTACGACGTCAGAGACTTCAACGTGGTCGTTGTTTTCCATGTGTTCGCCCACGAAGTCGAGGTCTGTGCGCATGAGCATGGTGTTGTAGTCATGCCAGGACGTCAGAGTGTAATAGAGGTGCTGATCGTCCTGGTTCGGCAGAACGAAGGGAGCATAGGTGTCATTGAGCGGCTGGCCGCTGACGACCTTGGTGGTCTTTTCACTCACCAGCATGCGGCGCGGCGACCATGGGCCTTCTGGGCTATCGGCCGTGCGCATAACGATGCCTTCGCCCTCCACCCCGTACATAGTGATGTATTTGCCCAAGTAGTGGTTGTAAGCCACAGAGAGTTCGGATACCTTGCCGTCGAGTACCTCGGTGGCGCGCGCCGGATTCTTCACCCAGGAGCCGTCAGAGTAGTAGCTGAAGGCTTCCTCGTTAGGAAACTCCGACTTCAACGCACGGGACAAATATGCTGGGCCGCGGCGGCCGTTGCCGGTGGTGAAGCGGTAAATGTACTCGTCGTGCTCGATGAAGGCTGATTGTTGAAGTTTTTCAAACCCTTTGCGGTAGTTGGCGCCGCCGGGAATCGGCGCGTTCGCACCGTGGCTAGTGTTGGTTCGGGTGGCCTCTGGCACTGCGCGCCACGTGACTCCGCCATCAGTCGACTTCACGGTCGCGCCAAAGTTGGTGGACCAGCCGGTCTTCGGATCGTGCCAGGAGCGCACCGACATGTAGTCGATGTAGTGCACGCCGTCGACCACTATGCCGGCCGTGGGGATAGTGGTGCGCTCGCCGTTGGTGTCTTTATCTCCCACCTTCTGGGAAGGGATGAACTCCTTAGCCCGGCCTTGAGCCGACCATCCCGAGTTCGTTAGTGCTTCCTCCAGGCGCAGGCCGTCACCATAGTCGTGGTCGCTCGTGCGCAAAAGGAGGTTGGAACGCCACCCGTCGCCCTCGCTTGAGCAATCCATGGAATCGCCGAAGACATAGTAGGATTTGCCCGCGCCATCCGAGTAGGCGATGCCGAGGTCAGTTCCGGAAATATCAAACTTCCGGTCGGTGCGGTTTGGAGAACCGGAACCAGTGATGAGCTGCATGATTTGGGTTGGCCCGCCGCTGATCTGGCGCTGGTTATAGTTGCTGCGCTGTGGTGCCTCAGTATTGCCCGAACTGCTGGACCGGGAAGAGCTGCCGAGTAGGGCGTCGAGCCCACCGAGCGAAGAGCCGGAAGTCTCGGGTTTCGACGTGAAGCTGCCGGACCTCGAGTAGGCCGTACACGGTGACGCGTGGGCCGCAGGGGAGTGGGTCACGATAGCGACAGGCACTAGTCCGGCAATGGTCAACGCGCTGGTAAGAGAACGAAGCTTCATGTCAGCAGATTCTAAAGGAGAGCGCCAACTTTTAAAGGATATGGCGGCTAAAGTTTACCTTGTGCTCGCATCCCGTTCACATTCCCTGCTTAATCTGCACCTCCATGGGAACGTGGGATGTTGGGCCTTTTGATAATCACGCCGCGTGCGAAGTGCTCGCGGCAATCCGTGATGGCTCCTTCGATCTTGATACGTTTAAGAAAAGCTGCGTGGATTCTCCCATCGACGTCGATGATGCCGAGGTAATCATTGCCTTGGGGGCATTGGCCACCACGCCTGAAGATAGGCTCCCCGCTGGAATTAGCGCGGATGACGTTAAAGCTTTGCGCACACCACAGACCCGGGCCTGGTTGCGCAAGAAAATCAATACAGCGATGGAGCCCAACAGTTCCCCGATTTATGCGTTGTGGGAAACCACGGGTGAGCTTGAACTGTGGTTGCGCAGGACGCGCGCGGCGTTGCCCTAAAATGCAGTGAGGCCTCCCTTCACAGACACAGGTGAGACAGGTTGCCTAGCCAGTGGGCCCTAGCAGGTTTCGTGGTGTGCGCGTTAGACTGGTCAGCATGGCTTTTGCTGCTGAACACCCCATCCTGCCCGTCTCCGAACATCGCCCTGTTGGCGAAATCGAGCGGCGCTCAGCCGAGTTCCGTGTTGAGTCCGAATTCCAGCCCGCTGGCGACCAGCCCGCCGCCATCGCGGAACTGGATGAGCGGCTCAGTCGCGGCGAGCGCGACGTGGTACTCATGGGTGCCACGGGTACTGGTAAGTCCGCGACAGCCGCCTGGCTCATCGAAAAGCAGCAGCGCCCAACACTTGTGATGGCGCCGAATAAAACGCTGGCGGCGCAGCTGGCGAATGAGCTGCGCCAGCTTCTCCCGCACAACGCGGTGGAGTACTTCGTCTCCTATTACGACTACTACCAACCGGAAGCCTATATCGCGCAGACGGACACCTACATTGAGAAGGACTCCTCTATTAATGAGGACGTGGAGCGCCTCCGCCACTCCGCCACGTCAGCTCTTCTTTCTCGCCGTGATGTGGTTGTGGTTTCTTCTGTGTCGTGTATCTACGGTCTGGGCACGCCGCAGTCCTATCTTGATCGCTCTGTTGTGCTAGAGGAAGGGGAGGAGATCGACCGCGATCGCTTCCTCCGCTTGCTCGTGGATATTCAGTATGAGCGCAATGACGTGGGCTTTACGCGCGGAACCTTCCGCGTCAAGGGCGATACCGTGGATATTATCCCTGCCTATGAAGAGCGCGCGGTGCGCATCGAGTTCTTCGGCGATGACGTGGACGAGCTCTACTACATCCACCCCTTGACGGGCGACGTGCTGGAGCGGGTCGACGAGGTAAGAATCTTCCCCGCAACGCACTATGTAGCTGGGCCAGAGCGCATGGCCCGTGCCATCGAGGACATCAAGGAGGAGCTCGCGGAGCGCCTCGCGGAGCTGGAGAACCGCGGCAAGTTGCTCGAAGCGCAGCGCCTGCGCATGCGTACCGAATACGACCTTGAGATGATCGAGCAGGTGGGCTTTTGCTCCGGCATTGAGAACTATTCGCGCCACGTTGATGGACGTCCCGCCGGCTCCGCGCCGGCGACACTCCTGGACTATTTCCCAGAGGACTTCCTCACCATCATCGATGAGTCTCACGTGACCGTCCCGCAGATCGGCGGCATGTTTGAGGGCGATATGGCCCGCAAGCGCAACCTCGTGGAGTTTGGCTTCCGTTTGCCTTCTGCCGTAGACAACCGTCCGCTCACTTTCGATGAGTTCGAAGAACGTGTGGGACAAGCGGTGTACATGTCGGCGACGCCCGGTGATTTCGAAATGACGGCTTCCGGCGGCGAGTTCGTGGAACAGGTCATTCGCCCCACCGGCCTCGTAGATCCCAAGGTGACGGTCAAGCCCACCAAGGGCCAGATTGATGATCTCATCGATGAGATCCGCGCCCGCACCGCGAAGCAGGAGCGCGTCCTGGTCACGACCTTGACCAAACGCATGGCAGAGGACCTCACGGACTATTTGCTGGAACACGGTATCAAGGTGCGCTACCTCCACTCGGATATTGACACGCTTCAGCGCGTGGAGCTGCTGCGCCAATTGCGCTTGGGGGAATTCGATGTCCTCGTGGGCATCAACCTGCTGCGTGAGGGCCTCGACCTTCCTGAAGTTTCACTTGTCGCCATCTTGGATGCCGATAAGGAAGGTTTTCTGCGCTCCACCACCTCGCTTATTCAGACTATTGGCCGCGCCGCCCGAAATGTGTCCGGTGAGGTCATCATGTACGCCGATAAGATTACGGACTCAATGCAGGAAGCCATCGAGGAGACTGAGCGCCGCCGTGAGAAGCAGATTGCCTATAACAAGGAGCACGGCATCGACCCGCAGCCGCTACGCAAAAAGATCGCCGATATCTTGGACCAGGTTTATGAGGACGCCGATGAGCAGGGGCAGGACGCGGATCCCACGGCCATCGTCGACAAGCCGGATGTGTCCTCCATGGCTGCCGACGAGGTGCAGGCGCTTATCGACGACCTAACGACCCAAATGCGCGAGGCAGCCCGGGAGCTCAAATTCGAGTTGGCGGGGCGCTTGCGCGATGAGATCGCTGATCTGAAAAAGGAGCAACGCGGTCTCAAGGAGGCCGGCATTTGACGACGCGCCTAGTCCTGAAATTTGCCAACTCAATGTGCGGGTAAAATCCGTCTCGGCATAGCAGACCGTGTCATACTGTTAAGGATTAATCGCTACTTATAAGGAGAATTATGCTGAGCTACAACGTTATCGCTGTCGGAACCGATGGTTCTCAGACGTCCATGCGCGCTGTTCGTTCTGCCGCGTCCATGGCACGCGCTTATGACGCGACGCTGATTATCGTGTCTGCTTTCTACAACCACTCGGGTTCGATGCTCGGCGCCCCGAACTCAGAGGATGCCCGAGTACCGGTTGTGAGCGAAGAGATGTCGGAAAGCTTCCTCAACAATGCCGCGGAGATTGCGCACGGCGAGGGGGCGGAGCGGATTGAGATCATCGCTAAGTCCGGTGACCCGGTGAATTCGCTCCTCGAGGTCGGCAGGGACCATGACGTTGATATGTTCGTTGTGGGTAACAAGGGAATTCATTCGGTGCGTGGTCGCGTGTTCGGCTCCGTGGCGACGGAGCTCACTCGTAAAGCCCACGCTGACGTCGTCGTGGTCAACACCACTGACTAGGGCAGAACATGGCGCGCTGAGCCTCGTGCGCGCTGATCGACGTGAACGCGCCAGCGTTGTTAGACTAGCGGGTGCGCAAAAGCTTTAAAATTTTGTCAAGCGGTGGCCTCATGGTTGAGGCCAGCGAAGAAAGGTCATCATGAGCGATTACAACAAGATCGTGGTCGGCACCGACGGTTCCAAGTCCTCCCTGCTTGCTGTGGAGCGCGCCGCCAAGATCGCCGCAGCCTTCGATGCCACCCTCATCATCGGTTGCGCCTACTACGAGAACCAGGAGCAGGCTTCCAAGACTTTGCGCCAGGATTCCGTGACGATTCTCGGTGATGAGAAGGCCCAGGCCAACCTCGCCTCTGGCAAGGAGCACGCAGAGAAGTTCGGCGTGGCGAAGGTGGAGACCGCTGTGCGCCCGGGCACCCCGGTTCAGGCCCTGATGTCCATTGTCAACGACAACAAGGCAGACCTGCTCATCGTGGGTAACCGTGGAATCAACTCCCTGACCGGCCGCCTGCTTGGTTCGGTACCGGCGGACGTCGCACGTCAGTCTGATTGCGATGTCATGATTGTCCACACCGTCAACTAACGCTTTATTGCGTGCACGGCGCGCAGCGCCCAGAGACCTTCAAAGAAAGGGTTACCTGGGCCGCTGCGCGCCTTTTCTTATCTTCCTAGCTGGAAGGAAGAGTGCGGTAGGCACGGGCAAGGGCGTTACCGTCGGTGCCTTGAATGAGCGGGATATCGAAAGAAGACTGCTCGTTGACCTTCACCAAGGGAGCGAGCGAGCCGTGGGACAGCAGCTGCTCCTGCGGTGTGAGATTGCGTATCGCAACTGCTGCCACATGGTTAGGATGCTCCGCTGCCGCGTCCGCATAGGTCAAGGGATCGTGCTGGCCATCATCACCGATGAGCAGCCAGCGCAGTTTGCGGAAAGCGATGAACAGGTTTCGCAATTGGACGCGCTTGTGCTCCAGGCCATTGCGGAAGAGGCCGGTAGGTGTAGGCCCCCAATCCGTCAGGAGTAGCGGGCCGCGGGGGAATCCGTTGTCCGCCATGAAGTTCACCAACGTGTCATAGGTGTTCCACGCACCGGTGGAGAGGTAAATGAAGGGTGCCTCTGGGTGCTGCTGGTAGATCTCTCGGTAGAAGCTGGCCATGCCTTCTACTGGTTTGCGCGTATTAGTGCGCTTGACCCAAGAATTCCACGCCGCAATCATCGCGCGTGGCAGCCACGTGACCATGATGGTGTCATCGATATCGCTGACCACACCGAAGGTCGTGTCCTTATCCACGATGAGGACCTCCGCGCTGGCTTCCTCGGCGCCCTTGGCACGGATGGTGACCTCGTGCCAACCGGGTTCTAGCCCGTGGTCATGGACTAGCACGTCGACATAGCCGTTGTCGTTCGTGGTGCCCGCTACCGTTTTCCCGCCAACCGTAACTTCAACCTCGTGGTGCGTGACCTGAATGGTGAAGAACTGGCGGTATCCGCGTTGAGCCCACGTATCGCGCTCTTCGGCGGCAGGGTCATGCATGAGGACCCGCCCCAGCACGTGGACGAATTCCTCGTTGCCGTAGCCGGCATAGCCAGTAACACTGGGGCGCCAGCCTTTGCGTGCTGAGCGCTTGAGCGAGTAAGCATTTGCGGTGGATTCGACTTTGCGGGCGATATCGGAAAGTGCCATGCGCACCAGATTAACGGAAAACCTCCGCGTAGCGGCCGGCGATGGTGAGGGACTGCGTCGCACGCGTCAGCGCCACGTAGAGGTTGTGCAGACCCTGCGGGGACGCTTCCACGATGTCATCCGGATTGACTACGGTGACGTGGTCAAACTCCAGTCCTTTGATCTGCTCAACGTTGGCTGCGGTGATCACAGCGCGCAGGCGCCCGTCAGCGTCCTGGAAGGTTGCGGGCTGAAGGTCGCTCTCACCGTCCTGCCAGATAACGTCCACACCGTCGCGCACCGCGATGCCTGGCGTCGCCTCGGGGTTGATGGATTGAAGGAGCTGGTTGGCCAGCTCAGTGATCGGGCGCGGGGTTCGGTAGTTGACACTCAGACCGTGCAATCGGAAGCGCTGGCCGACGAAAGGCTCGAGAGTCTCGCCCCAATCATCAACGCCGGCGGGAGCTCCAGTCTGGGAGGTATCGCCGACGAGCGTCATCCACCGGGAAGGGCTGCGCCGGAAAATCATGCGCCACTCCATGGGGGTGAGCTCCTGTGCCTCGTCGACGATGACGTGCCCGTAAGCCCACGTGTAGTCCTCGCGGGCACGTTGAGCGGTGGTGCGGGAATCCCGAACTTCGTGGCGTCGAGCGAGGTGCTCGGCATCGATGACGTCGTGGGCAGAGAGAATCTCCGCTTCGAACATGTCATCATCGTTGTCGGTGGAATCAGATGAGCTCAGAATATCGAGGGCATCTTCTGCCTCGGCTACCTGCTCACGCCATTCCTTCTCCTCTGCAGCGCGTTCCGCTTCTGGGTCTGGCATGCCGATGAGGACAGCGAGCTCGTCGAGAAGCGCAGCATCCGACGCCGCCCAAGCCCGGCCATCCTCGCGGTAGAGGGCACCCCGGGTTTCCTCATCGTAGGCGCTGGCCGCTGAATCGATGCGTTCGGTGCTGCTCAGGAGATCGGCGAGCACATCTGTAGGCGCCAGATGGGGCCAGAACTCGTCGATGAGCTCCAGGACCTGTGGTTCTTCAGCAAGATCATCGTGGAGCTGGTCCACATCTGCGCGGGAGAGCAGGTTGGCGCCTCCCAGCGGATCAGAACCGATGCGTTCGGCCATCTGCTGGGCCAGAGATTCGATGAGGTGTTCCGCAAACGCCGCTTGAGCATCGTTGTGCGGCTTGCGCGAGCGCCGTGCGCGGGTTCGTGCTGCCTTGACCATCTGGGGGGCCACGGTGAGCTCGAGCCGATCGATCTCCAGCGTGCGCAGCTGCTCGGGTACACGCTGGTAGTCCTTCACCGCGTTGCCGAGAATCTCCACCATGGCCTCTGAACCCTTGATTTCGCGGGCGAGCAAGGTTTCAGCGTGTGTAGCCTCGATGCTGGGGAAGAGAGAAGAAATGGTGGAGAGTACAACGCCGGTCTCACCAAGTTCCGGGAGTACTCGGGAAATGTATTCCAGGAAGGTGGAATTGGGGCCCACGATGAGCACGCCCGTGGCGGCTAATTGTTCGCGGTAGGTGTAGAGCAAGTAAGCCACACGGTGCAGCGCCACCGCCGTCTTGCCGGTTCCTGGTCCGCCTTCGACCACCATGACGCCGCGCGTGCTGTCACGGATGATCTCATCCTGTTCGCGCTGAATGGTCTCCACGATGGAGGGCATATGGCCAGTGCGGGCACGCTGCATGACGTGGTGGAGGGCGGATTCACTAGCGACATCGCTGCTTTCTGCAGTGTTGTCTCCTTCGAGGATCTCGTCGCTAATACCGGTGACAGTGCGACCGGTAGTCCTGATATGCCGGCGAACGTGAACCCCTTCAGGGTGCGCAGTGGTTGCCAGGTAGAAGGGCCGCGCCATCGGGGCACGCCAATCCAAAAGAAGCGTGCGGTAGTCCTCCTCCCGGGCATCAAGTCCCATGCGGCCGATATAGCGGCGGTCGAGGCCTTCCGGGGTGGGATTATCGCCAGGTGCATCAATGTCGATGCGCCCAAAAACTAGACCGAGTTGGGCAACGTTAAGCCGATCCAGTTTGGCTTGTAGGCCGTGGTACTCGGTTTCGCGGCGCACGAGAGCATCAGCATCTGGGGTATGAGGGTCGACGGCTGCTTGCACCTCGTTGAGGCGAACATTGGCAGCGTGGACCTCGTTGTCCAGACGCTCAAAGAGGCCGTCGACATAGGCTTGTTCGCTAGCTATTTCGGCGCTGTGCTCGCTCGCGTGGGCGCTGGTTTTCCCGGTGTGAGTCGCGGGTGAAGATTCAGACACAAGGCTCCTTGGGTGCGTATGAAGGCTTCTCGTGAACAGACGGGAAGTAAGAAGGGAGATAAAGGAAGAGTGGACAGGAAAAAGAACAACGGCCCAGCATACTAGCTGAGCCGTTGTTGTCTCCACCGCGGTGATTATCGCGGTGCGTTGCGGGGCTTTCCGCAGCGTAGGAAGGAGAGCTTAGAAGCGGTCACCAAACTTCTTGAAAGCCTTATCCAGCTTCTTGGAGGCTTGCTTCTGGAGTTTCTCAGCGCGCTTGCGAGCCTTCTTCTGGGCGCGCTTTCCGTCGAGCGAATCTGCCTTGGCTAGGGCCTCGTCAGCGCGGTCCTGTGCCTTGCCGGCTGCCTTTACCAGACCCTTGCGGGCGGTTTCGGTGTTGTCACGTGCAGCGTCAAGCCAATCATCTTTGTTCTCCTCAAAGAACTCACGAGCGGTCTCAGCCTTGTCCTCGACGAAGGAGCGCGCGGAGTCGATGAAGTCCCGGCCAGCGGACTCCCAATCATCACGGTTGTCCTCGACGTAGTCCTTGGCGGTTTCGAACCAGTCATTAGCCTTAGTGGTCACATCAGAAGAAATCTCGTTGGCGCGGTTGGAGAAGTCTTCTGCGAACTTCTGCTGCTCGGACTTACCCGGCAGCGCCTGCTGGATCTTCTTGTTGGCACGCTCCGAGGCCTTGGCAGCACGCCAACGCACGGAGGGCTTGCCTTCGGTGTCCTGCGTAACAATGGCCAAGGCACCAAGTAGGGCAGTGTTGGTGATGAAGCTGTTGCGCTGTGCTTCCTTGTCCTTCTTGGAATCGGCGGTCCAGAAAGCGTTGCCCACCAGGTTAGGGACGTGCGTCAGCGCGAGCACTGCAGCCGAGGTGCGCGGGGCTTTGCCCAGTGCCAAGGTGGTACCTGCAGCGGTCTTCGCACCGCCGAGTGCGCGGGTAACGAGCTCTGGGTCATTTGGGATGTAGCCTGCATATTCGCGGGGCAGCACCTTGCGCAGGCGCTTGAGCGCGGACTCGGTGTCCGCGACGTGCTCCGAGGTGTTGCGGAGCGTATCCACACCATCCCAGACAAACACGGAGGCCAGCATAGGACGGGCAAATTTACGAATCATAACGTGCTCCATTCAATAGATCTTTAAAGACGTTCGTCACACCATAGTACGCGGGTTAAGCAAGTGCCGCTGTCAGTGCAGCAGTTAATAAGTTGTTACCAACGCCGCTCCCACCATTCGTCCATGTGCGGGCGCTCTGCGCCGAGCGTGGTGGGTGCGCCGTGCCCAGGGCGGACGATCGCTTCGTCCGGGTAGACATCAAAGAGACGCTGCGTGACATCCTTGTACAGACGCACGAAGTCACCTTCCGAGGTGGTCTTGCCCACTCCGCCAGGAAACAGTGAATCGCCAACGAAAAGGTTGGTAACCCCATCAATCTCTGCTGCAATGGCCGCACCGCCGGGGGTGTGTCCGCGCAGAATAATAACGGGTAGTTCGTAGCCGGCGAATGGGAGCGTATCGCCGTGCTCCAGCTCGACGTCGACGGGTGCCGGCAAGGCAGGGGAGTCCAGGAAAGAGGAGTAATGCACGGCACCGGTTTTATCCAGAACCTCTTTGAGCGCGCGCACGTGGTCCCAATGACGGTGCGTGGTGAGAACGGAAGTGATCTTTACCCCATGGTCGGCGGCCAAGGAGAGCAGCGCAGGAGCGTCAGCGGAGGCGTCGATAAGCAGCGCCTCGTCACCGGCGCACAACAGGTAGCAATTGTTGTCCATCTCGGACACGGAAATTTTGTGAAGCTCAAGCGCGTTGTTCATAAGTCCAACCATACGGGTACATTCTGAGTGAGAACTCTCTGAACACACATTCTTTTGTGTAGGAAGGCAGCAACTAGTGGCTGATCGTTTGGTCGTACGAGGTGCGCGTGAGCACAACCTCAAGGGCGTGGATATCGACATTCCGCGCGATAACCTGGTGGTGTTTACCGGTCTATCAGGATCCGGTAAGTCCTCACTCGCCTTTGACACCATCTTCGCCGAGGGCCAGCGGCGCTACGTGGAGTCCTTAAGCTCTTATGCGCGCATGTTCCTTGGCCAAATGGATAAGCCGGACGTCGAGTTTATCGATGGCTTATCACCGGCTGTGTCCATTGACCAAAAATCCACCAACCACAATCCGCGTTCCACCGTCGGAACCATCACTGAAATTTATGACTACCTGCGTTTGCTCTTTTCTCGCGCGGGTACAGCGCACTGTCCTGAGTGCGATGCCGTCATTGAGCGCCAAACCCCGCAGCAGATCGTGGATGAGGTCTTAAGTCACGAGGAGAAGCTTAAGTTCCAGGTCCTTGCCCCTGTGGTGCGCCGACGTAAGGGCGAGTTCGTTGACCTCTTCGCAGATCTCGCGGCGCAGGGTTATTCCCGCGTTCGGGTGGATGGTGAGCTTTACCAGCTCAGTGACCCGCCCAAGCTGAAGAAGCAGATCAAGCACGACATCGATGTCGTCGTGGACCGCCTGCAGGTGAAGGCTTCCCAAAAGCAGCGGCTGACGGATTCGGTGGAAACAGCACTGCGCTTGGCAGACGGCCTAGTCACCCTGGATTTCGTAGACCGCGAAGAGCTCACACACACCTACTCGGAGAAAGCAGCTTGCCCCAACGGCCACACGCTGACCATTGAGGAATACGAGCCTCGCGCGTTCTCATTCAACGCGCCTTTCGGTTCCTGCCCGGTGTGCGATGGCTTGGGCACGCGCCTTGAAGTGGATGTGGATTTGTTGATCCCGGATCCGGATGCCCCGGCTGTCGAAGCCATCCAACCGTGGACGTCGAGCCCCAATGCGCGATATTTTGTCAAACTGGTTGAAGGGCTAGCGAAAGCCCTGGATTTTGATCCGCGCACCCCGGTGTCCGAGCTGAGCAAGGAGCAGCGCCACGCGCTGATTTATGGCACGGATGTGGAAGTCAGCGTGCGCTATAAGAACCGCTATGGCCGCCAGCGCAACTGGACCGCGCCGTTCGAGGGTGCCATCGGCTTCTTGGAACGCAAGCTCGATCAGACGGATTCCGAATCCCAGAAGGACCGTCTGCTTCAGTACACCCGCCGCGTGCCTTGTAACGCTTGTGGCGGTACCCGCCTGAAGCCGGAAATCTTGGCGGTGCGCTTAGCCTCCACCGCACATGGCGAGCAGTCCATCGCTGGCTTGACGGCGCTGTCCATCGAGGAGGCGGCGGAGTTCCTCGACTCGCTCGTGTTGGGCCACCGCGAGGAGATCATCGCCGGTGCCGTGCTCAAAGAAATCCAGGCTCGCCTGCGCTTTCTTCTCGACGTCGGCCTGAACTACCTGACCCTTGACCGCGGCGCCTCCACGTTGTCCGGCGGTGAAGCACAGCGCATTCGACTCGCCACCCAGATTGGTTCTGGTCTGGCGGGAGTCCTCTACGTGCTGGATGAGCCCTCGATTGGCCTGCACCAGCGCGATAATCAGCGCCTTATCGCCACGTTGAAGCGCCTGCGCGATATCGGAAACACCTTGATTGTGGTGGAACATGATGAAGACACCATCCGGGAAGCGGACTGGCTTGTCGACGTTGGCCCCCGCGCCGGCGAATTTGGCGGAACTGTGGTCTATCAGGGAGAACCCGCCGGTATCGAATCCGTGGAGGAGTCCCTGACGGGGCAGTATCTGTCAGGAAAGAAGAAGCTTGCGGTCCCGGATACACGCCGTGAGATTGACCCCGAGCGCATGCTCAAGGTCGTCGGCGCGCGCGAGAATAACCTCAAGGGTATTGACGTCGAGATTCCACTGGGCGTCCTCGTCTGCGTCACTGGTGTGTCTGGCTCAGGAAAGTCCACAGTGGTCAACCAGATCCTGGCTAAGACCTTGGCCAACAAGCTCAACCGTGCCCGCCAAGTGCCCGGTCGTGCCACACGCGTGGAGGGCGTGGAACACCTAGACAAGCTGGTGCAGGTGGACCAGAGCCCCATCGGCCGCACCCCGCGCTCGAATCCGGCAACCTACACAGGCGTCTTCGACAAGATTCGTAATCTTTTCGCGGAAACCCAGGAGGCGAAGGTCCGCGGCTACAAGCCGGGGCGGTTCTCCTTCAACGTTAAGGGCGGACGCTGTGAGGCCTGCCAAGGCGACGGCACCATCAAGATTGAAATGAACTTCCTGCCCGATGTTTACGTGCCGTGCGAGGTCTGTGATGGTGCCCGCTATAACCGCGAGACGCTGGAGGTCCTCTATAAAGGTAAGAACATCGCAGAGGTTCTCGATATGCCGATTTCGGAGGCAGCCGAGTTCTTCGAACCCATCACCTCAATTCATCGCTACCTCAACACCTTGGTGGAGGTAGGCCTGGGATATGTCCGCTTGGGTCAGGCCGCCACGACGCTTTCTGGTGGTGAGGCACAGCGCGTAAAGCTGGCATCCGAGCTTCAGAAGCGCACGAATGGACGCACGGTCTACATCTTGGATGAGCCGACGACTGGTTTGCATTTTGAGGACATCCGCAAACTTATGCTCGTCATCCAGGGGCTGGTGGACAAGGGCAATTCGGTCATCATCATTGAGCACAACCTAGACGTCATCAAGGCCGCCGACTGGATCGTGGATATGGGGCCAGAAGGCGGTTCCGGTGGCGGGACTGTCGTGGCCCAAGGCACGCCGGAGGACGTGGCGCAGGTAGAAGGCTCCTATACGGGAGGTTTCCTCAAGGAGATGGTGTGATGGTGAGGCAGAAGAACACCCCCAGGGCTGCTTTAGCTCTTTGCCTCGCCGTGGCAACAACCTTAACTGGCTGTTCGAGCCCCGAACAGAACATCAAGCATCCATCTACTGAAGAAGCAGGTGAGGGTGATACGCCGAACTTCGACGTGTCCTCGGAGCTGCGCGCCGTTATCGCCGACGTAGAAAGCGAGTTTGACGTTCGTGCCGGTGTGTCCGTGGCGGATAAAAAGGAGACGTTCAACGCTGGGCTCAAGGGCCATGAACCCGCATGGTCGACCGTGAAGGTTCCCATCGCCATTGCCGCTCTGCGTGATGGAGCTAGCCTCGAGCTCGTGGACCTCGCAATTAAAGAATCTGATAATGATGCAGCCTATGCACTGTGGTCCCACGTCCAATGGACCGAGGGGGATGCCGGCAGCGCGGTGAAATCCCTGTTGAAAGAGTATGACTCAACCGGCGAATTTGCCGACCCCTTTGGCTATTCCACGTGGTTGCTCGAAGAACAAGCGAAGTTCGGCGCGCACTTGCCGTGCATACCAGAAGCTGAGCAAGTGTATGACGCGATGGATGACATCGTGGAGTGGCAAGACAATGGGCTTGATAAGCTGCCGGACACCCGCGCCAAAGGTGGCTGGGGATTATCTGAAACTGATAACGGATATACTCACCGTCAAATTGGAGTTCGAGAAACTGCAGGCGGCGGGACTGCGGAGAATAGCGCGGTGGGTCTGGCCATTGAGGTCACTATGCCTGGGGAGTATGCCGATGAAGCGATACCCGCCCTCGACATGCTAGCCGCCGGAGTTGACCGAGTGGTCTCTGAGGCGCTGAAAGCCAGGGCACTAACGCCGTTGGAAGGTTGCGCGCAACCCAGTGCGCCATCAGCGGTGGTAGGGACGTCGTCAACCGCTGCAAGAGAGGTATCGACAAACACGTCGGCACGCCGATTTGGCTCACGATGATCGCGGTGATAGAGTAGTGCGCACTACCGCCCGTAGCGCCTCCTCCAGGAGGTACTTGGGCCGCAAGCGGAGTTTCTCCCACCCGATGCCGCGCAGGATGAATTGTCCAGTGCAGGATAAAGGTTAAGAGTAGGCGCCATTTATGGCGCGTGCTTGAAAAGAAACTCCCGGATGCCTATGGCACCGGGATTTATTCGTTTGTGGTCACGGTAGGCACACTACTAGCCCCCACAATCGAGGAGAACCACAATCAGCGCTGAAGCTCGCATTAATGAGCGCATCCGAGTACCCGAGGTCCGTCTTGTTGGCCCCGGTGGTGAACAGGTGGGCATCGTTCGTACAGACGATGCTCGCAAGCTCGCGTACGAAGCAGACCTTGACTTGGTCGAGGTCGCCCCGAACGCGAAGCCGCCCGTAGCCAAGATCATGGATTACGGCAAGTTTAAGTACGAGCAGGCCCAGAAGGCCCGCGAGTCCCGTAAGAATCAGCAGCAAACCGTGGTAAAGGAACAGAAGTTCCGTCCGAAGATTGATGATCACGATTACGAGACCAAAAAGGGCAACGTGGTGCGCTTCCTGGAGAAGGGTTCCAAGGTAAAGGTAACCATCATGTTCCGTGGTCGCGAGCAGTCGCGCCCGGAGCTCGGTTTCCGTCTGCTGGAGCGTTTGGCTGATGACGTCGCAGAGGTTGGCGTCGTGGAGTCGCGCCCCAAGCAGGATGGTCGCAACATGACCATGGTTCTTGGGCCCGTCCGCAAAGGCAAGAAGTAGACCACGCTCCACTTAGGATTTAAGGATTTAATTCTCATGAAGCAGAAGACTCACAAGGGCACCGCCAAGCGCATCAAGGTGACCGGCTCCGGCAAGCTGCGTCGCGAGCAGGCCAACCGCCGCCACCTCCTGGAAGGCAAGCCTTCCAAGCGCACCCGTCGCCTGAAGGGCACCGAGGACGTTGCCAAGGCAGACACCAAGCGCATCAAGCGCCTTCTCGGCCGCGCATAGTCAGCGCCGAAACACTCCATTTCCACACACCACAATCAAGATAAGGAAGTATTATTGTGGCACGAGTAAAGCGCTCAGTTAACGCCAAGAAGAAGCGTCGCGCGATCCTGAAGTCCGCTAAGGGCTACCGCGGCCAGCGCTCCCGTCTTTACCGCAAGGCCAAGGAACAGTGGCTGCACTCCATGACTTACGCTTACCGCGACCGTCGCGCCCGTAAGTCTGAGTTCCGCAAGCTGTGGATCCAGCGCATCAACGCTGCTGCTCGTATGAACGACATCACCTACAATCGCCTCATCCACGGCCTGCGCTTGGCTGAGATTGAGGTTGACCGCAAGATCCTGGCTGAGCTTGCTGTTAATGACTTCGAGGCTTTCTCCGCACTGTGCGAGGCCGCCAAGGCTGCACTGCCGGAGGACGTTAACGCTCCGAAGGCTGCTTAAGCTTTCACTAACCCGCCCACGCCCACTGCTTTCCGCATCAAGGAAACGGTGGGCGTTTGGCGTTCCAAGCTTCAATTATGGGCACAGGAGCCAATGGGGAATAGGCCCCAGTGAGGTGAAGAAAAAGGGGACATGGCGTGTGCTTTGTGTTACCTTAATCAAGTTCCCACGTTCTCTTCCTGTGCTTACAGGCTTAAAAAGGAGTCTTTCTCATGACGAACCCCAACGGCGGTTTCCAGCAGAACAACCCGAATGCTTCGGGCAATAACCCTCAGTATTCTAATCCGTTCGACTCCAACGGAAATCAGTACCAGGGCGGCAACTACGGCCAGAACCTGCCGGCCCAGCAGGGCGGGTACCAAGGTCAAGGCCAGTATTACTCTCAGCAGGCCCCGGTCAACGCGCCGCAGAAGTCCTGGCTGGTTGCCCTTTTGCTGGCTTTCTTCCTCGGTGGCTTCGGCGCTCATAACTTTTACGTTGGCCGCACGGGTCGCGCTATCGGCCAGGTATCCCTCTGTGTCTTTAGCGTCTTAACGTCGTGGCTGGGTATTGGTGCAATCTCGGCGGGTATCCTCTGGATCTGGGTGATTATTGAGTTCATCATGATCATCGCCGGTGCAGGCGGTTATGACCGAGACTCCAACGGCATCCCGCTGAAGAAGTAGTCTTTTGCACATATTTTCTAGCCCACCTCTCTCAAGCTTGGAAGAGGTGGGCTAGCTGCATTGTGCTGCCCATGCGATCCGTGAGCTCGTAGGCGGCCTCGGTAGGGTGGAGGCTATGAAACTGGACTTTGAGAATGCCTTCACCGAGCGCACGCCACGCATAGTCAATGCCGCAAAATTGCATCGTGCCGCTAGCCGTCGGAAGGCAGAGCGTTTCCTTATTGAGGGTGAAAATGCTGTCGACGCAGCGGTGTCCACAGGCGCAGCCACGGACGTTTTCGTAACGGAAAAGGCCGCCGAACGCTTTGCACATATTGTGCAAACCTGCGGCTATATGGACGTCTATGTTCATCCCATCACCGATAAGGCAGCCAAGCACCTCTCCGATACGGCGACGAGCACAGGCCTCTTTGCTGTGTGCCGTCCTGTCCTGTGGACTGCAGGTAAAATCCTGGCGGGCAAGCCGCGTTTGGTCTCAGTCCCAGTGCTTACTTCCGAGCCGGGCAATGCAGGTACCTTGATCAGGACTTCGGATGCCATGGGCGCCGATGGCGTCATCTTCGCGGGTGAGACGGTCGACCCTTTGGGCTGTAAAGTCGCGCGTGCATCAGCAGGCTCACTCTTCCATATTCCCGTGGTTCGTGATCCCAATATCAAAGATGTCTTGGGTAAGTTGCGCTCCTCCGGCATGCAGGTGCTGGCAACGGCCGCTGACGGCGAGGTGGACCTCGCGGATGCGGACCTTTCCCAACCCACCGCATGGCTGTTTGGAAACGAAGCGCATGGACTAGGAGAACTGTTGGATGAAGCCGATATGCGCGTGCGCATTCCAATTCTGGGCCGTGCAGAGTCTCTGAACCTTGCCACGGCTGCCAGCATCTGCCTGTACGAATCTGCCAAGCAGCAGAATCGCTAGTCTCTCCTTGGGCTGGGGCTGGTGGCCACAGCAGTCGTTAAGCACGGTAAGATAGCTCGCGTTAGTTTTTGTGCGAGAAGAAGGTAATCAAGGCACGTGTCCGACACACCTCAGATCGAATTGACCGAAGAGGCCCTCGAGGCCGCCGCGCAGAAGGCCATTGCCGCCTTCGAGGCTGCATCCGACCTCGACGAGCTCACTTCCGCCCGCCGTGAGCACCTTGGTGATGGCGGCTATATCCCGCAGGCCCGCCAGTCGCTGGGGCAGTTGCCAAAGGATCAGCGCAAGGATGCTGGGCGTGCGGTGAACATCGCGCGCGGCAAGATGGAGAAGCGCTTTGCACAAATTCGTGAAGTGCTCGAGCAGGAGGCTCGCGCCGCGCAGCTCAAGGCGGAGAAAGTCGACGTCACCGTCCCAACTACCCGGGCGCAGACCGGTGCACTACACCCAATTACTGCGCTGTCGGAGCGCATTGCGGACATCTTCGTGGGCATGGGTTGGGAAATCGCCGACGGCCCAGAGGTCGAGGCTGAGTACTTCAACTTCGATGCTTTGAACTTCAAGCCCGATCATCCGGCACGTACGTTGCAGGACACCTTCCATGTGGGTAAGGAGGGCTCGAAGCAGGTTCTCCGTACTCACACGTCGCCGGTGCAGGTGCGTACGATGCTCGAGCGTGATGTACCGCTCTACATCGCTTGCCCAGGCCGAGTTTTCCGTACCGACGAGCTCGACGCGACCCACACGCCAGTCTTCCACCAGGTGGAAGGCCTTGCCGTGGATAAGGGACTGACCATGGCCCACCTGCGCGGCACTCTGGAGCACCTGGCCAAAGTTCTCTTCGGTCCGGATACCACCACTCGCATGCGCGTGAATTACTTCCCGTTCACCGAGCCTTCTGCTGAAGTCGATGTGTGGTTCCCGAACAAGAAGGGCGGCGCCGGCTGGATCGAGTGGGGTGGCTGCGGCATGGTTAACCCCAACGTTTTGCGTGCGGTCGGCATCGATCCGGAGGAGTACACCGGCTTCGCCTTCGGCATGGGCCTTGAACGCACCCTGCAGTTCCGCAATGGTCTCACCGACATGCGCGACATGGTGGAAGGCGATGTCCGCTTTACCTTGCCATTCGGCGTGCAGGCATAGGAACCCAGAGAAAGGATAGAAAGAAAACAATGCTTATTTCCCAAGACTGGGTTACCCGCCTCCTCGGCACCGCAAACTCTGGCTGGAACGTATCCGCCGAAGAGCTAGACTCCGGTTTTGTCCGCGTCGGATTCGAAACCGAGGGCTATGAGGCTCTTCCGGAGACCACGGGCCCGCTCGTTATTGGCCAAGTCGTGGAGATTGAGGAGCTCACCCAGTTCAAGAAGCCAATCCGCTACTGCCAGGTGAATGTTGGCAAGGCCAATGGCACCGGCGAACTCCAGGGCATTATCTGCGGCGCGCGTAACTTCCGCCTCAATGACTATGTCGTGGTTTCCCTTCCGGGTGCTGAGCTGCCGGGAGGCTTCAAGATTGCTGCCCGTGAGACCTATGATCACATCTCCAACGGAATGATGTGCTCCGCGGCTGAACTGGGCTTTGGTGCGAAGGCTGATGGCATCATCGTGCTGGGAGAGGAAGTCGCCGACAAGGTCGGTGAGGACGCTCGCCCCCTCATTGGGCTGTCCGATACCGTCTTCGACGTCAACATCACCCCGGATCGGGGTTATGCCTTGTCCGCACGCGGCCTGACGCGGGAGATTGCCTCCGCTTTCGACCTCGCCTTCCCCGACGTGGCGCAGGATCCGAACGTTGCTGGAGTCGATACCTCTGCTGTACCGGCGCCGAAGGGCGAGCTGATCGCCGTCGATCTGCGCGAAGAAACCAAGGCCCAGCGCTTTGGTCTGCGCAAGGTTAGCGGCATTGATCCCGCTGCCCGCACACCCTTCTGGATGGAGCGCGAGCTGATGCTGTCCGGCCAGCGCAGCGTCAATCTGGCGACCGACATCACCAACTACGTTATGCTGCTCCTTGGAGCACCGATGCACGCCTTCGATGCCAACGTCGTGAACGGCGAACTCGTGGTGCGCAATGCTAGCGAGGGGGAGACATTTGAGACCCTCGACCATGTCAAGCGTGAGCTTTCGGCGGGTGACGTGGTCATTTGCGATGGCAACGGAATTCAGTCCCTGGCTGGTGTCATGGGCGGCACGACCTCTGAAATCTCCGAGACGACCACTGACGTGTACTTCGAATCGGCCATTTGGGATCCGATTACCGTGGCCCGCACGTCGCGCCGCCACAAGCTGTCCTCGGAAGCCTCCCGCCGTTTCGAGCGTGGCGTCGACCCGGCCATCGTAGAGGTTGCTCTCGACGTTGCGTGTGCGCTGCTGCAGCAAATCGCGGGCGGCACCATCGAGGAGGGCCGGACGCTCGTGGGAGACGTCGCCAAGCGCGAGCCCATCACGCTGCGCGCCGCCAAGCCGAGCGAATACGCCGGCGTTGAGTACTCCCGCGAGACCGTGGTGAAGCGCCTTATTGAGGTGGGCTGCGAGGTCTCTGGCGAAGAAGAACTGTCCGTCGTCCCCGCGTCTTGGCGCACCGACATCGACATGGATGTGGATCTCATCGAGGAGATCCTGCGTCTGGAGGGCCTCGAAGATATTCCGACAATTCTGCCTACCCCGGTGGGAGGTCATGGCCTTACTCCGGCCCAGAAGCGTCGCCGTGCAATCGGACACGGCTTGGCTTATGCGGGCTATGCCGAGGTTCTGCCTTCGCCGTTCATTGCCAACGACACCTTCGACACCTGGGGTCTGGATAGGGAAGATCCGCGTCGCCGCACTGTTGCCGTGCAGAATCCTCTCGAATCGGATAAGGCCATTCTGTCCACGACGTTGCTTCCGAATCTCCTTGAAGCCATCGCCCGCAACGTGGCCCGTGGCCGAAGTGACCTCGCCCTCTTCGGTCTCCAACAGGTGGCATTCAAGCGTGCTGATGCGTCCCCGATGCCGTCGGTGGAGACACGCCCGGAGGACTCCGTGGTGAGCGAGCTTTTGGAGTCGCTGCCGCTACAGCCGCTGCACGTGGCCACGGTCGCTACCGGCAACATTGAGCACGAAGGTCCGTGGGGCTCTGGTCGTGCTTATAGCTACGCAGATGCCATTGAGTCCGCGCGCCAGGTTGCCCGCGCCGCCGGTGTTGACATCACTGTCAAGGCGGCCGAGCAGCTCCCGTGGCATCCGGGCCGCTGTGCCGCCTTAGTCCTCGCTGCAGACGAGCAAACCGTCGTGGGCTATGCCGGCGAGCTGCATCCGCAGGTACTGGAGGCCCTTGAGCTTCCAGCCCGCACGTGCGCCATGGAGCTCGATGTCACTGCGCTGCCGTTGGAGGAGAAGTTCCCAGCACCGGTCCTCTCCTCCTTCCCGGCCTTGCACCAAGACATCGCACTGGTGGTGGATGAGGATACCCCGGCAGAGGCAGTGCGCCGAGTGGTTGAGGAAGGCGCCGGCGAGCTCTTGGAATCTGTGGAGCTCTTCGATGTCTTCCGTGGTGAGCAGCTCGGTGAAGGTAAGAAGTCCCTTGCCTTCCAGCTCTTGTTCCGCGCAGATGACCGCACGCTGACTGATGAAGAAGCTAACGAGCACCGACTCGCTGCCGCAGACCTAGCCAAGCAGCGTCTTGGTGCGGAGATGCGCGCTTAGCGTTTACTGGCACCTTTGGTTCCTTAACCCGGCTCACGCACCATGTGAGCCGGGTTTTCTTATGCTGCAAGGAGTGAAGGGGTGGGGACAGGTCCCCTGGAACTGGATGTAGTGTGGCTTGGCTCATAACCTCAAGGGGGCAGCGTTTCCACACCGAAAGGAATGTTCACACCATGCGTTTGATTTCTCGTCTTACAGCTACCGCCGCGGTCGTCGGCGCACTGACCATCGCCCCACATGCTTCCGCTGACTTGTCCCAGGGTTTCTCCAATGCTGATGGCACCGTCAACTGCGAAGCGGCGAATATTGAAGGAACTTACGTCGCTTGTCTGTCCAATGGCGCACGTGCCACTAGTCCGGAATGCAACCCGCCGGGGCAGTTGGCACCACGCTTCTTCTACCATGCGGGCCGCTCCAAGGCTGATTGTTTCAACCAGGGGCTCACGACTTCCAACTTCAAGCGCTTGCAGCCTGGCCAAGTTCACCAATTCAATGAGGTCACCGCCATCGCGGACGCCCAAGGTGGTATCCACTTCGTTGGCCCACAGGGTTACCTGGGCTACGCAGGAAAGAAGGCCGTGTCAGGCGCCGAAGGCCTCGGACAGGTTTCCTCCCGCGTCATGTAGGCTTCGCTCCTATCCCTACTGCAAGGCTCGAATTTTCGCAGGACACTGCGGAGATCCGAGCCTTATTCTCTGCGGAATGAAGAAAAGTGCTTCCAATTTGATTGAATAACATACGGCGGAGTGCATTATTTGCTACTGTGGCTGCATGACTATTTCAGTAGCTATCGCCGGAGCCACGGGTTATGCAGGAGGCGAAATTCTACGTCTCTTACTATCGCACCCAGCGTACCTTTCAGGTGATCTGCATATCGGCGCGCTGACGGGGCACTCCAATGCTGGTCAGCGAGTCTCCGAACTCATGCCGCACCTGCCGCAGTTAGCAGATCGCGTCATCGAGGACACCACTCCGGAAATTTTGGCGGGCCATGACATCGTTTTCCTCGGTTTGCCGCATGGGCATTCCGCGGAGATTGGTCGTCAGCTGGGGGAGTCCGTCACTGTCATTGATTGCGCCGCCGATTTCCGCCTCCGCAACAAGGAAGATTGGGATGCATTTTATGGCGGGGAGTATGCCGGTTCGTGGCCTTATGGAATTCCTGAAGTTCCCGGCAACCGGGACAAGCTTAAAGGCAGCAACCGTGTGGCCGTCCCTGGGTGTTTCCCAACCACGATTACACTCGGCGCGCTGCCTGCCGTGGCGAAAGGGCTGATTGAACCGGATCTGTCCGTCATTGCGATTACCGGTGTTTCCGGCGCGGGAAAGAAGGCCTCCGTGGCCCAGCTAGGCGCGGAAACAATGGGCAATCTCAAGGCTTATAAGCCGGGCGGTACTCATCGACACACTCCGGAAGTCCTACAAAACTTACAGCCCTTTACGCAGAAGTCGGTTTCGGTGAGTTTTACTCCGGTGCTCGCGCCTTTGCCGCGTGGCATCCTGGCGACGATTACGGCACCGCTGAAGGGGGATGCTGACAAGCACAGCGTTGTTCAAGCTTTCCGCGAGTTCTATGCGGAAGAGCCGTTCTGCCTGGTTCTGCCGGAAGGTCAGCAGCCGGAAACACAGAACGTAGTGGGGACCAACATGGTCCACATCCAGGCTCACGTGGACGAACGCGCTCAGCGTCTGGTGATAACCGCAGCCCTAGACAACTTGTGCAAGGGCACCGCCGGTGCAGCTGTCCAATGCATGAACCTGACCTTGGGCTGGGAGGAAACCTTGGGTCTGCCGCAAGCGGCCGTCGCACCTTAAGCACTCGAAATACTCGCGCGCGTTCCCCGCGCTATCCAATTCCGTGGGGACTTCCGTTCTGTTAAGACAAGGAGAAAATAAAAATGATCACTGCACCCGCAGGTTTCCTGGCAGCGGCCACGAGGGCGGGGATTAAGCCCTCGGGAAAGCCTGATATGGCACTCGTGGTTAACCAGGGCCCGAATTTCGACGCAGCGGCGGTGTTCACCCGCAACCGCGTGGTGGCCGCACCCGTGAAGCTTTCCCGCGAGGCAGTAGCCGATGGCACACTTCAAGCAGTTATTTATAACTCTGGCAACGCTAATGCCTGCAACGGCGAGCAGGGAGACAAGGACGCCGCGGCGATGGTTGCCGCTGTTTCCGAACACACGGGTATTCCTGTAGCCAACATTGCTGCTTGCTCGACGGGCCTCATCGGAGAGCCACTGCCCATGGAGCAGGCGCTAGCAGGCATCGGGGTGGTTGCCGGGAATTTGGGTGCGGATAAGGCTCACGGTCAGGCTGCGGCAGAGGCCATCATGACCACCGATACCGTAATTAAGGAAGCAGTCGTCGAGTCCGACGGCTGGAGCATGGGCGCGATGGGCAAAGGCGTGGGTATGATGGCTCCCTCGCTGGCCACCATGCTGGTATGCGTGACCACGGATGCCGTGGCCTCCCCACAAGCATTGCACTCGGCCCTGCAGGCCGCCAGTGATCAGACCTTCAACACGCTCGATGTGGACGGTTCGACGTCAACGAACGACACCGTCATCATCCTGTCCTCTGGTGCTTCTGGTGTAGAACCGAGCCAGGAGGAGTTGGATGCAGCGGTCCTGGCCGTGTGCTCCGATATCGCGGACCAGCTCCAGGCAGACGCTGAGGGCGTGACCAAGCGCGTAAAGATCACCGTGGAGGGAACGAGCACCAATGAGCAGGCGCTGAACGCTGCGCGGACGTTAGGGCGCGACAACCTCTTCAAGTGCGCGATGTTCGGCTCGGATCCCAACTGGGGCCGCGTGCTCGCCGCAGTGGGCGTGGCGGATGCCGATATGGACCCGGAGAATATTTCCGTGTTCTTCAATGACCAGGCCGTATGCGTTAAGTCCACTGGTGCGCCCGGGGCGCGCGATGTTGACCTTTCTGGCGCCGACATTGACGTGCGCGTGGACCTCGGAACCGGAGGAAGCGGTACTGCCTTCGTGCGTACCACCGACTTGTCCCATGACTACGTGGAGATCAACTCCGCGTATAGCTCTTAGTTCTCACGGGGAGGAAGAATGCTTCAGGGATTAAGCAATGCTGACCGCGCCACGGTGCTCGCGGAAGCTTTGCCGTGGCTGCAGCACTACCGCGACAAGATCGTCGTCGTCAAGTACGGCGGTAACGCGATGGTGGATGACTCGCTCAAGGCTGCCTTCGCCGCCGACATGGTTTTCCTGCGCACCGTGGGCGCTAAGCCCGTCGTGGTGCATGGTGGCGGACCGCAGATCAATGAGATGTTAGGCAAGCTGGGCATTGAAGGGGAATTCAAAGGTGGCTTCCGGGTGACCACCCCGGAAATCATGGACGTGGTCCGCATGGTTCTCTTCGGCCAAGTGGGGCGCGGGTTGGTCAATCTCATCAACTCCCATGGTCCCTATGCTGTGGGAACTTCCGGTGAGGATGCTGGGTTGTTTAAAGCCCGCAAGCGGCTCGTTGACGTCGACGGTGAGCCCACCGATATTGGCATGGTGGGGGACATTGTCAGCGTCGAACCTTCTGCTGTCATGGACATCATCGAGGCCGGGCGCATCCCGGTGGTGTCCACCATCGCTCCCGGAAATGACGGCGAGGTCTACAACATTAACGCGGATATCGCTGCCGGCGCGCTGGCACGAGCCCTAGGTGCCGAACGCCTGGTTATCCTCACCAATGTGGAGGGTCTGTATACCGATTGGCCCAACCGCGAATCCCTGGTATCGAAAATTGAGGTTGACAAGCTCAGGGCACTGCTCCCCGGCTTGGATTCGGGCATGATTCCGAAGATGGAGTCCTGCCTCATGGCCGTCGAGGGTGGTGTGAGCGCCGCCCATGTCATCGACGGGCGTATTGCTCACGCCGTGTTGCTGGAGCTGCTCACTACGGGCGGTATCGGCACGATGGTGCTGCCCACTGATTACAACCGTGAGGACTACCCAGAAGGCACGATCTTTAGGAAGGACGATAACAAGTGACTGCGCAGACCACACTGACGCAACGGTGGGGACAGGTGCTGAGCAACACCTATGGCACCCCACCCGTGGCCATCGTATCTGGCAAGGGAGCCACGGTTACTGATGAAGACGGTAAAGAATACATTGATATGCTCGCCGGCATTGCAGTGAATTCGCTGGGCTATGCCCACCCGGCCATCGTTGAAGCGGTGAGCACTCAGGTGGCGACCGTGGGGCATGTCTCCAACCTCTTCGCCAGCAAACCTGTCGTCGAGGCTGCCGGAAAGCTCCTGGAAAAGGTGGGGGACAGCGACGCCCGTGTCTTCTTCTCCAACTCCGGCGCGGAAGCCAATGAGGCTGCCTTTAAGCTGGCTCGCCTGACGGGGCGTCGCCGCATTCTCGCCGCGCATCATGGTTTCCACGGCCGGACGATGGGCTCTCTCGCTATGACGGGGCAACCTGCAAAGCGCAAGGCTTTCGAACCTTTCCCAGGCGGAGTGGAGTTCTACACCTACGGCGATATTGATTATTTGACCACGTTGGTGGAGCAAAACCCGGAGGATACCTCCGCCATCATCTTGGAGCCCATCCAAGGGGAGACCGGTGTGATTCCAGCGCCCGATGGATTCTTGAGCGCCGTGCGCGAGCTGTGCACCAAGCATGGGATCCTCATGATTGTCGATGAAGTCCAAACGGGTGTGGGGCGCACCGGCGATTTCTTTGCCTTCCAACATGAGAACGTCCTTCCGGATGTCATCACCATGGCCAAGGGCTTGGGCGCGGGTATGCCGATTGGTGCCACGATTGCCCGTGGTCAGGCTAAGGATCTCTTTACTCCGGGTTCGCACGGCACGACCTTCGGCGGAAATCCCGTCTCCTGTGCGGCGGCAGCGACGGTGCTGGAGCTTGTCGACGCCCCCTTCCTCGCCGACGTTAGCCGCAAGGGCGAGTGGCTACGCACCGAGCTAGCTCAATCTCCGGCTGTGCAGTCTGTCCGGGGCC